>CAYZYS010000133.1:0-4158 GCA_964482605.1 uncultured Bacteroides sp.
TATCTTGGGTTTATGGCGCTGTTGGTGCTTTTTAATAACATGTTATTTCTTGGGATATGCAAAACCTATGAAAAGATAATGCTTTTTTACCTTGTGTGCATGGTGGCTGCATTTGCATGTGCCTGCGGGCTTAAGTGGTGGTGCGGGCTGTCGGCATCATATGCCATATTGCTGGGGCTCATTGTGGGCTTCGTTATTGCGGAGGCGCTTGCCTACGCAATGCTGTGCCAGTATTTTACAAAATGCGGCAAAAGCTATGCAAGGCTGCTTGTCTACATGAAGGAGTATTGGCAGCTCATCGTGGCGAATTTCCTGTATGTGCTTGGGCTGTATGCGCACAATTTCGTGTTCTGGAATTCGGAGCTTAAGGTGAGCGTGGCGGATACATTTGTTCACGCAGGCCCATATGACCTTGCCTCATACATAGCCATGCTCACGAATTTGTCGGCAACAATCATATTCATTGCCAATGTGGAAATGCATTTTCACGAGACCTATAAGGCTTATTCCGAGGCAATAATCGGCGGGCGGCACCAGGACATTGAAAAGACCAAGAATCGTATGTTTAGGCGGCTTTCATCTGAAACCATGACACTTGCCAGGGTTCAGTTCATCATATCGGCAGTGCTGTACCTTTTGTTTGTGCTGTTTTTGCCAAGGCTCGGCATAAGCGGGCTGTCAATGATTATATATCCGGTGCTTGCGGCAGGGTATTTTGTATTGTTCCTCATGTATGCCGCATTTATCTTCCTGTATTACTTCAATGACCTGAATGGCGCCATGCTTACCTCAATTCTTTTTGCGGTGGGAACCCTGCTGGGAAGCCTTTTTTCCATGACGCTTCCAAGGATGTGGTACGGGCTTGGGCTGTTCATTGGGGCAATGACAGGATGGTGCTATGCGTACTTTCGGCTTCGCTGGGTGGAGAGGCACATTGATGAGCACGTGTTCTGCAAGGGAGACATACTTAAGAGGCGTCATGTGAACAAGCCGTCCAATGTGTCCTATGTGAGAGGTGAACTGGAAAATAAATGAAGTCAGGAAAATGCCTGGAGGAGGGATTGCTATGTCACCGTTGGTAATTAAAGTGATTACGATTGCATTTGCGCTTATATTGATGTTTGTAAGCTTTATGAAATATGTGCGTAAGAAAATGTCAGTGACGCTTTGCATGAGCTGGTGGGTTGCGGGTGTACTGTTGGTGCTTGCCTCGGTGCTTCCCGTGGTGAGCCGTTGGATTAATGTGCTCTGCAGCAAGGATTGCCTTGTGTTCTTTTTCATGATGCTTGCGTTGTTTGTAATCATTTTCCAGATGAGCATGCTCATGTCGCAGCTTCGCAGTAAAAACCAGGAGCTTGCAATGCAGGTGTCACTGCTCAACCAGGAAAATGAAATCATACTTTCACAGATTAAGGAATTTAAGCGGTTATATGGGGATGGAAAAGAAAAAAATCTTGTTCGTGATTAACACCATGGGGCATGCCGGGGCGGAGATGGCGATGCTTGCCCTCATGAAGCGGCTTGACCCGCAGAAATACGAGTTGTATCTTTATGTGCTTATGGGGCAGGGGGAGCTGATAAACCGTGTTCCGGACAATGTTGTGCGCTTAAATGGGGACTACAACGAAACCTCCGTGCTAAGCCATGAGGGAAAGAAGTACATGCGCTCACGGGTTTTGGGCTGTCTGTTCAGACGTGGCAATGTTTTCAGGCTTTTGCCGTACATGGCTTTAAATGGCATAAGGATGCTTTTGAATGGCAGGGTTCTTGTGGACAAGCTGCTGTGGCGCTGCCTGTCTGATGGTGCCCAGGATTTTGGCATGGAATTTGACCTTGCGGTTGCCTTTCTTGAGGGCGGTTCTGCCTACTATGTGGCGGACCACGTCAATGCAAAAAGAAAGGCAGCATTTATACATATTGACTATGGAATGTCGGGGTACACAAGAAAGCTGGACAGGGATTGTTACCTGCGCTATGACAGGGTATTCGCCGTGTCGGATGAGGTGAGGGAAAGCTTTGCGGCGGCATATCCTGAAATTGCCGACAAGACCATGGTGTTTCATAATTTCCTTGACGTGGATGAAATCAAAAGGATGGCGGTACAGGGAGAAGCCATCTGGAATGTGGATGAGACTGACGGCGGAATAAATGAAGCAAAAAATGGAAAGACCGTGAGAATCCTCACGGTTGGGCGCATCACGGAGCAGAAGGCGTATGACGTTGCCGTTGAGGCAATGCGGTGCCTGGTGCAGATGGGGATTGACGCGTGCTGGTACGTGGTGGGCGACGGCCCGCTTCGTGGCAGGATACAGCAGATGATAGACGGTTATGGGCTTGGAAGTCATTTTGTGCTGCTTGGCGCAAAGTCCAATCCGTATCCGTATTTTGCCAATGCGGACATATATGCGCACTGCACGAGGTTTGAGGGAAAGAGCATAGCAATCCAGGAGGCGCAGGTGCTTGGGCTTCCGGTCATTGCCTCCGACTGTAACGGAAACCGTGAGCAGATACAGGATGGCGTGGATGGAATACTGTGTGAGCTGAACCCGGTGGTAATTGCCGAAAAATTAAGGCTGCTCATAGAGGATGGGGAGCTCAGGGCGAGATATGCCCAAAGGTCCTGCAGCAGGGTGATTAACCATGACGGGGATTTGGAGAAGCTGCTGGGGTTGCTGGAGAGTTGAGGATAAATGCAGCGGAAATGTTGCAAAAACCGCCTGCGGAATGGAGGAAGGGTCATGGGGAAGGAAGTATTAATAATTATACCAGCCTACAATGAGGAGGAGAACATAACCAGGGTTCTTGATTCACTGGAGCGTGACAGGGTGGGGGAATATGCGGACGTTCTTGTGGTGAATGACTGTTCCTCTGATAATACCAATTATGTGGTTAAGGAGAGGAAATATGACCTTGTCACACATATATTCAATTTGGGGTATGGCAATGCATTACAGCTTGGGTATAAATATGCGGTAAGGCGTGGATATAAATATGTTATACAGATGGACGGGGACGGACAACATGACACCTGCAATGTCAGGAGGCTGTATGATGAGCTTCGCACCAGGGACGGGGATGGGAGATACCCCGATATCGTGCTGGGTTCACGGTTCATGCCTGACAGTGCGCCATTTAAGGTGTCGGCGCTGAAGAAATTTGCATTTGCATACTTTGGGGGAATATTAAAGCTTGCCACGGGGCGGCATTTTTACGACCCGACCACGGGACTGCAGGGGCTTGGGTATGGGGCGTTCCTCTATTACTCCAAATATAACCAGTTTGATGACAGGTACCCTGACGCCAACGTGATTTTGCATATGCAGCTTAAGGGCTATGCCATCAGGGAGGTTCCTGCCGTCATGCATGAGAGGATAAGCGGAACGAGCATGCATTCAGGAATCATCAAGCCGGGGATATACATGGTGCGAATGACAATCAGCGTGCTTGCCGTGCTGGTCAGGGACAAGCTTCTTAAGCTGGAGCCTGACAGGAGGGAGGACAATGAGGTTATTTGGAAGCGGTGACGGTGCAGGCATGGATGCAATTGATGACGTGCCAAATCCTGGCAGGGGCTTTTATGAGCTTCATCCGTATGACCTTAATGTGGAGCCCGTATGGGATGACATAAGGTGGTGCGTGAAGGCTGACCAAAGCCTGGTGCTTTTGATGCTGGACATCCATGCCTTTAAGGACGGTGACATTGACCAGGCTGCCCTTGTTAGGGCGGACAGGCTTTTGAAGATATATGGTGAGCTGGGTAAGGACCTGATTGTTCGCATTGTTTATGACAGGGAGGGCAGGGGGCTTGAAAATGAGCCCGGTCTTATGTCCATTGTCATGCGGCATATGGAACAATTGGGTCCTGTTCTTAATGAAAATTCAAGGTATGTATATGTGGCGCAGGGGTTGTTTGTGGGAGACTGGGGTGAGATGCACGGCTCCAAATTCCTGCGTGAGGACAGGCTGGTGCAGCTTTATGAAGCCTGGAGCCGTGCAACGGGCGGCATGAGGGTGGCTGTGAGGACACCGTCGCAGTTGCGCAGCATATGCAGGGGCGTGTTGTCCCATACAGGCGCCGTGAATGTCATAGGTGGTGCGGTGATAAATCTTGGCCTGTACAATGACGGGATTCTCGGCTCCTGGACAGACCTTGGAACT
>CAYZYS010000133.1:4258-5798 GCA_964482605.1 uncultured Bacteroides sp.
AAATCTTGGCCTGTACAATGACGGGATTCTCGGCTCCTGGACAGACCTTGGAACTTATTGCGCAGGACGAGGCGCATGGGACAGGGAGGCGGAGCTTGATTTTCAGGACAGGCTGTGCCTTACGGAAACCAATGGGGGCGAGGTGGCAGGCTGGCAGGGCGAAGCCGGCGAAAAGCCGGATGCCGCCACGGTGATAGCAGTAATGCGGAAAATGCATTTGTCCTATCTTAACAGCCAGCATGACCTGAAGGTGCTGGATGAGTGGAAGGGCATTCCCTGTGGTGTCCGTGGGGGATGGAAGGACAGAAGCTTGTATGATTATGTCAGGGCACATCTTGGGTATAGGTTTGTTGTAACCGGGGCGGCCTGGGATGCCGGAAATTCCAAGCTGTACCTAGACATTGCCAATGAGGGCTTTGCCAACCTGTATGATGAGGTGGCGGCTGTGGCTGTATGGTGTGATGGCGCAGAACATGGGATTTTGCAGGGCAGTGTGGCCGTGGGTAAGATTGGAAAAGCTGCCCTTTCCATGGGAAAAGACTTAAGGCAGCTTGCACCGGGAAGCTCCATGAGGATGGAAATCCCCGTCATGCAGGAAAATGGCGGAAATGGTAATGACCTTAAATTGGTTGTCACAAGGAAGAAGGATGGAAGGAATATTGAGGTGGTGACATTAAATGATTGACATATATACAGAAAAAAAGGATTCAAAGGAGTGGATTCTCCAAAATGATTTGTATTTTAATTTAAATACGTCAAATGAAGAAATGACACAAAAAGAAATTAATTACATCTGGCAGGTGGATGAGGCAAAGCTGACAATGGATAAGCATATTGAAACGAGATATGGTTTAGGGACGATTCGCAATTTGTCATCAGGATGCAAGACGCTGCTAAACCTTGTAAAACATCCTGATAAGGTTGTTTGTGTGGAGGAGTGCGGTCCTAATGTGCTTAAAATTATTTTTGGGATGGACAATATAAAACTCTATATGTCAAGACCAACCCTTGTGGAAATACCGGATAATGCTAAAATTAGATTTAATGATTCAGAAATAGTGACTGGGAGCAAGGGATATAATGCGTGGTGGAGCAAAGAGTATGAGAGGAGAGAAAATGATGATTTATAAAAACATTTCATTTAAGGCGGCTCCATTTTCGTATGATTTGGTGTTTAATGATAGGATAACGTTGGTTGGTGGTGATAGTGGTACGGGAAAAACCGTGTTATATGAAATGCTTGAAGACCTGAGGCTGACTGATGAATATAAGGCCATAAAATTATTCAATTATAAATCGGATAATTTTTCGGATTTGATAAAGCAGTGTAGAGATAGCTTTATCATTATTGATAATGCCGATATTTTGATTGATGATGAAGTTCGAAGATTTATCAATTTTGAGTTTTCAAATCAGTATATGCTGTTCCTGAGAAATTGTGATGGCCTTAACGTATCCGTTAAGAGTTTTTGTGTTTTGAAGTTTGATGATAATAGGATAACGCTGGAAGAGGAGCTGTAGATTGAAATGAAATATTTAT
>CAYZYS010000134.1:0-5784 GCA_964482605.1 uncultured Bacteroides sp.
CTTTAGAATTTGTATACACTTTTACATTTAATCGTCTAAGCTCTTCACAAAAAGCATCTAACACGTCTTTTGATTTATCACTAACTGGAAAAATTCTATTTCCACGCTCTTCTTTTACATTAACATTATGCCTTTTTAATAAATCAATAATATCTTTATTAGTAAAATTCTGAAAAGCACTATACAAAAATCTACCATTTCCAGGTATATTTTGAATAAACTCAGATATCTCCAAACTGCTTGTAATATTACATCTACCTTTACCAGTTATCAACAACTTTTTTCCTAAACTTTCCATTTTTTCTAATAAAATAACATCATCATCATTATTTATTCTAGCAGAAATAGCACTCAATATTCCCGCTGGGCCACCGCCGATAACAACAACTTTCATATCTAACATTCCTTTCAAAAAATGAGATAAAAACCTACATTATTTGAGAAATTGCCTTCATCACTCCCAATTTCCCATATTCATATGTTAATCCACCTTGCATAAAAGCTATATATGGTGGTCTAATTGGAGCATCACATGAAAGCTCTATTGAAGAGCCTTGTGTAAATGCACCAGCTGCCATAATTACTTGATCAACATATCCAGGCATATCCCATGGCTCTGGAATAGAATGAGAATCAACAGGTGAACCCATTTGTATTCCTTGACAATATTTTATTAATTTTTCTTTATCCCCAAATTCTATAGTTTGGACTATATCAGATCTTTTTTCATCAAATTCAGGAACTGGCTTATATCCAAGCTCTGATAACATTTTACTTGCAAAAACAGCTGTTTTTAAACTACTAGCCACAACACTAGGAGCCATAAATAAACCTTGCAAAATATATTTATTTATTCCCATTGATGGACCAACTTCTTTTCCAAGTCCTGGTGCAGTCAATCTTTCAGCAGCCAATTCAACAAGATCTTTTTTACCAGCTATATATGCACCATTAGGAGCAATTCCTCCACCAAGATTTTTTATTAAAGATCCAACTATTACATTAGTGTGATTTGATGCTGAAAGTGCAAATAATGTGATTGAGAGGGATTGGAATGGAACTTAAGGAAGTTATGAGGACAACCCGCAGCGTGGTTGTGGAGCTGACGGATTCCGGCAAGTATTATACGGACAGGAAGTATGAGATACAGGTAAATGGTGAGAAATACTGTGAGGGTGACAGGGTTGTCACATCAATCTACGGGCTTAAGCCTGACACGGATTACACCATCACCGTGAATTATGAGGGGGAGCAGGTTGCGCCTCTTTCGGTACATACGGATTACGAATTTGTGACATTGAATGTCAGGGATTTCGGGGCACATGGCAATGGGCAGCATGATGACACCAATGCCATTCAGTGCGCCATAATGGCGTGCCCGAAGGACGGAAGGGTGCTTGTGCCGGAGGGGGAATACAGGATTTCAAGCATTTTCCTCAAAAGCAACCTCACGCTGGAGCTGGCAAAGGGCGCAGTGCTTTCGGCATATACTGAGAGGGAGAAGTTCCCAATTCTTCCGGGCATCATCGAAAGCTATGATGAAACGGATGAGTACAACCTGGGCTCATGGGAGGGCAATCCCGTGGACTGCTTTTCAGCCATAGTCTGCGGCATCAATGTGGAAAATGTTGTCATAACAGGCGAGGGCATGGTGGATGGCAACACCACATTTGACAATTGGTGGAAGGACTGCAAGATAAGGAACATTGCATGGCGTCCGAGGCTGTTTTTCATCAACCACTGCAGCAATGTGACGCTGCAGGGAATCACGGTGCAGAATTCACCTTCGTGGACACTGCATCCGTATTTTAGCAACCACCTTAGGTTCATTGACGTGAAGATTAAGAATCCTGCAAATTCACACAACACTGACGGGCTTGACCCGGAATCCTGCACTGATGTGCTTGTGTTGGGAACTTATATCTCGGTTGGTGATGATTGTATAGCAATTAAGTCAGGAAAAATATACATGGGCAAGAAGCACAAGATTCCGACCTCCAACATGGAGGTAAGGCAGTGCTGCATGCGTGACGGACACGGGGCAGTCACCGTGGGAAGCGAGATTGCCGCAGGCGTGAAGAATGTACACATCAGGGATTGCCTGTTCCTCAACACGGACAGGGGGCTTAGGGTAAAGACCAGAAGGGGACGCGGCAAGGATTCAGTGCTGGATGACATTTCCTTCGAGAACATCACCATGGACAATGTCATGACGCCATTCGTGGTGAACAGCTTCTATTTCTGCGACCCGGACGGCAAGACGGAGTACGTGGGAACCAACAAGCCGCTGCCTGTTGATGACAGGACACCTGCAATTAAGCGGCTTACATTTAAGGACATCAAGGCAACCAACTGCCATGTTGCGGGGGCATACATCTGTGGGCTTCCGGAGAGCAAGATAGAACGCCTCACCTTTGAAAATGTTGACATAAGCTATGCGGCTGAGGCGAAATCGGGTGTTGCGGCAATGATGCTTGCCTGCAAGGAGTCCTGCAAGAGCGGCATTGTGGTCAGCAACATCAATGAGCTTGTATTGAAAAATGTCAATATCAATGGCTGTGAGGGAGAGCCCGTGGTGGCTGAAAATGCTGATAAGATTATTAAGGAGTAAGGCAAAAAAACGCCTGTGGGATGAAGGGTAATATGTTTAAGATTAATATGAAGGGTCCAAAGGGGAGGAGTGTGGAGGATTGGTTTATTGAGTGCTACCGCCGTAACGAGGGGCATCCGATAAAAATCCTCCTGGGGTTATACAAGGGGAATTACAACAAATTCTTTTGGGCAATCGTGTTTTTCTTCATCAAGCACAGTCCGGTGTGGGTGCTGCCGATTGTGACGGCAAACATCATCAATGACGTGACCAACGGGGTTCCGGACTGCTGGAGGAACATGGTCCTGTACGGGCTTTTGATGGTATTTTTAATACTGTTAAACATACCAACCAACTACGGTTACACAAGATATAAGAGCCTTGCCACGAGGTACTGTGAGACAGGGCTTCGGAAGGCGCTTGTCAAGAAGCTGCAGCAGCTGTCCATTGCATACCACACGGAGACGCAGTCGGGAAGGCTGCAATCCAAGATAATCAGGGACGTTGAGGCGGTTGAGACGCTGTCAACGCAGATGTTTTTGAGCATACTCAACATTGCGCTCAACATAAGCGTTGCGCTGGTGGTCACAATCAGGAAAAGTCCTGTTGTGTTCCTTTTCTTTTTGCTCACGACGCCGATTGCGGCACTCACGATGGTGTCCTTCCGCAACGTGATGAAGAAGAGCAATTCTGCCTTCCGCAAGGAGATGGAGGAGACCTCCGCCAGGGTGATGGAGATGGTTGAGCTGATTCCTGTGACCAGGGCGCATGCCCTTGAGCAGGAGGAGGTTGAGAAGATGAGCGGGCAGCTCCTTGAGGTGGCGGAAAAAGGCTACAGGCTGGACGTGATTCAGTCTGTGTTTGGTTCGGTTGGCTGGGCGGTGTTCCAGATTTTCCAGATAATCTGCCTTGTGTTCACGGGATGGCTTGCCATTGGCGGAAAAATCCAGGTTGGTGACATAACCTTGTACCAGAGCTACTTTACAACCATCGTCAACCAGGTGTCCTCAATCATGACGCTCATTCCGATAATTGCCAAGGGAGTGGAATCCGTCAACTCCATAGGTGAGGTGCTTCTTGCCGATGATGTTGAGGAAAATGAGGGCAAGAGGGAGCTTGCAGATGTAAAGGGTGAGTTTGTATTTGAAAATGTACATTTTAGGTATCATAACTCAGAGCAGGATGTGCTTAACGGATTAGACCTTAAGGTAAGGCAGGGCGAAACGATAGCACTTGTTGGGGAGTCCGGTGCGGGCAAGTCGACAATCCTCAATCTTGTGATTGGCTTTAACATGGCAACGGGCGGAAGGGTGCTGCTCGATGGCAATGACATGGCTGAGCTCGACCTTCGCAGCTATCGCAGATACCTTGCAGTGGTGCCGCAGACCTCGATATTGTTTTCGGGGACAATCAGGGAAAACATCACCTATGGACAGGAAAATGTGAGTGAGGAGGAGCTTCGCAGGATTGTGGAGGCCGCCAACCTTGCAGACCTTGTGGATTCGCTTCCTGACGGGCTCGACACGGTGGTGGGTGAGCATGGCGGCACGCTGTCAGGCGGACAGCGCCAGAGGGTGTCCATAGCAAGGGCGCTTATCAGAAATCCGAAGGTCATCGTTCTGGACGAGGCAACCTCGGCACTTGACAGCATTTCCGAGAGGCTGATTCAGGAGGCGCTTGGCAACCTTACAAAGGGACGCACCACATTTATTGTGGCACACAGGCTTTCAACCATCCGTGATGCGGACAGGATTGCTGTGATTGACAAGGGAAGGTGCGTGGAGTATGGAAGCTTTGACGAGCTGATGGAGCTTAAGGGTGAGTTCTACAAGCTGAAGATGATGCAGAGCTAGGATGGGCATGCGCCAAGGTCTGCGGAATGGAGAGTGGCATGAACCAGATTAATATGTTTTTGCCAGGATTTTATGAAAATTTCCATGAAATTATTTACCTGCATGACAGGATGGAAGCCTCACCGGAGCTTTTTAACGAGGGAATGCACATTTCGGCGGCTTACGGTTGCTTCCCTGGGAATATCTGGAACGGAGGGCGTGTCATAATAGGGCTCGCCGCAAAAAAGGACATCTGCTATGCGGTGCGTGAGTACAATGACCGTGGCATGGCAATCCGTTTCACATATACCAATCCCTGTCTTGAGAAAATCCACCTGCTTGACACTTATTGCAACTTGTGCATGCAGCTGGCTGACAATGGGCATAATGAGGTGCTTGTTAATTCGGGGCTGTTGGAGGAATTTATCAGGGACAATTACCGGGGCTATAAAATCATATCCTCCACCACAAAGTGCCTTTATGACAGGAAATTGATAGAGGCGGAGCTGGAGAAGGATTATTACCTTGTTGTCCTGGATTCGGCGATGAATAATACTGAGGAGCTGTTTTCGCTTGACCACAAGGAGAGGATTGAGCTTATCGTGAATCATTACTGCGCTGACAACTGCCCTAGACGCAAGGAGCATTACAACCTTGTGGGGGAGGCGCAGCTTGAGTACGGCGCAGTTGATTTTCCATGTGAAAACATAAGACGTTCCTTTGAACAGATTAAGTGCAATCGTTCGTTTATTTCTCCCGAAATGATTTATGATACCTATGTTCCTGCCGGCTTTTGCAATTTCAAGCTGGACGGGAGGGGCTTTAAAAAGAAGCAGGTAATGGAGAGCTTTGCATATTATCTTGCCAGGCCTGAATACCGTGATGAGGTGTTCAATGAGCTGATGCGGATTTCATGCGGGCAGGCGTGATTGTAAATACGTGATTGAAAATGTGTGATGAAAAAAGGGCGAACCGTGGTGGTTCGCCCTTGTTGGCATTAGAAGCTTTCCTATTATCCGAAATACCTGTTGAGAAGTCCCTCAAATGCCTTGCCATGTCTAGCCTCATCCCTTGCCATCTCATGTACTGTGTCATGGATTGCGTCAAGGTTCTGCTCCTTGGCACGCTTTGCAAGATCAACCTTGCCTGCTGTTGCGCCATTCTCGGCATCAACGCGAAGCTGGAGGTTCTTCTTGGTGCTGTCTGTGACAACCTCTCCCAGAAGCTCTGCAAACTTGGCTGCATGCTCTGCTTCCTCGTAAGCTGCCTTCTCATAGTAAAGACCAATCTCAGGATGCATTTTGAAGCCGGATAGCGGTGAAATTCTCGCCGACGGACAGACGATTTATGAAAATGAAGCTG
>CAYZYS010000135.1:0-5753 GCA_964482605.1 uncultured Bacteroides sp.
CATTTCATTCTTTCTATGTCAATTCCACTGAACAGATAGAGGAGCTTGGCAAGAGCAACCTTGACAGGGAGGCAGCCAGGATTGAGGCGTACATTAACCGTGGCATGGACGTGCTGTGGGTTACCGCTGACACGGTCAACGGCATGATGGAGGATGGCGATTCCAATGAGGACATCCTAAGATACCTCACCACGGAGGCTAAGCACCAGACGGAGCAGGTTGATGAAAACTTCACAGGGATATACGGATGGATTAATGGTGAGTACCTTGACGGCATAGGTTGGGTTCCTGATGACGACTACGTTGCAACGTCCAGGGATTGGTATGTCACGGGGCTTGAGGGCAACGGCTTGCCTGTCATTGTGGCACCCTACCTGGATGCCCAGACCAATACCGTAATGATAAGCGTGAGCCAGATGCTGTCTGACGGCGTGAGTGTTTTGTCGCTCGACATAACGCTCAATGAGATTCAGAACATTACCGAGAGCATCAACATGAATGACATGGGCTACGGTTTCATAATAGATGACACGGGACTTGTTGTTGCGCACATGCATGAGGACCAGAAGGGACAGGTGTATCCTCTCAATGAGGAGCAGAACAGGATGATAACCTCAATACATTCAACGGAACAGGGAAGCTTCGTGACGGATGTGGACGGTGAGAGGTGCACGGTGTTCTCGCAGCGCATACTTGACAGCTGGTATGTCGTGATGATTGTGAACAATTCCAAGCTGTTCAGGGAGGCAAGAATCCAGATTGCCTTCAATGTGTTCACGTGTCTCATTGTATTTTCCGTTATTCTCATTTTCTGTGGCTTTGCCTACAGGAAGATGGGGGAGCATGAAAAAAGGGACAATGAGAGCAGGCTTAAGCTGGACAGGCTTAATTCCAACGTGGTGAGGGCGCTTGCCTACACAATAGATGCCAAGGACAGGTACACAAGCGGGCATTCCCAGCGTGTTGCGGCCTATTCCGTTGAGATTGCAAAAAGGATGGGCAAGTCAGAGGATGAGCAGAAGGTAATATACCAGGCGGGGCTTTTGCATGACGTGGGAAAGATAAGGATACCCGAAAATGTCATTAACAAGCCGGGAAAGCTCACGGATGATGAATTTAACATAATAAAAATGCATCCCGTCAGTGGCTACCACATTTTAAAGGGCATATATGACGACAACAGGGTGTCATTTGGGGCGAAGTACCACCATGAGCGCTATGACGGCACCGGCTATCCCAATGGGCTGTCGGGTGAGAACATACCTGAGGTGGCAAGAATCATTGGCGTGGCTGATGCGTATGACGCCATGGCAAGCAACCGAAGCTACAGGAATGCCCTTCCGCAAAGTGTTGTGAGAGGTGAGATTGAGAAGGGGCGGGGAATCCAGTTTGACCCGTACATTGCCGACATAATGCTGGAAATGATTGACGAGGATGTCACCTATGCCATGCGCCAGATGGAGGTTCCCACCAAGAGCATACTTGTGGTGGATGATGACGAGATGAACCATAAAATGCTTGAGTTCATACTGAAGGATGAGCCGACTTATTCACTGGTTCATGCATACAGCGGCAACGAGGCACTTGAAATGCTTGGGACAACACAGGTTGACCTTATTTTGCTCGACCTTCTCATGCCTGACATGGATGGCTTTGAGGTGTTCCTTGCGGTGAGGGGCAAGTACAGTGTGCCTGTCGTGGTGATGACTGCTGACAAGAACCTTGACACCATAAGTAAGGTTGAGCAGATGGGGATTGACGATTACATAGCAAAGCCGTTCCTGCCGATTGCGGTCAAGGAGACGGTTCATGGAATACTTAGCAGCTGGTCATAGGGCTGCGCGGATGAAAACATAGGCATATTACTGACGAGGCATGCTAAAAAAGGGGGTTTCCATGTTATTGATTCGCAACGGACGGGTGGTTGATCCTGTTACAAGGGTTGACGGATGCATGGACATATGCATTGATGGCGACAGGATTGTTGCAGTGGGGCGTGGCATTGAGCCTGCGGACGGGGATGTCCAGGTGATAGATGCCACGGGGCTTGTGGTAGCACCGGGACTGATGGATGCACATGTGCATTTTCGTGACCCGGGCTTTACCTACAAGGAGGACATGTTTACAGGGTCAAGGGCGGCTCTTAAGGGGGGCTTTACCACGGTTGTGTGCATGGCCAACACAAAGCCCGTTGTTGACAACGTGGAGACGCTTGGTTACATACGGGAAAAGGCAGGAATGACAAGGCTTCACGTGTTGCAGGCATCGTCACTTACCAAGGGGCTCAAGGGTGATGAGCTTGTCGACATGGAGCTGATGGCGGAAAATGGTGCCGCCGGTTTTACTGATGACGGAATCCCCGTGATGGACGAGAAGCTGCTTGTGGAAGGCATGGAGCGTGCGCACAGGTTAAAACTTCCAATCAGCCTGCATGAGGAAGACCCGGCATTCATCAAATCCCCTGGCGTGCATGAGGGTGATGTGTCGGAAAAGCTTGGGCTTGGCGGTGCCTCAAGGACGGCGGAGGATGTCATGGTGGCAAGGGACTGCATGCTTGCACTTCACACGGGGGCATCCGTGTGCATACAGCACATTAGCTCACGCAATTCCGTGGAGCTTGTGAGGCTTGCAAAGAGGCTGGGCGCAGATGTGCATGCGGAGGCGACGCCACATCATTTCACATTGACGGATGAGGCTGTTTTGCGGTATGGAACCAATGCAAGGATGAACCCGCCGCTTCGCACGGAAAATGACAGGCAGGGCATAATCGAAGGCTTGAAGGATGGTACAATCGACATGATTGTGACAGACCATGCACCGCACTCAGCCGAGGAAAAGGCAAAGCCGATTGAAGCTGCACCAAGCGGCATAATCGGGCTTGAGACCTCGCTGGCGCTGGGCATAAGGAGTCTGGTGGAGCCGGGGCATATTACGCTCATGCGCCTGATGGAGCTCATGAGCCGCAATCCTGCACTGTTTTACGGGCTCACGCCTGGCAGCATAAGCGTTGGGGCGGTGGCTGACCTTGTGATTTTCGGTGAGGATGAAACCTGGGTGGCTGGTAATTTTGCGTCCAAGGCAAGCAATTCCCCATTTGCGGGGTGGGAGCTTCCGGGCAGGGTGCATTACACCATATGTTCAGGGGAGATTGCCTACTGTGCCGCTGACGAGGGCAGGAGGACGTTCTACAGTGTGCTTGGTGAGACCTCGCTTTTTTCGCAGTACCCATTCATGGAGCAAGAGGATTTCCTCTGCTGCCGTGACCTGTACATCCCGGCTGAATGGTCCGGGAATGACGTGGAAACACTTAAAAGGGCGTGTGAATTTGCAATTGATGCCCACAGGGGACAGGTGAGGAAGGGAACGGAAACCCCGTATATTGTCCATCCCGTGGAAACTGCCGCCATAGCCATGGAGCAGACCGATGACATTGACATAATTGTTGGGTCGCTGCTGCATGACGTGGTTGAGGATACAAGCATTACCCTTGAAAAGATAGGTGAGTGCTTTGGAAATTCGGTTGCACGGCTTGTTCAGTGTGAAAGCGAGGACAAGAAAAAGGGTGAAAATCCGGGGCAAACGTGGAAATATAGGAAAACAAGCTTTATTAGTAAACTTTCAGATACAACAAGGGACTGCAAAATCATAACACTTAGTGACAAGCTTTCCAACCTGCGTGCAATGCAGCGGGATTATGACCGTTTGGGTGAAGCACTGTGGGACAGGTTTAACCAGAAGGACAAGAAGGAGCATGGCTGGTATTACGGTGCCGTGTTAAGGGAGCTTGGCTGTCTTGCCGAAACACGCGGATATGCAGAATACAAGAGATTATATGGGCGGATTTTTGAAGTGGGGGATTGATGCGCCATTTGTGCTCATGAGTAAATAATAACGTGACGGGAGTACGCAGATGACATCACAGGAGCAGATTTTACTTATGAGGATGCTCAAGAAGCAGTTCGTTGAGGTGTTCAAGGTTGATTTGGACGAGGATACCTACAAGTTTTTCTGTGTAGGCAGCAACCAGATTGATTACACCATTGATGGCAGGGCGTTTTGGGGTAATGTACATCCTGATGACAGGGAGAATGTGATGGAGTACATCAGGCAGGTGAGGACTGAGCTCATGAGTGACGATAGCTGTGAGAAGAGCATACAGTACCGCTGGCCTGTGGATGGTGATTACCGCTGGGAGGAGATACGACTTGTCAGGATATTTGATGATGATGCGGGTCACCATGTTGCAATGGGCACCATAAAGGATGTGCATGATGAGGTGTGCGCCGAGATTGACAACAAGCGCCTGCTGAATCAGGCAATTGAGGATGCCAGGTCAGCCAATGCCGCCAAATCAGCATTTTTGTCGGGCATGAGCCATGAGATGAGGACCCCGTTAAATTCGATAATGTGCATGACGCAGCTTGCAATGGCAAAACCTGATGATGGCGAGTATGTACAGGACATGTTAAACCGCATATATGAATCGGAAAAGGTGCTCAAGTCCATAATCAATGACATACTTGACATCCACCGCATAGAAAGCGGCAAGGTGACGCTCAATCCAACGGTTTTCACCATGGGCAGGATGATGCAGGACATTAACAACATCATAAGTCCCATGGCAAGGAGCAAGGGGCTGGATTTCACCATTTCCATCGGGGCAAGGGCCAATTGCCAGGTATTCGCTGACCTTGAGAAGCTGACGAAGGTGTTCATCAACCTTTGTGCCAATTCGGTCAAGTACACGCCTGAGGGCGGAAGGGTGAGGCTGTCCTTTGCCATGAAGGGTGCGGCGAACGGAGTTGGACGGTATGTGTTCACGGTGACGGACACCGGAATCGGGATGGATGAGGAATGCCTTAATGACGTATTTTCCCCATATGTGAGGGCAAAGGATTCAAGGATTGCGGGAATTGACGGAACAGGTCTTGGGCTTCCGATAGTCAAGAGCATGGTTGAGATGATGGGGGGAACAATAGACCTTGCAAGCAGTGTTGGGAAAGGCACGACTGCCACTGTTGAAATTGGGCTGGAGCTTATGGATTCGGGCAAATGTGCCGAGGGTGTATGTGCCACACACGGGGCTGCCTGTCCTGTCAGTGCGGGCGGCAGCGGTTCGTACAGCGTGCCTGACCTTTTGAAATCCGTGTCATTCCAGGGGAAAAGGGTGCTCCTTGTGGATGACAGGCAGGAGAACATATTTGTGGAGAAAAGCATTCTCGACATGCTTGGGCTTCAGGTTGAGGTGGCAATGGATGGCGTTGAGGCGGTTGAAAGGTTCAGTGAAAGCAGTGAGGGGTATTATGACTGCATCATGATGGACGTGAGGATGCCGAGGATGAACGGGTATGACGCCACAAGGAGGATAAGGGGCATGGACAGGGTTGATGCCGCAAGCGTTCCGGTGTATGCAATGACGGCTGATGCGTTCAATGATGATGTGAAGGCATCCGTGGAGTGCGGCATGAACGGACACCTGGCAAAGCCCATGGAGCTGGGGATTCTTGTTGACACGCTCAAGGAGGCGTTGTACAGGTAATATGGGCAGTAAATGCCTGTGAAATGGGGATTTTTATGGATGATCAGGTTCAATGGCTTGTGCTTGGTGTATTGTTCATTGCCGCGGCAATATGGGTGGCAATAAGGAATGCATCATTGAATGAGCGAAGGATAAAGGCAAAAATCAGGAATGACTGGGGCAGGCTCCAGGCGTCGGGTGTGACTGACGAGGAGCTGGGAAGCATATCGCGTTA
>CAYZYS010000136.1:0-5748 GCA_964482605.1 uncultured Bacteroides sp.
CACTTGACAACATGGTTGTGAAGGGAAAGACGCAGGTAATCCAGACCATATGACTTGACACTCCCCATAGCT
Source organism: uncultured Bacteroides sp. (assembly GCA_964482605.1). GTDB lineage: Bacteria > Bacillota > Clostridia > Lachnospirales > Lachnospiraceae > Bacteroides_F. The sequence continues at coordinate 73 of CAYZYS010000136.1, forward strand.
AAAGCAACTGGAGTCATTCATCACGGATGATTTTTCCTAAATAGTTAATCCGGTTTTCCTTAAGGGTTGCATGCCAATCAGCATGCGGCTCTTTTTTTTGTGTGGAATCCGTGCCAAACCTAAAAAATAAAGGTTGCATTTTCACCAATGATGACTTACAAAAATTTAACGGGCGGGAAAGCCCATGACTTTAGTCGTGGGATGAAAGCCCGCCCTTATGGCTTCCAATAACTTTTAGGCCAATAAGGCCTTGATTTTCTTTGCCTTTAATTAGATTTCCCCTTGAAATACATCTATATTTGCTTTATAATACATTTAAACAATGCTTTGGTTTTTAAGGCCAACAAGCACAAGGGTTCAGGCGTAAACCCTCTGGTTTGGGTGCAGACAGGATTTTCTGTTTGGCCTGTGTAACTGGTAAATCTTGAAAAGCACGACTAAAACCCTCCTAAATGACTGTGGTGATGTCGCTTGTGTAATCTAAAGAATCCAACGACTTTAGTCGTGGGAGTACGTCAAAATGAAAACAAGAGCAGCACCATAGACGGTTTGCCCGTTAATAGTTACAGACAAAAATAACCGCAACATTCGGGGCGTTGGCGGTTATTTTTGTGCTCATTTGCCATCATGCCCAATAGCATAGCCCAATGCAAACATAGTTGCACACAGGCTGATGAGGGCAATCAGGCCATCTGAAGTCAGCATATGTAATCCTTTCGTAATATTTCCCACTCTCTTGAACATTGCATCACTCCTTTCGGAATGGAAGTTCGGTAGTAAATACCGCGCAAGGCAAACCGCTTACCGTATGGTACTGCCTTATTCAGGATAATCCATGGTTGGGGATTTGTCAACGCAATGCCATGGAATCCGTGCCAAACCCATGTTCACAAAAACCGTGCCCAGCAAAACCATATACTATGCATAACAAGTAAAACATGCAGATGACCCGGAGTACCCGGAAACAGGAAACGGCAGGGTCAGGAAAGAGAGGTTTTTATGATGCACGTATTATTGAAACAGGCGGTAAGGACAAAAAAAATCATCTTAATCATGGTGGTATTGTTTGCCACAATACCATTGACCGTGTGCTGCACAATGCTTCATGACGTGACTGCCGCCATGGGGACGTGTGGCAAGGCTGCCGTGGCAATATGGATTGCCACGTTCCTCATCCTTCCCATCGCAATGGGCAGGGATGGGACGGACTGCTAATTTCCGGAAAAAGAACAATATGGGGACTGCCAAATGGTGGTTCCCTTTCCTTTTGGTGAAATATGACGGGTTTGCCACAAAACAGGGCATGTCTTCCCCACATGACATAATAATCCAAGGGCATCCAAGGGAATGGCCACGTGCCGCCAGAATGGCATGGATTTAGGTTGTGAATGCCAGCCTGTACCCGGCGGACTCCACGCCATTCTTTTTTTGTGTGCCGTATGCCTGGCACGGACATTCAGTGCGGGTATGCAAGACCAAATGAATTGGGAGGATTATCATGAAGAAGGGAAAAGTGATTTCATTCCTGCTGTCCATGGCGTTGGTTGCCACCAGCGTGGCTGGCCTTGCGCCGGCCGTGGCAAACGCGCAGGACACAAACACCAATGATGGCACGGCGACGCCGGTGTTCACGAAACTCTCAGAGGACACAACCCTGACGCTGAACAGCGACACGGGGATGTACGAAGGAAAGGCGCAGCTCCAGGTCACGGGGCTTGCGGATGACCAGGAAGTGACCGTCAGCGTGAAGGACATTAAGGACGCCAATGGCTGCACCATGAACGTAACCTTCACGGATGATTCCAATGCGGAAGCCATGACGTTCACAAACGGCGACATCATCAACATCAGCTACTGTGCAGGAAACTGGGAATACCAGAAGGATTACAGCGTGACCATCATGGTGAACGGCAGCATAGTGACCGTGTACCAGGTACCTGAGATTGACCCGGGGGAGTGGCAGTATTCACTGAAGACATCCACCATTGTGCTTGAAAAGTACATAGGGAGCGGCACCGAGGTCACGGTCTACCCGAAATACAGCGTAAACGGCAAGGAATATGACACGGTGATGAAGGTGACGGAGTATGACACGGCGCAGTATGAGGCGGACGCGGATGAATCCAATGGCGATTCAGGGGCGGATGGCTCCGAAGTCACCAAGGCAAGCGGGCCCTTCATTAATAACACGGCAATCACAAAGGTGACATTCCTTGACGGCGTGAAGATTGGCACCGATGACTCAAAGGACACCGTGATATGCGGTGACAACACCACGGCCGTCGGAAGCGGTTACTCCGCGTTCTCATATGACAAGCTGTACGACGCACTGGATGAGCCGGGTTCCGTGGATTTCAACGGCAACGCGACGGTCATGGAACTGACTGGCCAGAACATGAAGGGCATGTTCGCAGGCTGCACAAGCCTCAAGACGGTCGAGGGCATCCCGGACGGGGTGGTCAAGATGGAGAACACCTTCAGGGACTGCACGTCGCTTGAAAGCATATCCAACCTGCCGTCAGGCCTCATTGACATGGGCAAGGCCTTCCAGAACTGTGAGAGCCTTGTTGACGTACCGCAGATACCAGCCACCGTGGTAAACATGGGCGCGGCCTTCAAGAACTGCAAGAGCCTGAACCCAACGGACAGGCTTGTGGTGCCGAAGACCGTGAAATGCCTGATAGAGGCATTCAAGAGCTGCAACTCAATGGAATTGTGCCCAATCATATACCCTGAAACAGGGATATACAACATGAAGGAAGCCTTCTACAACTGCTACGCAATGACAGAGCTTCCGGTGGTGCCGGACAACGTCGTTGCAGGATTCAGGATGTTCATGGGCTGCAGGAACGCAACGCAGGTATACGATAACCAGCCGATAAGGCTCCAGTGCCTGTCCAGCGGCACAAGCGGGTACTACTTCGGTGTTGACACCCTTGACGCGTTCAGGGGGTGCAAGAAGCTGAAGGCTGACATATATTACCCAGACAACATACCCATGAGTGATGATGGCTATATAGAATTTTCAGTCCATATGGATGCAAAAAACCATGCAAGTACATTTACAATTCGTACTGATGGCACGATTTCACAAAGATATTACACGTCCAGCATAAGTTCAAATCCCAGTGACACAATAAAGTATGATGCAACATCGTCTGAGAACGCAAAAGCCATTTCCAGATACATTGCCAACCTGCCATCATGCTTCATGATAAAGGGCAATACCAGTCCTTACTTCTCAACAGAAGAATTTACCCAATTGTGTCAGTCATTTGAGGATGAACTTGCAAATGCATATGGTACTTCGGCATACAAAATCACATATAGTGCATATGGGTTTGCCCTGGAATACACAACGGAATACCAAAAATATGAAACGGACGCCTTCAAGACAGCAAAGGTTGCTTTCTGGGAATCCGCAATAGAGGATGGTTCGGGCATAACAGTGTATTTCAAGGATGACGAAACATTTGACAATGCAAGGAAACTGGTGATGTTGCAGGGTTCGCAGGGCACGAATGGCGCAACGGGCACGAGCAGGATTACTGCCGCCTCTTATTCGTCAATGCCGTCCGTCACCGTTGACTACACGGCAAATGACACACCAGCATCAGGCGCGCAGGGCAAGGCAACTGACATCACGGCAACCCTGAACCCGTCCTTCTCACCAAGGTACGGCACGACGCTGACACTGAACTATTACACCTATGCCGATTTTACAAACGGGGTTTACTCCACGACGCCTGGCGTGGTGAAGGTGACAAGTTACGGGGAGAGCATAGACACGCTGGCGGACATCCCGGCGGACAGGACAACCGTGGCCACCATGCCAAGCGGTTTTGCCAACACCCAGGTGTGGAGCTTTGACGGCTGGAGCAGTGACAATCCATCGCAGCCACTGTCAGGGGTATTCACCGGCACGGCAAACCAGGTGGTGAACCTTTATGAGACATATGCCCTTTCCAGTGAGTCCTACATCGTCTCCGAGACACTGGATGGGCTGGTTGTGGCACGCCAGCCCGACGCGACGGATTACGTGGCGGGTGACACCTTTGATGACAAGGGCATGCAGATAGACGCAAAGTACAGGCAGGTATGGAATGACGGCCACGAGACGGAGAGGATTGACACGGACACGGCCTATGACGTTGACAAGGACACACCGCTGGCCGTGGACGACACCCATGTGACCGTGTCCAAGACGGACAACGGCGTCACGAAGACCGTTGACGTCCCGGTAACAGTCAGTGCCTTCAGGACAGTCACCGTGAGCGGCGTGCTGAAGTACAGCGACGGGACGCCGATTGCGGACAGGCTCATTGAACTCCACAGCGATGTCCAGACAACAAGGACCGATACGGAAGGCAGGTACACCTTTGACGGGGTTGAGACGGGAAGCCACACACTGACAGTCTACATGGCTGATGACACGACGGTTGACGGCGTGGTCTCACTCTTCGTGGACGACACCTACAAGGCGGACGGCTCAAGGGATTCTGCCACAATCACGACAACCAATGAGATTGCCTTCAACACCAGCATTGACGGCAACAGCTTCCATGTGGACGGAAGCATCCACAAGGCAACGGAACCTACGGTAACAAAGCCTGTTGTTACAGAGCCTGCCGATGATGCGGATGACGACTCAGATGATGGGTCTGATGATGAGGTAACTGAGGCCGTGACGGAGCACCATGAGGTCATCACGGGGATAAAGGTCATCACGCCGCCTGACAAGACGGATTACATTGACGGTGAGGACTTCCTGCCGGACGGCATGGTTGTTGCGGCCATATGCATTGACAACGAGGGCTTCGTAAGGTACGTGCCGGTCAATGATTACACCACCGACAAGGGTATGCTCACGGTGGGTGATGACAAGGTCATCGTGTCATGGAACAGGTTTACCGACCAGACGCCGGTCAACGTGGAAGAAACACCGCAGGCAACAATTGTCAATGACGGCGTTGACACTGGCGACAGCACACCGGCAGGAATCCTGCTGATGCTCATGACCCTGTCGGGAATGGTCCTGATTGTCACAAAGGCACAGGCCAAAAGACCAGCTTCCCGGTAATTGAGGAACACATGCCTTTCTGTGTGGGAAACCGTCAAACACATGGCACATGGGTGGGGACTGCCAAACGGCAGCCCCTTTTCCTTATGGGAAAACATGGCAGGCTTGCCACAAAAACAGATGCAATGGGTTTGCCACAAAAGCAGGACACACCCTCCACGTGCCATAATGGCCATAAACAAGTTGATGATTGCTCACTCCAAGGCTTTAGCCCCATGAGTGGTTTATGGCAAAGGAAGGTGATTCCATGAATGCAAAGAACTTAAAAGGACAAACCAGCCTGTTCCCCGGGGCTTACGTCAAGGATTCAGACTGCCACAGGGACACGCCCGTGACACATGGGGTACAGGACAAACCAGTGTATGGAAACGGGAAGAGGATAAGGCCGGGAATCCCCGGCAGGCAGGACACGGAACACTTCAGGGGCATTTATCTTGACAACCTGCTCCCCCTTGAGGAATACGACCTCATCGTAATCCTGTTCTCAGGCGGAAAGGACAGCATGGCATGCTACTACAAGCTGTTGGAGCTTGGGGTACCAAAGGAAAAGATGGAACTTTGGCACCACGACATTGACGGCGGACACCCGGACAGGA
>CAYZYS010000137.1:0-5672 GCA_964482605.1 uncultured Bacteroides sp.
ACTCCGTGAGATTAAGGAGGCAGGTGTGAAGGTCAAGGGCTGCAGCCACATCACTGGCGGCGGTTTCTACGAAAATGTGCCAAGGATGCTTCCGGATGGCGTTCGCGCCGTAATCAGGAAGAACAGCTACCAGGTGCCGGAGATATTTAAAATGCTGGCGGTTGATGGCGACATTGAGGAGAAAATCATGTACAACACCTTCAACATGGGCATTGGAATGGTTCTTGCCGTTGACAATGCTGATGTTGACACCGTGCTTGCGGCTGTTGAACGTGCAGGGGAGACGGGCTATGTGATAGGAACTGTTGAAGCTGGCGAGAAGGGCGTGACACTGGAATGAAAATAGCTGTGCTGGTGTCTGGGGGCGGAACGAACCTTCAGGCGATAATTGATGGTATAAAGAATGGTACGATTACCAACACCCAGATTAGTGTGGTAATCAGCAACAATCTGGGTGCGTATGCGCTGACACGTGCAAGGGACAATGGCATTGAGGCGCTGTGTGTGTCACCAAAGGATTATCCTGACAGGGATACCTTCAATGAGGAATTTTTGAAGGTGGTGGATTCATACCAGGTTGACCTCATTGTGTTGGCTGGCTTCCTTGTGAAGATACCGCCAAAGATGGTTCATGATTATGCGGGCAGGATAATCAACATCCATCCGTCGCTGATTCCTTCATTTTGCGGTGTGGGCTTTTATGGGCTCAAGGTTCATGAGGCAGCCCTTGCCAAGGGCGTGAAGGTCACGGGTGCAACGGTGCATTACGTTGATGAGGGAATGGACACCGGAAGGATAATCATGCAGAAGGCGGTTGAGGTATATGATGATGACACGCCTGAGGTTTTGCAGAGAAGGGTTATGGAGGAGGCAGAGTGGGTGATACTGCCAAAGACCATTAACATGCTTGCGAACAGGTAATGGATTAAGCGGAATGGACAAAAGTGTGAAATGGAGAAGAATATGAAGGTTTTGATTGTGGGAAGCGGCGGACGTGAGCATGCGATTGCCTGGAAGGTGAGCAAGAGCCCGCGGGTTGAGAAGATTTACTGCGCACCTGGAAATGCGGGGATTGCGGAGGTTGCGGAGTGTGTTGACATCAAGGCGATGGAGTTTGACAGGCTTGTTGCATTTGCCAAGGAGAAGGCAATTGACCTTACCGTGATTGGCATGGATGACCCGTTGGTCGGTGGAATCGTGGATGCATTTGAAAAAGAGGGGCTCCGTGTGTTTGGCCCGAGGAAGAATGCTGCAATCCTTGAGGGCTCCAAGGCATTTTCCAAGAATCTCATGAAGAAATACAACATACCGACGGCGGCTTATGAGACCTTTGACTCTGCTGACGCTGCCAAGGCTTACCTTGAGACGGCGCAGCTTCCGATTGTCTTGAAGGCTGACGGACTTGCGCTTGGCAAGGGCGTTCTCATATGCCAGACAAGGGAGGAGGCACTTGCCGGGGTTGACGAGCTCATGCTGGACAAGAAGTTTGGTGCGGCTGGCAACACCATCGTCATAGAGGAATTCATGACGGGGCGCGAGGTGTCGGTGCTTTCCTTTGTGGACGGCGACACGATAAAGATTATGTCCTCTGCGCAGGACCACAAGCGTGCCAAGGACGGAGACCAGGGGCTTAACACGGGGGGGATGGGAAACTTTTCTCCAAGCCCGTTTTACACCAGTGAGGTGGATGACTTCTGTAAGAAATACATTTACCAGCCGACGGTTGATGCCATGAAGGCTGAGGGCAGGCCATTTAAGGGCGTGATATTCTTTGGCCTCATGCTTACGGACAAGGGACCGAGGGTGCTTGAATACAATGCACGCTTTGGTGACCCTGAGGCGCAGGTTGTGCTGCCGCGTATGGAAAATGACATTGTTGACGTGTTTGAAGCCTGCATAGACGGCACACTCGACAAGGTTGACCTGAAATTTGGCGACAATGCGGCAGTGTGTGTGGTGCTTGCATCTGATGGATATCCTGAATCCTATGAAAAGGGCTTCGAGATAACGGGAATGGAAAACTTCAGGGAAAGGGACGGTTATTACCTTTTCCACGCAGGTTCGGCATTCAGGGATGGCAAGGTTGTGACCAATGGCGGAAGGGTGCTTGGCGTCACGGCACTTGGAAAGACCCTGAAGGAGGCACGTGCCAATGCCTATGAGGCAACGGAGTGGGTTGATTTCAAGAATAAGTACATGCGCCATGACATTGGCAAGGCGATAGACGAGGCGTAGGTGCCGGAGGTTGGCAGGCAACGGAAAAATCAACCATGAAAAGGGAATGTTTGGTGCTGCGGCATGAACATTTCCTTTTTTAAATATTGCGGAGAAAATCGCAATTCTGATGGGAAAAGATAATTTGATAGAGAGATAATCTGATGGAAAGAGATGATTTGTGGCATGGCAAATGTTGTGGTGGATTTTTCGGGGATATACAAAAGGCAGGATTTATGTGCTGATGGGATGCTCAAATACGTGGATTGCACGGACGTCAAGGGCACGGACGGATATTGTGATGCGCAAGCCATTGGGACGATTCGTGACCGCCTGACGGGGCAGTGCGGTTCTGACGGGAGTATGGCGTGCGGCATTCATTACATTGATTCGGGTAATTATCATTACATGAGCCGTATTTTCCTTGATTGGCTTGACCAGGACTGCATTCTTGTGGTATTTGACAACCATCCTGACATGCAGCCTCCGGCATTCGGCGACATCCTTTCCTGTGGTGGGTGGCTGCTTGAGGCAATGAGGGATAATCCCCATATAATGAAAACGTATGTGGTTGGGGTTGACGGCAGTCTGCTTGGCAACCTGCCTGAGCAGGTGGAGGCCTGGCGCAGCGGGGGACGGCTGGTGGTTTTGCCGCAGGAAAATTTTCGTGATGGCACGCATAATGCAATGACGCCAGAATGCCATGACCGGTATTCCATTCCTGTGAATGGCGAAAACATATATATTTCCATTGACAAGGATGTATTATCAAAGGCTTGCGTGAACACTAACTGGGACCAGGGTGACATGTCCCTGGATGAGCTTTATTCAATTCTTGGTGAGCTATTTGCCAATAACAATGTCATTGGCATGGATGTATGCGGTGAACCGACGGTAAAGGCACAGGACGGGGATGTGTTTTCCTCTGCTTCCATTAACAAGTCGCTGGGAAAAATTTGGGAAACACATGAAATGCATTTTTATTGTTGACAAATATATTCATGGGTGTTATCTTATTCATATCGGTATTAGCACTCTATTTGGATGAGTGCTAACAAGATAAGAAGGGAGTGGCTGTATGGAGGAGCTGGACGAGAGAAAACAGAAGATTCTCAATGCCATAATCCGTAATTACCTTGAGTCCGGTGAGCCGGTGGGTTCAAGAACGATATCCAAGTATGCTGACCTGAACTTAAGCTCAGCCACGATTCGCAATGAGATGTCCGATCTGGAGGAGCTGGGCTACATTGTGCAGCCCCACACTTCGGCGGGAAGGATTCCAACCGACAAGGGATACAGGTTTTATGTTGACCATATGCTTAAGGACAAGGAGGAGGAGCTTAACAGCCGCGCCAGGGAAATCGACGAAATGAAGGATTTCCTTTCCGAGAAGGTTGACAGGGTTGAGGAGCTTCTGCAAAATGTGGCAAAGACGCTGGCGGCGGACACCAATTATGCGACCATGGTGTCAACACCAAGGTTTCACCATAACCGCGTCAAGTTCATTCAGTTGTCGCAGCTTGAGCCGGGAAGGATTCTTGCCGTGATAGTCATGGATGGAAACCTCATTCGCAACAAGATGATTGACGTGGATGAGGATGTTGACCAGGAGACACTGCTTAAGCTCAACATACTGTTAAACAGCTCGTTGAACGGGTTGACGCTGGAGGAGATTAACCTGAGCATCATAAGCAAGATGCAAAATCAGGCGGGGGAACACATTGGGCTTGTGAAGGCGGTGCTTGATGCCATAGCTGAGACAATCAGCAATGCGGATGACCTTCAGATATACACAAGCGGTGCCACCAACATATTCAAGTATCCTGAGCTTAGCGATTCCAGCAAGGCGAGCGAGCTTATATGTACCCTTGAGGAGAAGGAACGGCTGACTGACCTCATAACTGATTCACTTCAGCAGGATAACCAGCAGGGCATTCAGGTGTATATTGGAAATGAGACACCTGTGCAGACCATGAAGGACTGCAGCGTGGTGACTGCCAATTACGAGCTTCGTGACGGGGTTCGCGGAACCATAGGCATAATTGGTCCAAAGAGAATGGATTATGAAAAGGTCGTTGAGACTCTGCAGACGATTAAGACGCAGCTTGACACCGTATTTAAGAATAATAATGAGAAAGGCTAGGGTGAGACATTTTGGACAAAGAGAACAGGCTTAAGCCGGACGAGACCGAAGCCGGAATGGAAAAAAATGTTGACGGCAATGAAAGCGAAAAATCAGACAAGGCTTCAGGGGATGCTTCGGATGATGCAAATGTACAGCAGGAGGATGGCGATACATCCACCGATTCTGCTGGTGATGGGGCTTCAGGGGAAACCGTGAAGGAAACCAAAAAAGACCCGAAGGATGCGCTGATTGAGGAGCTGACTGACAAGAACCGCCGGCAGATGGCTGAGTTTGACAACTTCCGTAAGCGTACCGAGAAGGAAAAGGCTTCAATGTATGAGTTTGGCGCAAGGGATGTGATTGAAAAGATACTTCCGGTGGTTGACAGCTTTGAAAGAGGCCTGGCAAGCATTTCTGATGAGGACAAGGGCTCACCCTTTGCGGATGGCATGGACAAGGTGTACAAGCAGCTTGCCAAGGCGCTTGAGGACATGGGCGTGAAGCCGATTGAGGCGGTTAATCAGGAATTTGACCCTAACCTGCACAATGCCGTGATGCATGTGGAGGATGACACGGTTGGTGACAACGTCATAGTGGAGGAGCTCCAGAAGGGCTACACATACAGGGAAACCGTTGTAAGGCACAGCATGGTCAAGGTTGCAAATTAAAATAAATATTTAAAAGATAGTTATTATATGGAGGATAAGAAAATGGGTAAGATTATTGGTATTGACTTGGGAACTACTAATTCATGCGTAGCGGTTATGGAGGGCGGAAAGCCGGTTGTAATCGCCAATACAGAGGGCATAAGGACCACGCCTTCCATCGTTGCCTTTACCAAGACGGGTGAGCGTCTTGTGGGTGACCCTGCAAAGCGCCAGGCTGTGACCAATGCAGAGAAGACGATTTCATCAATCAAGAGGCACATGGGCACTGACTACAAGGTGGCAATTGATGACAAGAAGTACACGCCGCAGGAGATTTCAGCAATGATTCTCCAGAAGCTCAAGGCTGATGCAGAGAGCTACCTTGGTGAGACGGTAACGGAGGCTGTAATCACCGTTCCTGCTTACTTCAATGACGCACAGAGGCAGGCAACCAAGGACGCCGGAAAGATTGCCGGACTTGATGTGAAGAGAATCATCAACGAGCCTACGGCTGCAGCGCTTGCATATGGACTTGACAATGAGAAGGAGCAGAAGATAATGGTGTACGACCTTGGCGGTGGTACATTTGATGTGTCAATCATTGAGATTGGCGACGGCGTAATCGAGGTTCTCGCTACCAATGGTGATACACACCTTGGCGGTGATGATTTTGATAATGTGATTAC
>CAYZYS010000138.1:0-5664 GCA_964482605.1 uncultured Bacteroides sp.
GGAGAAATACTCAAGAGGCCGAAGAGGCGCCCCTGCTAAGGGTGTAGGTCGGGAAACCGGCGCGAGGGTTCAAATCCCTCTTTCTCCGCTTGGAATCAGGACACAGTCAGAAGCATCTGGCTGTGTTTTTTTGGCGCTAAGTCGCTTGGCGTTTCATACATTTCTCACATATACTTCATGATACAGTCACATTTGCTTCACAATATAATCACACCCATGGAAATATAATGGAACATCTTGGAAAAAATTAATGTTAAGAGAGGACTGACAATGAAGGAGAAAGCATCAAGCATCTTGAAAAAATGCAAAAAGAAGCTGAAAATCATAATCCCATTGGTGGTTGTGGTGGCAGCGGTAATTGTGTTCTTCGTGTGGAAGGGCAAAAAAACGCAGGATACCTACATAACGGAAAGTGTGGAGAAAAGGGACGTGGCAACCTACCTTACATACACGGGCAACGTTGAGGCAACCAACAATGCCAGTATCATACCGAAGGTTGCACAGACGGTCACGGCAGTCAATGTGTCCATCGGTGATGAGGTTAAGGCGGGGGACGTCATTGCAACGCTGGATGACACCACAATCCAGAGGAGCATCCAGAAGCAGGAGGCCAATTTAAGCACCACCGAGCTTAATAATTATTATTCCCTGAGGGACAGCCAGAAAACATATGAGGAATACAAGACTGACCTTGAGAATGGGCAGAACACACAGCTCATGAATGCCGAAAACAGCGTAAAGAATGCCAAGGAGGCATATGAGAGCGCCAAGGAGACATATGAGCGTGACAAGATGGAGCTGGAGAACAACATGGATTCATCCCTGATTAATTCCAACCAGCAGGTGCAGCAGGCAAAGTTCAACCTTGACAATGCACAGCAGGCATATGATGACAACGAGGCTGAAATCAGGGGTCTTGAAAAGGGCGTGGACAATGCGGACGAGCAGGGGCTTGCGGCAGCCGAGAAAAACCTTGAGGCGGCGGAAAGCAAAAGAACCCAGCTTCAGCAGAGCATCGACAGCGCACAGATGTCATATGACAATGCAGTCAACAGCCTGCTCATGTCCTACTACAACACCAATTTATCCCTTGAGCAGGAATATAAGACAATGCAGCAGAAATATGAGGCATACCAGCAGGCATTGGATAGCTACGACACAACTGTACTGAGTGTGAACCGTACACTTGAGAATTATGCGAACAACCTGGAAAAGACCGAGGCAAGCTCCAACAACACAACGGCAACAATCGAGCTTGACGCACTTTATGACCAGCTTGATGACTACAAGATAATTGCGCCTATTGACGGAACCATAACGGCACTCAATTTTAATGTGGGTGATTCACTCACCACCAACGGTACTGTTGCCGAAGTCACCAATTACAGTGAGATGAAGGTGCAGATTAAGATTAGCGAGGATGACATCACAACCCTTGACAATGGTTCCCAGATGACCGTAACCGTTGATGCAATCGGCAAGACCTACCAGGGAGTGATAGAAAATATGTCCAAGAAGGCAACTGTCAGCAACAATGTGTCATATTTCACGGCAGATGTGGTATTTGAGGGTGATGACGAGATTAGGAGCGGTCTTTCCGCAGAGGTTAAATATCTTAAGAACGGCGTTGAAAATGTTCTTGCCGTTTCAATGAGCGCACTGAATTATGACACTGACAATACGGCATACGTGCTGGTTGGCAAGGACATTAATTCCGCACAGAAAAAGACCGTCACCCTTGGAATGACCAACGGTGTGTATGTTGAGATTACGGATGGCCTTTCAGAGGGAGATACCGTATTAATCAAGCAATCCAAGACGTCAGAAGCCATGATGACCATGGGCATGGGCGGCGGTGACATGGGCCAGATGGGCGGAGGAGCCGGCGGTGGTGACATGGGCGGCGGCGGTAACCCTGGCGGCGGCGGCGGAGCCGGTGGCGGCGGTGGTGCCGGAGGTGGCGGCGGTGGTCGCCCATAGCCTTGGCTTAGGGTAATAACCATATTTATGAATATCCTGCCATGCCGGCTGCCGGGGAAAGCTGTCCCTGCAGCCGCAGTGGCGTGGATGTTAGATTGGAGGTTATGTTGGAAATCTTAAAGCAAAGCATCGCCATGTCCTACCAGAACATCAAGAGTAACAAGATGAGGTCATTCCTCACGACACTGGGAATCATCATAGGTGTAACAGCGGTGATTGCCCTGATTACGATAGTACATGGTGTGTATGACTCTGTCATGGGACAGTTTTCAGGACTTGGTGCCAATACGATAACAGTCAGCATAACAGGTAATGCCATGAAAACTGGTATATCAGATTCAGACATTGAAAGTATAGAAAACATTGCACATGTAAAGGGCACGTCACCAAATGTGTCAACAATGGCATCTGTTACGATAAATGGCGATTCAGAGAGTGTGACGATACAGGGAAAGAGCGGTTCATATTTCCAGAACAATGATGTCAACCTGGTGCTTGGAAGGGGGCTCACTGACATTGAGATGGATGGGACGGTGTACACCTGTGTCATAGACAGGGATTGTGCGCAGACATTTTTCCTTGGAACCAACCCGATTGGGCAGACGCTTAAGCTGAACGGCTACACCTACACCGTGGTGGGGCTGATAGGTGACAGTGATGAAAGCGATAACCAGTATGATTCGGACAGGGGCGGCGGCACGGTGATAATTCCGTATAAGAATGCCCTCAACATGACGCTTAACGGCAACATTTCCTCTTTGGAGGTATACATAGAGGATGCCACCTACAGCAGCGTGGTTTCAACCTATATCGAGAACATACTCACAGCATCCTTTAACAATGATGATGACAGCTATTCAATTGTGAGCATGGATGAGCTCATTGAAAGCATGGAGTCAATTGAGGCAACGCTCATGGGAATGCTTGGCGGAATTGCATCAATATCACTTCTGGTTGGCGGAATCGGCATCATGAATATGATGCTTGTGTCCGTGACGGAGAGAACGAAGGAGATTGGGCTTCGCAAGGCACTTGGGGCGGAGCCGAGCCGAATACAGATACAGTTTTTGCTGGAGTCAATTTTCCTGTCCCTTACGGGAGGATTCATTGGCGTGGTTCTGGGTTTGATCATATCATACGTGGCTGATACCATAATGGGGGTTTCATTCTCCCTCCAGATAGGGGCAATATTCCTTGGTGTTGGCTTTTCTGCCGGGATTGGAATCATCTTCGGGTGGGTTCCCGCAAGGCGTGCCAGCAGGCTGAGCCCGATAGATGCACTTCGCAGTGAGTAAATTTATGCCAAATATGAAATCATGCAATAATGTATTTGTGTTAATGGAGGAATCTGTGGTATGATAGGGGATAGGTCATGGCTTGAGGTAAAGCCATGCCGCCCCCAATGGAGATGAATAATGGGTAGAGAAATATTGAAAATGACTGACATAGTCAAGGAATACCAGATGGGTGAGGAAATCTCCCGTGTGCTCAAGGGAATAGACCTGAGGGTGGAGGAGGGGGAATTTCTCGCCATACTTGGTCCCTCGGGTTCAGGAAAGTCAACGCTTATGAACATCATAGGCTGCCTGGATGTTCCCACCTCTGGGGAGTACATACTTTCCGACAGGAGAATCGCAGACCAGGATGAAAAGACCCTTGCGGGAATCAGGAGTAGGGAAATCGGCTTCATTTTCCAGTCCTTTCATCTTCTGCAGAAGCAGACCGCACTGGAAAATGTTGAGCTTCCAATGATATATGCCAACGTGAAGGAGAAGGAGCGGCGTGAGCGTGCCATGGAGGCGCTCAAAAAGGTTGGGTTGGCGGATAAGATGCACCATTATCCCAACCAGATGTCAGGCGGACAGCAGCAGAGGGTGGCGATAGCAAGGGCAATTGTGAACAATCCCACAATTTTGCTTGCGGATGAGCCGACGGGTGCCCTTGACCAGAAGACCGGCGTTCAGGTAATGGATTTGTTTCATGCCCTTAATGACGAGGGAAGATGCATAATCATGATAACGCATGACGCAAAGATAGCGGCACACGCAAAGAGAATCGTGAGAATCCTTGATGGCAACATAAGTGAGGGCCAGCTTGAGGACGCATGATGTGATAGTGGAGACAGAAGCATATGACGGCAAATAATAGCATTCCTTTTTGGAGACTGGTATTTACCTTATTGATAGCGTTGTTTCATTTTTTAAGGCTGTATGAAATTGACACAGGCTGGTATGTTGGTGTGGAGTTTTTCTTCATCACGTCGGGCTTTCTTCTTATGTATACCTGTGAGAGGAATGCCGCAAGGAACATGCCTGACAGCCCGTGGACATATACGAAGCGGCGCATTGCAAGGTTGTATCCGTTGTACCTGTTTTGCTTTGCCATCAATTTTCTGTTTTATTCGCGGGTGCTTTACCCGACTGTGGGAGCAAAGCTCAAGGCACTGCTGGCATCAATATATGAGGCAGTTGGAATCCAGATGGTGGGACTTGACCAGACCGTATTTTTCAATAATGTGGCATGGTATGTGTCGGCATTGCTTATTACAGGTTATTTCATATATTATATGGTACTTCACCATAGGCGTTTTTACATTCAGTTCATATGTCCATTGAGTGTGCTTTTGATATACAGCTTTTATTACAGGTTATACAACGGTATGGAAATGTGGGGGAACACGAACGGCTTCTGGCAGCATGACGCGCTGCTGCGGGCTCTGGCGGGCATGAACCTGGGAATATTGTCGTATCGGTTAAGCTGCAAGATAAAGGGGCTGAAGCTATCCGCATTTGGAGAATACTTTTTCGACCTTGGCGAGCTTGCCTGTCTTGCATTTGTCATAATATACACTGCAATAATCCACAACACGGATGATGATTATGCAATGGTCATATTCATGGCCGTGGGGATTGCCCTGGCATTTGGGCACAGGCGGTGTAATGTGCTGTTTAACAACAGGGTGGTGAACTGGCTTAGCAGCCTTACCTACGCAATGTATTTGTGCCACGGGGTGCTTTTGTCGGTGTTTAAGCGGTTACACCTTCCGATGCTTGCATCCATGGCGCTGTTTATTGTGGCGCTTGTGCTGGTTGCGTGGATTGCCACATTCATTGTTGATAAGCTGGGCAGGCTGTGCGGATGGTTCAGGCGGCTGTGTGTTGAGAAAGCATGAGGTTTTGAACATGGGCAGGCGGTAAGCCATGGGCATATATTGTGCCTTGGTTTGCCGCCTGTTATTTTTTTAAAAAATGTAGTTGACATTGCAGGTTGATGATGGTATTATTTCAAATGCACTCTCCGAACGGGGTACGGCGCAGGTTGTACAGTGTCAGTGTTTACATGGTGTGAGGTAAAAAACCTTAAAAAATGTAAGAAAAGTTGTTGACAGTACGTTTGGAAAGTGATATTATGAATAAGCTGTCGCTGAGCGACAGAAGTAATTGTTCCTTGATAACTGAACAGCAAGACAACCCTGAAAATTCCAATAAATTTTCAGAAACGAACGTGACAGCAATGTCACAACCTAAAAACAGTGAGGCGGAAGGCTTTGGTCTTTCGTTGAAACGGGTATGGATTAATCAAGCGCAATCTCGATTGCCAGATAAATCCGGAACCGGACGAACTTTTTTATGAGAGTTTGATCCTGGCTCAGGATGAACGCTGGCGGCGTGCCTAACACATGCA
>CAYZYS010000139.1:0-5642 GCA_964482605.1 uncultured Bacteroides sp.
ATGTAATCAGAGGGTCACAGTCCCCCTGTTGAGGGACTAACCGCCTACCGTTATGGTGGCACCCATGGGGATACTACCATGGTTTTGCAGGAATTTCAACAAAAAAAATAAACGGCATCCATATGGGAATGCCGTTTTTATGTTCCTCAAAAAATCAGCGAGCAAGGAATCCCATGGCTTCAGCCATGGAAGCATGCCAGGACCATGCATTGTCACTTTGTCTCACAAAGGGCAGGTGGCAACAATGCTTCCGTAATGATTCTGCCGCCAACAGGATTATAATACAGTATCCTGTCACCAACCTTTTCCGCCATCTCAATAATGAGCCTTGTGTCTTCACAAAGTTCCCCAAGTGTCCTGTCCTGGCGGACGGAAAGGTTTTGGGGTGTCATGTCAGTCCAGCCCTTGCACATGAGCATGTCACCATATTTCAGTGTCTGCCATTCCCCCACCCCGTCCGTCAGCTCAATCATCCTTGTGTGTGGGACGTATGGGAAATCACGGTTTCCGGTGTTTACGAACTCCGACAACAGGAATGTGCATGTGCCAGGTGAGCCATGAAGGCTTTCTTGTTTCTTCACGGAACGGATTCTTGAAGCCACGTGTGCAACGACATCAAATGCGTCATCACCTTCATCCGCAAACTGGCTTATGAGCTTGCAGATTGGCAGTCCACCCGTCCGGTTCCTTCCATAAAATGACAAGATGGCATCACCAATCTTGAACACCTTTGTCGTGACGTCATTTTCAAATGCCATGTTCCCGCTTCTTTCAACTATCGTTGACCTGCTGTCGGCCGACACCGCAATGCCATTGCCATTTTGCGCCAAAACTATTAAGGACATATGGCTACCCCCCATGTAATCACTGCATGCCACGTCCACATGCCCTTCTGTTTTGTCTGGCATGCCGTTTTCTTCCTCCCCATCATACACGCCATGCATAAAAAAATCAACTGCCATTGTCATACCTCCCCATTCACTTTCTTTTGTTAATGATGAAAATGAGCACCAAATTCACAAAAGTCAGTAAAACTTCTGTGGACAAAATCAGGATGTCTTTGCTTATTGCCATTTCCCTGCCTCCTCTCCCCCCCCCATGCCTGGTTGGCTTCAGCCCGTGGCAAGCCCATTCCATTACCCGGCTGATATGTTGGTGGCAATGGTTGCGGTTTCCGTGCCGTCCGAACCTGACTCATTTGATGACGCGGAAGCCCCGTGGTTGAACCTGAATGCCTTCATACATTCCCTTACCACGTCAATTACCTTGTATGCCTCATCCTCCGGCATTTCGCATGTGAGCGTGCACTGGTATGTGCCATCCGTGTAAAGGTACTGCACCATCTGCATCCTCTTCTGGTTGGCCGTGTACGTGGCCTCGCCCCTCAGCATGTCCCCCGTGTTTTCAAACGCGGTGAGCACGAAGTTTGCCACGCTCACCCCTGTCTGCCTTCCATATTCAAGCTGCGTCATGCCCGTGTATGACACCCCGCCTGATGATGAGCCGGTCATGCCAACCGTCAGGGTGCTTCCCGTAACCGGGTCAGTTGAGGTTATGCTTGTGTCGGAGGCAGTGGTTTCCCACCCCTCCGGGATGGCATACGTGAGGTCAGCCCCCGAGACATAAAAATAGGAATATTCCGCAGGTATGGCATCCTCCCTGTCATCCCACCTGAACGACCCCGATATGAGCGCCTGTTCATCCGTGAGCCTGTCCGCATACACGTCAGGTATCATTGTCTCCGTGGTCACTATGCTGTCCAGTGACCATGCCTTTGTGACGTAATGCGTCTGCATTCCCGATTCATCCAGCATCCTGAATGAGTATTTCACCGTGGAATTGTCCACCCTTTCATATGAAGTGAGTGACGCCGATGACGAGGAAGCCATCGAGGCAACAAGCCCCTGGTAAAGGAACTGGTTGACCGACCCGTCATAATCGTCCACGTAAACATTCACGCAGGCCTTGCTTGCGGCGTGTATGTAACTGTCATACCCGTCCATCTCAACCCTCGTCCACCCCTCAGGGACGGACAGTGAAAAGCCAAGCTGCGGGTTTGACACCGTGAATGACGGGATGGACGCGGTGGTTGTTGCCTGTTCCACCTTAAAGTCCCTGTCAGGACTGTACGTGCGCAGCCTGCGGTTTGAGTTGATTAACGCAGTGGACAGCCCAAGGAACGCGGAGATTGCCGCAATCCCGATGCCTGCCTTAATCAATAACTGTTTTCTTTCATATGTCATGGAAAAATGCCCCCTTCATTGGAAAGGGAGGCTTTTCCCGCCTCCCCATATGTTTTTTCAGTCCTCGTCGTCATCCATTATGCCGGGCACCACCGTTTCCTGGGGGGATTCGGTCACTGCCTGTGTGGGAGTGGCAGTCCCCACGGCGATGTCATTTCCCACGGTCCCCACGGTACTGCCAGTTCCCCTTGCCTTGACGGGGGTTGCCTGCCTTGCCGTTCCCCTGGCGGTTACAGCCGTTTTCCTTCCCGTGTTCACCCCTGCCTGGGGTCTTCCCTGTGATGCTGCCTGCCTGGTTTTTGTGCCCGTGGCTTTCGCCGTTGTCCTTTTTGCGGACGGCTTTTCCGCATGGGCGGGAGCTGCCTTTGCATCCCCGTCAGGTGTAATGCCAATGCCAACGGATTTAACGTGTTTGTCTTCCGTCATGCCGGTGTCCATGGCTTCCCCGGCTCCTGCCACGTCTTCCGGCTTGTCAGGGCTGTTGGCAGCCTGCATGTCACCATCAGGATTCGTTTCATCCGGTCCGGCTTCACCTGTTTCATCCCCGCCCATGCCCGTAACGTCAGGGTCTTTCGCAGGGATGTCCCCAAGGCTTGTCCATTCCAGGGAAGGGGTCATGCCGGTTTTCCCTGTTGCCTGTCCGTCATCCACGGCACCATCCGTGGTGTCATCCATGGCAGGCTGTCCGGTGATGCCGTCATTTTGTGGGGGCATGTCATTTCCCGCAGGGGAACCGTTTTCACCCGGAAATTCATCCTCACCAAACGTCCCCGTTCCACCGTCATCCTGCCCAAGCCTTTTCAGGACCTCGTCTGTCATGTCAGGGCACCCCGTGTCCTGTCCCGTTCCTGAAGCGGGGTCATCATGCCTTACCTCGTAATTTTCCGCTGACCTGTCATGGTCAAGCCCCAGCATCATTTCATCACCCCTGAAGTCAGCCCTGGCATACTGTCCCCCCATGCCCTTGCCCCTGTGGTGTTTCTTCTGCTGTGACGCGTTCGTTGCCCATGCAATCAGCAGCCCAAGCAGGAAGGATGAAATGCCCACGCCACATATTGACATTAATGAATAAGGTTCCATGACCTCACCTCCGTATGTATTAATGTATGTTGGTTGAGCCTGCAGGTGACTCAATCATCATCGTAAGGGTTGATGACCTGTTCGCTATCTTGCCCGCAAGGGAGGCGCTTACCCCCTCAAACACGAAGTAATTTGTTTCCACGTAAATGCTGAGGGTTGCCATGCTCCCCTTCTTCCATGTGGCATGGTTGACAGTCTCCAGTGAGAACGTGTCAGATGGCTCGGCGCCGATTATGCCCATCTTCCCCACCGGCAGTGATTCCTGCAGGATTTGCTTCACCACCGTATTTGCCGCCGTGTCCGAACCGGCTATGCATGCTGCCCTTAAGGCTATGTAATTGACATAATTGAGCTTGTGGTCCACGATTGAAACCTCGGCACTGATTACCGTGAGCAATATGACAAGCAACTGGAACGGGAACACGAACAGGAAGGAAATCATTTCCCCCGCGCCATGCGTCCAGTCTGTGTCCTTTAATTTACGCAGCTTAATGTCTTTCATGATTTTTTCCTCTCATAGACTTAACATGATGTCCTGGCAAAGACACAAGGCCGTGCCCATCATGAAACACGGCCCCATGACAATCCCGTTTTCCCCTTTGGCATTCCCTGCCCTGGCCACAACCCATGAGGCAAGTGCCATCATCTGTGACAATGCGATTGCCACAAGCCCGTCCCTGAACCCAAGGCAGAGCAGCATTGCGGCCATCATCTTGACGTCCGCGCCACTTTGTCCCAGCATGCCCCTGGCAATGAACGCACCCACGACCACGGCGGGCCCCACGAATGGCTTCCCCGCCATGCACTGGTGTACAATGCCAACGGCCATCAGGTACAGCGTAAGCCATGGTGGTATCTTCCCATCCTTGTAGTCCGTGACTGCGGCGACACCAAGCAATGCCAGGAGGATTACGGTAACTGTCTGTCCTTCACTCCATCCCATCATGCCATTAAATGTTGAAGTTGTCCTCAACCTTGGTCTGCACGTTGGTGAAAAGGTTCTGGCCGAAAGTCAGGAGCAGGCCACCAAGCACAACCGCAATCAGGACGATGAAGATTACCTGGATTACCTCCATTCCGTCATCATCCATGATGAAGTCCCTTGCCTTGCCACATGCTGCACCGCATGCCTTTTTTGTCTTTGCCATAAGATTCTTGATTCCCTTCATTTTTTCTTTCCTTTCCTTTGCTTTTTTATGTTTTGCCCTTTTTTTAAGGGGCTTCCACGTCCCCTTCACGTCTGGGACATTGGTAGTATGTCAACTGGGCATGCATTCTGTTTTGCCATGGCAAACCATGCTAAAAAAATAATTGGGACTTTTTTTAGAAAAAACACGTCAGGAGTATGTGCTTAACATTCTCAACAAAAAAAGGCACGGGCAAAATCCCGTGCCATAAAGACAAACTGTTTTTTACGTAGGGCAAACAGTGCAGGCAACACTTGCGGCTTTCAAGGACAAAGTGAAGAACATAGGCACTTCTCCATCATCATTTCTTAGTGTCACCCACTTTTCATCCTCACTTATTATCAGGCACGTTTCCCCATCCATGCATACAACATACCCGTTACCATTATGCAAGTCCCAATAATCAGTTTCTCCGTTTTCATTTTCTTCTGTTTCAATGTACATGCCATATAAATCGGCTCCAGATTCAAACAAATCTTTTACACTTACCGTGACTTTCATTCCTTGTTTGAATATTTTTGTCACAATGGCAACCTTATTATAATCTTTCATATCATTTCCTCGCTTTCTAAATTGAATTCCGAATCTATTTAAGAATTTTCATCATAAAACTAATCTCTCTTTCTAATTCGTCTTTATTATATGTTTCTAGTTCTCCATGTTCCGATAGTTCTCTTTTTACCTTTATTTCTGCTTTTCTTCTTTTTGATAATTTATTACATTCATCACAGTATGCAAGTAGCTTAAATTCTTTTTGTGTAAATTCTTTTCCACAAACGACACATTTTACCATTATGTTTAACCTCCTTTTGAAATCCCAATTCTATTTGCATATACTAAGAATTACTTGCCCAGTTTTTAACACCGCATAATTTTCTAATACTTCATCCCCATAATAGGTTCCCATATAATTTACATCATATTCCTGACCGGATTGGTCTACATCAAATTGTTTGTAAATTTCATGCTCTCTGTAATTTTCTAATCTGATTTCTTCCATAATGTTACCTCCTTAAAATTCTGCGTTTATTTTCCTACATTTCCTGTTAACTTAATCCCCGTCCATAATGATTCCTCCTTATGAAAATATTTGTCTTTTTTTATCCTCCATTAAACGGATATCAAGACTGTG
>CAYZYS010000140.1:0-5546 GCA_964482605.1 uncultured Bacteroides sp.
CAACATAATAGACAATCTTCGATAGCCCTGTTGATTGTTCATCAATCCCATAAGTGTTCAAATTACCTGTGTGAATAAAGATTACCAATATGCTGCATATAAATTGTATTAATGTAAACTTATTTCTTATTGACTGTTCTGCATTACATTCGCTTTTCATTATTTTTTCCATTGTTGTTAATATTTCCTTTTTGAAATGTGTACTTTTTTGTAGTGCATTGAATTTTTACAATACTTTTTATATGATACTACAAAATTCCATATTTTCAACAAAAAATAGATATTTTATGTAAAAAAATACACTGCAAAAACCCACAAAATGTTGTTACAAAAAAGTACACCTTTCTGTAAAATATCTTCTCCCATCCCCAAGGAAAATTTTCCCCAGCGCCGCAATGCTTGCGAAAGCCCTGGCAATGGTGTATACTAACCCAGTGTATATGCGGTATCACAATGATGAGGAGGATTGGATATGTCGATTTTGGTTACGGGCGGGGCAGGCTATATTGGAAGCCACACCGTGGTTGAGCTGCAGAATGCCGGATATGAGGTTGTGGTGGTTGACAATCTGTGCAATTCCAGCAGGGAATCATTGAAAAGGGTTGAGAAGCTCACGGGGAAGCCGGTGAAGTTTTACCAGGTGGACATCCGTGACAGGCAGGGACTGGACAAGGTGTTCCAGAATGAGGACATAGATTCCTGCATTCATTTTGCAGGGCTTAAGGCTGTGGGCGAGTCTGTGCAGAAGCCCATGGAATATTACGATAACAACATAACAGGCTCCATCACGCTTTTCGAGGCGATGAGGGATAACGGCTGCAGGAACATAGTATTTTCATCATCCGCAACCGTGTATGGCAATCCGGCATTTGTTCCAATTACGGAGGAATGCCCGAAGGGCGAGATAACCAATCCGTACGGACGCACCAAGGGAATGCTGGAGCAGATACTCACTGACATACAGCAGGCGGACAATCGTTGGAATGTGGTGCTATTAAGGTATTTTAACCCAATCGGGGCACATGAAAGCGGCACAATCGGTGAGAATCCGAATGGGATTCCCAACAACCTAATGCCGTACATTACGCAGGTTGCCGTTGGCAAGCTCAAGGAGCTTGGGGTATTTGGCAATGATTACGACACGCCGGACGGAACCTGCATTCGCGATTACATACATGTGGTTGACCTTGCCATTGGGCATATTAAGGCGATAGAGAAGCTCAAGGATAACCCTGGGCTTGCCGTATACAATTTGGGTACAGGACATGGGTATAGTGTGCTTGACGTAATCCATGCATTTGAGAAGGCGGCGGGAATTGAGATTCCGTTTCAGTTCAAGCCGAGGCGTGCAGGGGATGTGCCGGTGTGCTATGCCGACCCGTCCAAGGCAGGCAGGGAGCTTGGCTGGAAGGCTGAGAGAGACCTTGGTAGGATGTGTGAGGATTCATGGAGATGGCAGAAGAATAATCCTGATGGATATCAGGCGTAGTGTGACAAGATTGGTGTAATATATTGGAACCACCCGTAATAGGATGTTTAAGAACATCATATGCGGGTGGTTTTTTTATGAAAATGTGCATGGGGAAATATTGGTGCAGGGACAGAACACGTCTTTTTCTGGCAGTTGTATCCGCCTTTCTTTTGCTGCTGTCTGGCTGCGGGGTGCAGGATGACGTGTCGCAGGCAAGGGAAAAACTGGATGTGACAGTGGTTGAGGATGAAGATGTGCCAAGGGAATTGATGGAGATTATCGAGAACAAGAAAAATGAGTGCATGCAGCTTACATTTGCAACCAATGATTACCTGTACATGGTTGAGGGCTATGGAAAGCAGCAGGGCAGTGGGTACAGCATAGTGCTGGATGAGGTGTCCGTTGGGGGCGGGGCGATATACATGAGAACCACCCTGATGGGTCCAAAATCGGGGGAGACATCAGCAAAGGTGGTTACATATCCGTACATTGTGGTTAAGACCGAGAGGCGTGAGGAGCCTGTGGTGTTCGGGTAGGCTGTGGATATTATTTGGCGGTGCAAAATGGAGGATTGTTATGGTATTGGATAAAAAAATCATACATGACATGGTAAATGTCAGCGGTGGCGAGCTTCAGGTTGTGATTGACGAGGATTACAATGTGCCTGACACAAGGCAGGACATCGAGGAGATACTGGCGACAAGGGGAAATGTGCGTCTTGAGGAGATAAGGCTGTCGGATGGCAGGCTGTCAGTCAAGGGAAGCCTTGACTATGGCCTTTTATACAGGGGTGAAAATCCTGATGGACTTGAGGGAAGCATTGGCTTTAATGAGACAATCAACCTGAGGGAGGCTGCGGGCGTTGACATGACCGCAGTGACACCGCGCTGCGAGGCAGTGCTTGAGGTGCTTGACATTACCCTGATTCATTCAAGGAAAATCAATGTGCGCAGTGTTGTCACCCTGAAGGGCAGGCTGGATTCGGACAGGGAGCTTTCGCTTCCCGTGGAAAAGGGCGAGGAAGCGCTTCTTGTCAAGAGGGAGGAGCTTAACTGCGTCAGGCTTGTGGCTGATGCCAGGGAAGTTAGGCGCATAAGGAAGGTCATGGAGCTTCCTGCCGGAAAGCCTGACATTGGGCAGGTTGTGTACAGTGACGTGGACGTGTGCCTTGTGACTTCACAGCCGGAGGAGGATGGGCTTCACATTGAGCTTCAGCTTGTGCTTTCCGTGCTGTACCGCAGCGTGTCGGGTGATGAGTACGTGTGGCTTCGCATGACGGAAAGGGTGGAGCAGGTGATGGATGTCTCAGGGCTTAAGCCGGAGGCGATTGCCTATGTGACGCTGAACCGCCAGGACTGCCGTGTGGGGATAAGGGCTGATGATGACGGTGAGGACAGGTGCCTTGAGGTGGACATGGGCGTGGAGCTTTTTGTCCAGGGGTATGAGGAGAAAAATGAAAATGTAATTGTGGACTGTTACATGCAGGGTAAGAATGTGGAGACTGAATATGGCGAAGAGCTGCTGTGTGACAGGATTTTCAGGAATGCAATAAGGTGCAGGACACAGAAGCTCTACGAGGATGAGTCGATGAGGGATTTCAGGATATGTACCTACATGGGCGTGCCAAGGGTTGAGGATGTGTCAATCGTGGAAGGGCAGCTTGAAATCAATGGGGTGCTTGAGGTTCAGGTGATTGGGCTTAAGCCGGCGGATTCGGGCGAGGTGCTCTCGGTTGTGAGGCAGGCTGTGCCATTTTCCCAGACTATGGATGTGTCCGCCCTGAAGGGAAATGTGGCGCAGGATGGCATTACATGGCAGTTAAATGCGGCACTTGAGAGGCTAAATGTGTCCAATTCGCTGCAGGGACTTGAATTTAAGGCGGTTGTAAGCCTTGATGTGCTGCTCAAGGGAACAAGGATGCTGCAGGTGTTGAGAAATGCAGTGGTGGGGGAGCTTGACAGAGAATGGTACATGTCACTTCCGCAGATGACGGGCTACATTGTTGGCAGGGATGAGGATTTGTGGGACATAGCAAGGAATAACCATACCACCGTGGAGGACATAATTGAATGCAATAGGCTTGCGGGCGGCAGTGTCAGGGAAAATGACAGGCTGGTGATAATGCGGAAGCCCCTTTGGTAAAATGAAAAACGGTGGAGTGTGCCATGTGCTGGCATTCTCCACCGTTTTATGTGCGTATTCAGGTTATTCTGTCTTTTCCTCCGCCTCATCCTCCGGCGTTTGTCCTGCATTTAACCTGCCCTGCTTTGTCTGCGGGCTGTGCTTGCTTATGCTGGTGTACATTATCGTGAGTACAAGCTGTCCGAGAAATGTTGTTATGGTTCCGATGTGTGGCCTTATGTTCAGTATGGTGATTGACACGGTTGATGAGCTGAAGTCAATCGGTGCCCATATGAGTATCATCACAACCTGTATCAAATATGCCACCCAGCCTACAAGGTTGATGCGCAGCGCCCATTTCTTGAGGTTTATTGACATCAGTATCAGCGAAGCCACAAGACATAGCACAAACAGCTTTCCTGCAAGCCCGATTCCCAGGAAATCATACCCATTGAAGAGATTGCTCTGCACCATCAGCGTAAGATCCTTTATCTTGATGCCCCAGAATGGAAGTATGGAGCAGATGAAGGTTATGAGCGTTATGATGGCAACCTTTGTGCGCCTCTTGTCTGCCTGGTATGCATCGAGGATGTTGTCCAGTCTTGTGAACATCATATCCTTGTATATTATTTTTTTACCTATGGTTGTCTCTGCCTGTACATTGATGAGTGCCTGCTTTCTTGCGGCTTCCTCCTCGTCCATCCTCTTGACTGCGTCCATACCTATCTCAA
The DNA here is from genome assembly GCA_964482605.1 of uncultured Bacteroides sp. GTDB lineage: Bacteria > Bacillota > Clostridia > Lachnospirales > Lachnospiraceae > Bacteroides_F. Next base: position 4,324 of record CAYZYS010000140.1, read on the forward strand.
ATGGCGCATCATCAAGACCAAGGTCCACGTCCTCCGGCTTTACCACGTCAACATCAACAACCTCGAAGGTGTCATAGAGCCCATTGTTGTTGCCGGATGTGGATTTTTTTTCGTAAATGTCATCTACCACGGTCAGTAATCCCCCTTATTAATATTTGTCAGACTAATCCCATTTTAACAGCAGTGGGAGATATTTACAATAGAATTTTTCCGCAGCCGTCGCTCATGTGCATTGTGCCGTCCTCCGTGACAAATACGGCCTCGACACCGTCTGTTCTGTTAATCAGTTCGAGCCCTGCTTCAAGTCCCAGCGCAAAGCAGGTGGTGCTCAGGCAGTCGCCGGTGACGGAGTCGCTTGAGAATATCGTCACCTGCGTAAGTCCGTTGTCATATGGGTAGCCCGTTGACGGGTCCAATATGTGGTGGTAGAAAATGCCGTCGCTTGTGAAGCACCTTTCGTAGGTTCCTGATGACACCACTGAGGTGTCAGCGGTGGCTGCGACTGCAATGGTGGAGCCGTCCTGCGCAAATGGCTTTTTGACACCGATGCGGAAGCTGCTGCCGTCCGGTTTTGTCCCGACGCACAGCACATTTCCCCCAAGGTTGATGAGGGCGCTTTCCACGCCGTGGTCTGTCAGGTAAGCCTTGATTTTGTCGGCTATGTAGCCCTTGGCAATGGCGCCCAGGTCAAGCCCCATGCCCTCTGGCAGCGTCACCTCGTAGGTGCCGTCTTCGTTGGCGCTTATGGCGACACTGCCGTAATCCACGTACTGCAAACGTTCGCTCAGCAGCTCGCTGTCCGGAACGGAAGGCTCCTCGGCAGTGAAGTCCCAAAGCGATGACAGGGGCTGTATCGATATGTCAAATGCCCCCTGCGACAGCCTTGAATACTCAAGTCCGTAATTAATCAGCTCTCCAAGCTCATGTGACACGGTGGTTGTCTCATGGCGGTTGAGCCTTGCCAATTCGCTTTCATCAAGGGTTCTTGAAAATATTTTTTCATATGTGTCACATAGTCCTAGTGCGTTGTCCAGTGTTTCACGGTCAATGCCATTTCCGTAGGCGGTGATTTGCACGTAGGTATTTAGCTTGAAGCCGTCAACGGAAAGCTGTTGTGATGAGGCGTCCGCACTGCGTGACGTGCAGCCCTGGAGTGGGAGTGTGGTGATTAACATTGCCAGGCATAGCATTGCACTAATGAATTTGTTAAATATTGTATTCAT
>CAYZYS010000141.1:0-5509 GCA_964482605.1 uncultured Bacteroides sp.
CTTATGAAAATATTTGTCTTTTTTTATCCTCCATTAAACGGATATCAAGACTGTGCATAGTATGGTAAATGGGACAGACCCGTTTTGCATGGAAAAAAGGCACATGCCGGTTTTCCGGCACATGCCCTCATCTGTTTTCCTGCCGCTGCAAATGCCCGTCACATGATGGAGCTTATCTGGGTAAGCACAGGGTAAAGGATTATTGCTATCACGGGTGCAAGTTTCAGCACCATGACAAGTATTGTTATTGTGTTGTTTGCGTTGTTTGCGCTTATCTTGAGGTTTGCGAGGTGTGCGTTCTTGACGTCAATGGCTTTTTGCTTTACCACCTCATATATGTCAACACCCTTCCTTGAGGCAATCACCACGTTAAAGATGAAATCCGAAAACGCAGGGATGTTGTACTTTGTGGCAAGCTCCTCAAAAGCCGTTGTCCAGCTCCTTGACTGGAGCCTTGCCTGCTCCATGTTCTTGAGGATTTCCGTGGACAGCTCGCACTGCACGCTCCTTGCGGTGGTGATTATTGCCGTCTCCACGGGCATCTGTATCTGCAATGCCGTCTGGAACAGGTCAATGAACCTCGGCAGGTCCCCCTCAATCACCGCCCTCCTGTTCTTTGCCTCCTTCTGCAGTTTGCTCATCGGGGACTGGAACAGGTAAAGGGCAACAAGCACAAGCACCATGGCCGCAACCTGTGAACCCATGAAGAGGCATGCCGCCGCGCCCACGAACACAATCATTGCGTAAAGGCGCATGATGACTATGCTCTTGAGCTGTCCGTCAATGCCCGCCACGTAAACCGCCTCATTGTATTTTGCCATGTCAATGCCCACTGCCTTTGCGGCCGCCTCCGGTGCCCTGCCGGGGAAGCACAGGTCATACAGTGCCTCATTCATGTGTTTTGCAAACCAGTCCCTTGGGTCATACCCAGGCTGTTTGCGCCTTTGTGCGTCGTCAACCAGCGCTATCACCGCAAATATGACAAGAAATACCGCAATGCCGCATATGACCGCAATTGTCGTTGAATCAAGTACCATTTTGGTTTTCCCTCCTTGTAAGAATAGTCCCTTGGAAAGTGGTTAGTTGCTGTTCAGGGCGTTGTTCATGATTTTCCTGGTCACGAAGCTGCCAAAGAGCATTACCCCCATGCATGAGCAGAACACGATTATGCCCGTCAGGCTGTTGAACAGTTCCGAAAAGATGCTCGGCATCATCACGTACATCACCGCAAGCATGACAAGCGGCATTATGTCAAAGATGATTATGGTGAACTTTGCGTCTGAGAATATTGACTTAATCTCACTGCGCATGTTCATCCTGGAGCTTATGTTCGAGGTTATTGACTCTATGACGGTTGCCTCGTTGCCGCCCACCTTGACCTGCATGGATATCGCGCTTGCGACGTCCTGCACGTCGGAACTCTGTGTCACGTCGGCAAACCACTGGAAGGTGCTTTCTATTGACTCACCCATCTTTAACCTGGAGTTCATCTGGCGGAAGAATGCCTTCATGTCCTCATCGACAAACGGTGAGTTGCAGACCTCCTCGACTGCCTGTGAGATTGTAAGCCCTGCCCTCAGTGATGATGACAGGTTTGAGAGGGTCCTTTCCAGCTTCTCGTCAAACTTCTGGTTCTTTGATGAAATCAGGAACCTGACCACGAAATCCGGTATGAAGAACCCCACGAGGCCGGTACCCAGCATCACGTAATAGTTCCTTGTGAGGAGGAACCCGACGAAGCCCGTGAGGAGCATGCACCCCGCTATCATCATCATGTACACGTTGATGTCAATTACCGACTTGTTCTTTGCAAGGAACTTCTTTTTCTTCTCTATGTAGTCCGAAATGAAGTCATGTTCCCTGACAAGCACGTTCTGCCTGTCAAGCACGCTGATTATCAGGATTATTGCCACGCAGATTGCAAACAGTGCTATCAGCACGGCAATCCACGAATAGTCGTATTTGTTTAAGGTTGTTCCCATCTTGGTCCTTTCCGGGGCATGCCCGGCACCGTGTGGTGCCGCCATCCCCATTGTATGTTCTTGTCCCCGGCATGCGGGGATGCCTGTGTGCCGCGTGGCATGTCAGAAACGGATGCTTACCCCGCCCATGTCCATGTCCACCGGCTGGTTTTTCGGGTTGCCAACCCGTCTGCGGTTCACGTCCAGGTTTATGTCACCAATTGAAGCCATTATCTCGGAAGCCATGCGGCTTGCCGCGTCATCATCCCCTGCGGCATTGTCTGCCGCCGGTGCCGGGTTCACTGCCTGTTCCCCCTGCCTTCCTTCAGTTGGTGACGTTTGTCGGACCTGCGGTGCCGGCTGCCTGCCGTCCGTCCCCGCCTGTGCGGGTGGGGGGTTGTTCATTCCGGGCATCCCGCCTGCGGGCCTGCCGTTCCACTGTGCCTGCTGTGGGTGCTGGTAGCCCTGCCCGTTTGGCGGGTACTGCATCCCCCATTGCTGTGGGTATGGGGCATTCTGCCTCATCCCCTGCCCCATTCCCTGCGGGGCAGGCCTTGCCCCCTGGTTCTGTGGCATGCCTTTCATCCCCTGTGGGACGCCGTTCATTCCCTGCGGGGCATGGTGCATGTTCTGTGGTGCCTGTGGCATGCCACCATGGGGTCTGGCCCCCTGCTGCGGTGTCTGTGGCACCGGGGCGGACGGCGAGCCGTCATCCGTCTTTTCATCCACGCGGCTAAACGGCTCAACTTCCTCATCCTCGCCTTCCCTGAACATGTCCCTGTCAATGACCACCTTGTTCCCCTCACACTTGAGCAGTGCCTTTTCAGGCACGTGCCCTGTTGTCATGAACTTGTCATTAATCTCGTCATATTTGAAGATTGGCACGATTTTGCAGTAGCCATCCCCATCAGTGCCGCATATCTCCGAAATCTCTGTAATCCTCCTCTTCCCGTCAATGAATCGCTTGAGCTGGATGATGAGGTCAAATGCCTCCGCAAACTGGAGCTGCTGTGCCTCAGTTGTTACCTTCATCTGTTCATTCATGCCATACATTATCGGGAGCCTGACATGCACCATGTTTTCAGGGGAATTGGCGTGCCCCGTCGCAAGCCCGCCGTCATGCCCCGTTGAGAGGGCGGAAAGCAGGTCAACAATCGAACCGTCACGTACCTCACCGACTATGATTCTGTCAGGCCTCATGCGGAGCGCGCTCTTCACGCATGCCGCCGTGTCCACATACATCATTTTGTCCGACTGTATCGGCCTTGTTTCCATCCTGCGGACGTTCGGTGACTGTATCTGAAGCTCACACGTGTCCTCTATGGTGATTATCAGTTCATCCTTTGGCACGTAGTTTGAGAGCATGTTGAGGAACGTCGTCTTGCCCGTGCCGGTACCGCCGCTTATGAAGATGTTGCACTTGCCGATTACGCACTGCTCGATGAAGTTGAGCATCTTCTGGTCAATGGAGCCAAACCTAAGGTAATCCTTGTACGTGAGCTTTTCCTTGAAAAACTTACGGATTGTGATTGATGCCCCGTCTGCCATTATCGGGGGTATCACGGCATTCACACGGGAGCCGTCATCAAGGCGGGAATCCACGATTGGCGTCATGAGGTTCACCTGCCGCCCCTTTGACTGGACTATCTTGTTGATGATGGTGACGAGGTGTTCCTCATCCTCAAACCTTGCAGGCACGTCAATTATCTTGCCCTTCTTCTCAACCACGATGTGGTCATACCTCTGCACGACAATCTCCGTGATGTCGGGGTCTGCAAGGAGTGGCTCAAGCGGTCCAAGCCCCGTCATTTCCACCGCAAGTTTTTCTATCCTCCTGCGGGTCTGGAAATCATACCTGCTGTCATCGAGCTTTTCCACCTCCTCGCCTATGCGCTTCCTTATGTCGCGCTGTATGCTGTCATTCTCCCCCTCAATGGCAATCCTGTCTGCGAACTCACGGCTCACGTACTCGACAATGTCGTGTACCACCTTCCTCTCCTCGGGGGTGGCCTGCACCGCCTCGTTGGACACCGAATTGGCCATTGCCGTCTTCTGTTCCTCCACGCCATTCATCTGCTGCTGGAACAAGCTTTTTGCCATAATCCATCCCACTTCCTTTCATTTCCCCCACGGCACGTGCCGTGGGGACCATGTCCTGTTTTCCCCGTCCTGGGGGTTGTGCCTTACTTTTTCCAGCCAAACAGCGGCTTCTTTTTCCTGCCCGCGTTCTCGACGTTTTCCATCTTCTTCCCAAGGATGTCCATTACAAGGTACTCAAGCTCCTTGGTGAAGTCACTGTTCGGATGGGCGATGACTGTCGGCTCGCCCTTGTTGTTGTCCTTTGTCACCTCGGTCACAAGGTCAAGCCTTGTCACGCATTCATGGTTCTGCCCGTTCATTATTGTCTCTATCTCGGACACGTCAATGCCGGTCTCGCTCACCGGGCGGACCTTGTTTATGACGCACTTGAACCTGCTCATGTCGAAGTTGCTCTGCTTGAAGGCATTGAGCACGCTGTCATTGCAGTTCACCGTCGTTATTTCCTGCGTGTTCACCATGTAAATCGTGTCGGACACCTGCACGGCGGAGAAACTTGCGTCCCTCGTGTTGTTGCCCGTGTCACACACGATGTAGTCAAACATCCCTGAATCACGGAGGTTCCTCAGCATTATGGAGAACTCATAGCCGTCAAACTTCATTGACGACTGGTGGTTGATTGGCCCGACAAGCACCTTGAGTCCCGTCTGGCTGTAATCACGGAGGTAATCGTTGATTTCATCCTGCGTGAAGGTCATTGAATCCTTCACCCTCTCCATCACGGCCTCAATCTCCGCCTCGGTCTGTGCGCCGGACATGTTGATTTCATTCTTCATCCTTCCCCGGATTACCTCGCCCCACTGGTCCATGCACACGTCCTCGACCGGAAGCGCCAGCATTATGCCGACATCACCAAAGTCAACGTCATAGTCAACGAGGGCAACCCTGAGCCTGTTCGGCCCCTCCGACAGCATTGAGAGCCTGAGGGCAAGTGACGTGGCAATCGTGGTCTTTCCCACCCCGCCCTTTGCGGCAAACAATGAGATGATTTTCGTTTGCTGCTGCTTTGGCGCAAGCCTCCTCTCAAGGTCCTCGCCCATTGCCTGTGCCTGTTGCTGCTGGTATGCGTAATGCTGGTCAAGGGCTGATGGCTGCCCGTTCCCCTGTGCGTATGGATAGCCGTCCTGCCCGTACTGCGGGTACTGTGGCGGGTATGCGTTCGGGTCCTGCCCGTAATACTGCCCCTGCGGGTACTGCGGCGGGTATGCATTCGGGTCCTGTCCCTGCTGTCCGTATGCCCCATACTGTTCCTGGGGCACGCGCTGGCCATAATCAGTGCCATATCCCTGCTGTCCCTGCGGGTATCCGCCATCCTGTGCGTATGGGTAGCCGTCCTGCCCGTACTGTCCCTGCGGGTACTGCGGTGGGTATGTGTTCGTGTCCTGCCCGTAATACTGCCCCTGTGGGTACTGTGGCGGGTACGTGTTCGTGTCCTGCCCGTAATACTGTCC
>CAYZYS010000142.1:0-5466 GCA_964482605.1 uncultured Bacteroides sp.
GTCCCTTGGCAAGTGAAATTGTCGGGACGGCGGGGTTCTCTTTGTGCGATAAGCGTTCGTCGCTTATATGTGAGTTTAACGGTAAAGGAAGGGAGCGAACACATGCTTACACCATCATTAGAGGAGGTTGTTGAATATCTGGGGCAGTATAGGACGGTTCCCGTGTTTTATGAGCTTTTGGTGGATAATCTCACCCCAATCAGGATGTTTTCAACACTCAAGGAAAATTATGACAATTGTTTCATACTGGAATCGGTAGATAATTCCAACCAGTGGGGCAGGTATTCGTTTATCGGGCTTAATCCCAAGCTGGAGATTCGTGTACAGGAGGGCAGTGCGGAATTTATATACAAGGACGGCAGGCATGAGGTTAAGGATGCCACCAATCCAATCCAATTGTTTTCGGGATTCATTGAGAAGCACAAGGCGCCAAAATTTGTGGGGAAGCCAAAGTTCACGGGCGGCTTGATTGGGTACTTTGGATATGACATGGTGCGTTACTATGAAAAGAAGCTCACCAATGTGCCGAAGGATGACCTCCACATGCCTGATGCCAATATGTTCCTGTACGGTGAGATTGTGGCATATGACCACCTTTCCAACAGGGCTGTGATAATATTAAATGTTGACGCAGATGATGTGGAAAGCCTCATGGCAAATTACGGAGTTGACAGGGAAAAGGCTGTCAGCCAGGTATATGAAGGCCTTGATGACAGGGCGGAAAAGCTTGCAAGGCTTCTGTGCCGTTACATACCGGAGGCGGCTCCAAGACAGATAGAGCCTAAGGATGTCAAGGTCACATCCAATTATACCGAGGAAGAATACTGTGACATGGTGCAGAAGTGCAAGGACCACATAATAGGCGGCGACATAAGCCAGGTGGTTGTGTCCCAGCGGTTTATGGTGGAAAATACACTTGAGCCATTTGATGTGTACAGGATATTAAGGTCAACCAACCCGTCACCATATCTTTATTATTTTGACCATAAGGATTACTGCATAGCAGGGGCATCACCGGAAATGCTGGTGAGCGTTGTTGACGGTAAGGTGTGCAACAGACCCATTGCGGGAACGTATCCAAGGGGCAAGACCGCAGAGCAGGATGAGAAGTTTGCAAGGCTGCTCTCCGAGGACATAAAGGAACGCTCGGAGCATGCAATGCTGGTTGACCTTGGGCGTAATGACGTTGGCAGGGTGTGCAGGGCAGGAACCGTGAAGGTGACTGATTTCATGAGGGTTGAGAAATATTCAAGGCTCATGCATCTTGTGTCTGACGTGGAGGGCGAGCTTGACGAGGGAAAGACGGCAGTGGATGCGCTTATGTCGGTGCTTCCTGCGGGAACCTTGTCGGGTGCCCCGAAGGTCAAGGCAATGGAAATAATCGATGAGCTTGAAAATGTGAAGCGGGGCGTGTATGGCGGAACAATTGGCTATATGTCATTGGACGGTGACATTGACAGCTGCATTGCCATACGAACGGTGCTTTTCAAGGACGGCAAGGCGTATGTTCAGGCTGGTGCGGGGATTGTTTATGACAGCGTGCCTAAGAGTGAGTACGAGGAAACCAAGAGGAAGGCATCGGCAGTGATTAATGCGCTTTCAGGCGGCGCAATGTAGCCTGCCGGTAACAGGAAAATCACCTGCGGAATGGAGATTAATATGATTGTAATGATAGATAATTATGACAGCTTCACGTATAATGTGTACCAGATTATGAAGAGCATGTATCATGATATGGTGGTGTACCGCAATGACCAGGTGACAGTGGAGCAGCTTGAGGAAATGAAGCCGGAGGCGATTGTGATATCACCGGGACCGTCTTATCCCAACGAGGCAGGAATTTCCGAGGATGTGATAAGGCATTTTGCAGGAAATGTGCCAATCCTTGGGGTGTGCCTGGGACATCAGGCGATAGGCGAGGTGTTCGGCGGGAAAATCGTCAGGGCACAGCAGCCGATGCATGGTAAGGTGTCAGAGGCATCCATAGACAACACATGTCCAATATTTGCAGGGCTTCCTGAGAAAATGCAGGTGGCAAGGTACCACTCGCTGGTGATTGAGAGGGAAAGTGTTCCTGACTGCCTGGAGATTATAGGAGAAGTGGAAAATGGTGAGATAATGGCGGTGCGCCATAGGGAATATCCAATATATGGCGTGCAGTTCCATCCTGAGTCCATTTTGTGTCCAATGGGGCCGAAGATTCTCTACAATTTCCTGAGTGAGGTTGTCGGGCTTTCTGGCGTTGAGGGCGCAAGGGTGGCAATTCCCGAAAGGGAGCGCACATCCCTTAAGCGCTATATTGCGAAGGTCGGGGCGGGGGAAAATCTTTCCCGTGAGGAAGCCCATATGGCAATGAACATAATTTTCGGGGATGGAGCCAACGAGGCGCAGATTGGTGCATTTGTAATGGGGCTCATGATGAAGGGCGTAACCGCTGATGAGAAGGAGGGCTTTACCAGTGCGGCAAGCGGCAAGTCCCAGGATTGCAGGGCTTCGGTGCGTGAGGTCATGGCGCTGACGGGTCTTGCGTTGGATGATATCCTGTGATTGAGCGCACGAAAAGTATTTTCGTGTAGCTGTCAGGGCTTGATATGTACGTTGGGATGATGTTCCGTGATTGTGGAGGAGGGAAAATGTTTCTTGATGATATAATTGAAAAGAGGAAGCAGCAGCTTGACAGGGAGCTTGGCAATGTATCAAGAGAGGAAATGAGGCGCAGGGCTGATGAGTGTACCCTTGTCGTGCCTGATTTCAAGAAGGCATTGCAGGCTGACGGGCTTACTGTCATTGCAGAGGTTAAAAAGGCATCACCTTCAAAGGGGCTGATACAGCCTGACTTTCACCCGGTTGAGACGGCGATGGCATATGAAAGTGCAGGCGCAGGCGCAATATCCTGCCTTACGGAGGAAGCGTATTTTCAGGGAAGCTCCAAATATTTGAAGGATATTGTGGGCAGTGTGTCAATTCCGGTGCTCAGGAAGGATTTTGTGATTGATGAGTACCAGCTTGACGAGGCAAGGGTGCTTGGGGCAAGTGCGGTGCTGCTCATTGCGGCAGTGCTTTCAGATAAACAGCTTAATGCATTTTATGAAAGGGCGAAGGCAATAGGCTTGTCGGTGCTTGCGGAGGCACACAATGAGGAGGAGGTGGAAAGGCTCAAGGCTGTTGGCTTCGGGATAATCGGAATCAACAACAGGAACCTGAAGACCTTTGAGGTGACGCTGGAGACCACAAGACGTCTTGCGGCGATGCTTCCGCCTTCTACCGTAAAGGTATGCGAAAGTGGCATAAAAAATCATGCTGATATGCAATATGCCGTAGAATGCGGCGTTGATGCGGTGCTTATCGGTGAAACCCTCATGAGAAGTGGGGTTGATGGGATTGCGGAATGCATGAGAGCGCTTATAAATATATAGTGTGAATGGAGAAGACCATGATAAAGCTGTGCGGTATAAGGCGTATGGAGGACGTGGATTACCTGAATGAATTTCCACCGGATTATGCGGGATTCATACTGGCAGAGGGGTATAAAAGAACAGTTTCACCTGAGCTTGCGGGTGCGCTTGGGGCAAGGCTTTTGCCGGGGATACGCAAGGTCGGCGTGTTCGTTGACAATGATGTGGAATGCGTGTTCAATGCGGTTTTGGTGGCGGGGCTGGACGTGGTGCAGCTTCATGGCAGCGAGGATGCGGAATATGTGGCAAGGCTGCGAAGCAGGCTTGAGGGAATGTCCGTTGCAATTTGGAAGGCTGTAAGGGCAAGGAGTGCAGGGGACATTGAGGCAGCCAAGAAGCTTGGGGCAGACATACTGCTTATTGACAGCTTTGTTGAAGGGGTTGCAGGCGGAACAGGAAAGGTTGCTGACTGGGGTCTTGTGAAAAATGCAGGGCTAAAGGATAATTATTTTCTTGCCGGCGGCATTAATGCCCACAATCTAAGGGAAGCCCTTGAGGTGTGCCCAAATGTTGACATTTCAGGCGGAATTGAGACGGATGGTGTCAAGGACAGGGAGAAAATCAAGGAAATCATGGAAATTTACCAGGTAGGTAAATTTTAAGGTGAGCCAGAAATAAATGTAGAAAATAAATGGATAGGAGTGGAAAAGATGAGCAAGGTTGGAAGATTTGGAGATTTTGGCGGGCAGTACGTGCCGGAGACAGTCATGAATGCCGTTCATGAGCTTGAGGAGGCGTATGGCAGGTACAAGGATGACCCTGAATTTAAGGCGGAGCTGGTGAAATATTACAAGGAATATGCCAATCGTCCGTCACTGCTGTATTATGCAGACCATATGACGAAGGATTTGGGCGGCGCAAAAATTTACATCAAGAGGGAGGATTTGAACCATACAGGGGCACATAAGATTAATAATGTGCTGGGGCAGATTCTTCTTGCCAAGAGGATGGGAAAAAAGAGAATCATAGCTGAGACGGGGGCGGGGCAGCATGGCGTTGCAACCGCCACGGTATGCGCCCTCTTTGGACTTGAGTGCTGTGTATACATGGGTGAGGAGGACACAAAGAGGCAGTCCTTGAACGTGTACAGGATGGAGCTTTTGGGCGCAAAGGTTGTGCCTGTGTCAAGCGGTACGTCAACATTGAAGGACGCCATCAATGAGGCGATGCGTGACTGGTGTACCAACATAGAGACAACATTTTACTGCATTGGCTCTGTCATGGGGCCTCATCCTTACCCTGAGATGGTGAGGGATTTCCAGAAGGTAATCGGTGAGGAGATTAAGGCGCAGCTCATGGAGAAGGAGGGAAGGCTTCCTGACTGTGTGGTTGCATGCGTTGGCGGCGGTTCTAATGCCATGGGTGCATTTTATGATTTCATCCCTGACAAATCAGTCCGTCTTGTTGGGGCGGAGGCAGCGGGACGCGGTGTTGAGTCACCTGACAATGCCGCAACACTTGCCAACGGAAGCGTGGGCATTTTCCATGGCATGAAGTCAATATTCCTGCAAAATGAATACGGTCAGATTGCACCGGTGTATTCCATATCCGCGGGGCTTGATTATCCTGGTGTCGGGCCGGAGCATGCCAACCTGTGGAAGGAGAAAAGGGCGGAATATGTGCCAATCACTGATGAGGAGGCAGTTTGTGCATTTGAGTACCTGTCGAAGGTTGAGGGCATAATTCCTGCGATTGAGTCAGCGCATGCCGTAGCTGCCGCACTTAAAATTGCCCCTTCCATGTCCAAGGATCAGATTCTTGTCATAAACCTGTCAGGGCGCGGGGATAAGGATGTATACTCAGTTGCAAGGTACAGGGGGCACAACGTGGAGCGATAAGCGACGAACGCAGTTCATCTGCCAGTTGCAGACTGACTGCTAGCAGTCAAGGATGCACATGACAGATGAACTATGTGAGTGCAACGGACACCGAGAAAACGGAACGTTTTCGAGGTGGGCGTTCGTCGCTTATATGTGAGTTTAACGGTAAAGGAAGGGAGCGAACACATGCT
>CAYZYS010000143.1:0-5445 GCA_964482605.1 uncultured Bacteroides sp.
TGTTGGCACCAACGGTACCATCACCGCCAAGACCCCAGAACTTGCACTCCTTTGTGCCAGGTGCTGATGTGATAGGCGCCGGCTTAACCTCAGGAAGTGAAAGATTGGTAACATCATCAACGATACCAACGGTGAACCTGTTCTTAGGTGCATCCTTCTCCAGCTCCTTGTATACTGCAAATACAGATGAAGGAGGAGTATCCTTTGAACCAAGTCCATAACGTCCGCCAACAAGGACAACATCATTCATCCCTGCCTCGCGGAGTGTTGTTGCAACATCAAGGTAAAGAGGCTCACCAAGTGCGCCTGGCTCCTTGGTACGGTCAAGAACAGCAATCTTCTTTGCTGTCTTAGGAATGGCTGCAAGAAGCGCCTTTGGTGACCATGGACGGTACAGGCGAACCTTTACAAGACCAACCTTCTCACCCTTTGCATTAAGGTAATCAATTACCTCCTCTGCAACGTCATTGATGGAACCCATTGCAATGATTACACGCTCTGCATCCGGTGCTCCATAATAGTTGAACAGCTTGTAATCCGTGCCAAGCTTCTCATTAATCTTGTTCATGTACTTCTCAACAACAGCAGGCAGTTCATCATAGAATGAGTTGCATGCCTCCCTGTGCTGGAAGAAAATGTCTCCATTTTCATGAGAACCCCTTGCTGCAGGATGCTCAGGATTAAGTGCGTGAGCCCTAAATGCAGCAACGGCATCCATTGGACACATCTCCTTCAGGTCCTCATAATCCCACTTCTCAATCTTCTGGATTTCATGGGATGTACGGAAACCATCGAAGAAGTTAATGAAAGGAACCCTGCCCTCAAGTGCTGCAAGATGTGCAACAGGGCTCAAGTCCATAACCTCCTGCGGATTAGTCTCGCAGAGCATTGCAAAACCAGTCTGGCGACAGGCATATACATCACTGTGGTCACCGAAAATGTTCAGTGCGTGGGATGCAACAGTACGGGCAGATACATCAAATACACAAGGAAGGTTCTCACCTGCTATCTTGTACATGTTAGGGATCATGAGAAGAAGGCCCTGTGATGCTGTAAATGTTGTTGTAAGTGCTCCGGCTGCAAGTGAGCCATGAACTGTACCGGCTGCGCCTGCCTCTGATTCCATCTCAATAACCCTTACAGTACTTCCGAAGATATTCTTCTGTCCTGCTGCAGACCACTGGTCAACAGAGTCAGCCATCGGGCTGGATGGTGTGATAGGATAGATACCAGCCACTTCAGTGTAGGCATATGCTACATGTGCTGCGGCGGTATTACCATCCATAGATTGTTTTTGTCTAGGCATTATAAATATTCCTCCTTATATTAGTTTTTTGAATATGCCCTAATACACACTCATATGAAAATGATTTTATCATTTTTTTTAAAATATGTAAATGAGAATATTCGATAAAAAAACTTTAAAACACCAATTATCTGACAAGTTTTATGGTAATTTCACAAAGTGGACACATTGTGTTTTTCCACCGCCAAAACCACACCCAGTCCCATATTCCAAAAAATCATTGCCGGCATCTCACAAAATGCCGCACCCATACATATCATATCCATATATATGCGATATGTGGAGAACAAATAACTTGGAAAGCCAACTGCCTGACATAACGCTAAGCCTTGACGGCGTATCCCATTCATACCACACGCTCCAGGGGGAAACCCCTGCACTGCATGACATCAGCCTCCACGTGAAAAAAGGGGAGTTCATTGCAATAGTCGGACCCTCAGGATGCGGGAAATCCACACTTCTCTCACTGATATCGGGTCTTGCCATGCCTGATTTCGGCACCATCAGGCTCCCCGCTGACGGGCAGGTTGGGTATATGTTCCAGAAGGATAACCTGCTGGAATGGAGATCAGTGTACCGCAATGCCACCCTTGGGCTGGAAATCAAAAGAAAACTTATGCCAGCCATGCACATTTCCACGGAAAATGCCCTGCCCGTCCCAAAAGATGACCTTTATAAAAAAGCGGATGCCCTTCTCAAGGCATACGGCCTATGGGATTTTAGAAACGTGCGCCCTTCCCAGCTTTCCGGAGGCATGCGCCAGCGTGCCGCGCTGATACGCACCCTCGCCCTTGAGCCAAACCTGCTCCTGCTGGATGAACCATTTTCCGCGCTGGACTACCAGACACGGCTGCAGGTGTGTGATGATGTGAGCTCCATCATAAAAAATGAAGGAAAAACCGCCATACTTGTCACCCATGACATCTCGGAGGCAATATCCATGGCAGACCGTGTAGTGGTGCTGTCAAGCCGCCCTGCCACAATAAGGGACATCATCGACATCAAATTCAGCCTGCCTGTGCGAACACCATTCCTGTGCCGCAACGCACCTGAATTCAAGGATTATTTTAATTTGATATGGACAGATCTCACCGCTGACGCAAGAGCCACAGCCTAATTTTCAACATGCCAAATAAGGAGAGCAGCCACAATGAATTTTCACAGCCACGCCACACCACCCCCTTTGGTTTCAGCCAAGCAGCAGGACTTCCTGCACCGCGAGGCAAAGCGCCGTTTCCTTGTAATCACGGCAAGGCTTGCACTATTTGCCGCATTTTTACTGTCATGGGAAATATGCGCCAAAAAAGAAATAATAAATGACTTCATATTCAGCTCACCCTCAAGGATTGCCGCCACCTTCCTGTCCATGGCAAAAAGCGGTGAACTTTTCACCCACTGCGGCATAACACTTTGGGAAACCCTGGCAAGCTTCACCCTCGTGATAACCTTGAGCATCCTCATTGCCGTCATACTATGGTCCTCCGAAAGCCTCGCCAAAATACTTGAACCATACCTCGTGATTTTGAACAGCCTGCCAAAATCCGCCCTTGCCCCCGTACTGATTGTATGGCTTGGCAACAACCAGCGTGCAATAATCGTCACTGCCGTGTCAGTGGCAGTATTTGGGGCGATAATCAACATTTATACTGGATTCAGGGAAATCGACCCCGAAAAGGTAAGGCTAATACGCATGCTCGGCGGAAGCAGGCTTGACATACTCACCAAGCTCATACTGCCCGGCAGCCTGCCACTAATCATCAGCACCACCAAGGTCAACATCGGGCTCTGCCTTGTCGGGGTCATCATTGGTGAATTTCTTGCAGCAAAAAAAGGCCTTGGCTACCTGATAATATATGGCAGCCAGACCTTTCGGATGGACTGGGTCCTCATGTCCATAACCATACTGTGCTGTATGGCAGGACTCATGTATTTCGTTGTCGGCATCATGGAAAAACACCAATCAGGCAAAACATTTTAAAAGAATAACAACAATATCCTCACGCCATATGCAGGATTTCAAGCAAAAATACCCACACAAGCCCGTAGTATACAACAACCGCGACAAGGTCATTGACAGTTGTGATAAGCGGGCCTGATGCCACGGCAGGGTCAATGTGCACCCTGTGGAAAAACATGGGAATTACGGTTCCCACAAGCGATGATATGACCATCGCGACAACCAGCGCAATCCCCACGCTTCCCGATATCAGGAATGCATTTCCAACGGAATTGCCCTTGAGAAGCCACGCATAAAGCCCTATGAATATAAACGCCATGCCCCCAAGCAAAAGCCCGTTGACAAAACCCACCTTCATTTCCTTCAGAACAAGCGTAAGCTTCTGGGAGCCCGTAAGCCCCTCGTCCATAAGCACCCTGATGGTGACGGCAAGGGACTGGGTTCCCACATTTCCCGCCATGTCGAGAATCAGGGATTGAAAGCACATGACAATCGGAAGCACCGCAACCACCGTCTCAAATATTCCCACAACGGAGGATACCCCCATCCCAAGGAAAAGCAGTATGATAAGCCACGGAAGCCTCTTTTTCACGCTCTGTGAAATGGTTTCGTTGAGATCCTCCTCCTCGGTGAGACCGGCAAGCTTGGCATAATCATCACCCATCTCATCATCAACTACCTGGACGATGTCCTGTGCAGTGATGATACCCATGATTCTCATGTCATCCGAGAGCACCGGAATTGAATCCTCGGCATAATCCTTAATCTTCTCAATGCACTCGCTAATCTTGTTATGCCCCATCACATAAGGATATGAAGTTGAAATCAAATCCTTTAAATCCTCATGCTCCCTTGCTATTATGAGGTCCTTCAAGTCAATGACACCATAAAAATACCCATCTGCATCAACGGTATATATGGTCGTTATGTTGTCATTGTCCCCCGCCTGGTTGACGAGCTCACGCATTGCCTGCCGGATTGTAAGGTCATTTCTTATCTCAATGTAATTGGTGGTGAGGCAGCTACCTATCTCATCATCATCATATGACAAAATCAGCCTTACATCACGGCTTACCTCCTGGTCAATGAGGCTTACAACCTGCTCCTTGATGTCCTCGTCCATCTCCTCCAGGACATCAGCGGCATCATCGGAATCCATTTCGGATATGACCCTGGCAGCACTCTCCGGCTTCAATTCCTTCAGGTACTCATTGGCATCCTCCATATAAGAAAATATCTCCGAGACCCTCTCAGCCCCAAGCACCGGATAAAGCTTGTGCCTCTCCTCAACGGAGAGCTGCCCCAATGCCTGTGCTATGTCGTTGTCATGGTAATCCGATATCTGCTCACGCAGCTCCTCATCAGGCAAACCGCTGCGGAGGATTTCAAGAATCTCCTCTGCATAATTGGGTTCCTTAATGGTATTCTTCTTCATGGATGCCTCCTTTCTTCCCGCGGTAAGGAATGAAAAAGAAGCCGGCTAGTGAAAGCCCGGCTTCCGCCACATTTTTTAAATTATTTTAAACTTATGCCCTTGAAAGGTACTCACCTGTACGTGTATCAATCTTAATTGTCTCACCCTGGTTGACGAACAGCGGAACCATGACGGTTGCACCTGTTTCAACTGTTGCAGGCTTGGTTGCACCTGTTGCGGTATTGCCCTTCACGCCCGGCTCAGACTCCGTGATGAGAAGCTCAACAAACATAGGCGGCTCAATGGAGAATACCTCACCATTGTGTGAAATGAGCTTAACCATCTCATTTTCCTTGACAAACTTAAGCGCATCACCAACCTGGTCAGCAGTAAGTGAAATCTGGTCATATGTCTCAACATCCATGAAATGGCAAAGGTCGCCATCTGCATAAAGATACTGATAATCCTTCTTGTCAATGTGTGCCTGCGGGAACTTCTCAGTAGGCCTGAAGCTGTTCTCAATCACACCGCCAGTCTTAATGTTCTTCAGCTTGGTTCTTACGAATGGTGACCCCTTGCCCGGCTTAACGTGCTGGAACTCAATTACCGTCCAGATGCCGCCATCATACTCAATAGTGATACCATTCTTAAAATCGCCTGCTACTACCATAAACTTATAATCCTCCATTCATCTAATGAATCATTGTCAATTTTCGCAATCTTTCACCATTCTAATATATAGAAATGAATTTGGCAACCATTTTTTCA
>CAYZYS010000144.1:0-5440 GCA_964482605.1 uncultured Bacteroides sp.
CCAAAGAAGATAAGGAGGATATATGAGCAGTTTGGGGAAGACGCCCTTGCCACAGTCAGGAACAGCCCGTTCAAACTATGCCAGATAAATGGCTTTGGTTTTATTACAGTGGATGAGATAGCCAGGGCAAACAGGTGCAGCCCGAACGACCCAATGCGTATAGAGGGCTGCATACAATACTGTATGGAGCAGGAAACGCAGGAGGGGCATGTATACCAGGAGGGAGGCACCCTCCAGAAGAAGGTGTACGGACAGCTCAATCATGGCTATAACGGCGAGGCTGTAACGGAGGACGAGGTTTACAGGACAATTTACAGGATGGTGGGCGACGGCGTGCTCTTCTATGAGGACAATGCCATTTATACGGCCAAACTCTACGGATATGAGTGTGAAACCGCAAAAAAGATTGCGGAGATGCTGGTTCATAAAACCGAGGCACCGTGTGAAATCGACGCACTTATTATTGAAGCACAGAGGGAGCTTGGCATCAATCTGTCTGCAAAACAGGCGGAAGGAGTCAGGAAGGCATTTACAAACATGGTGACAATTATTACAGGCGGGCCGGGCACAGGCAAAACAACAGTCCAAAAGGCACTCCTGTATGTACATGAAAAACTAGGTGGAAAAAATGCCCTGCTTACAGCACCCACGGGGCGCGCAAGCAGAAGGATGGCGGAAAGCACCGGGCATACAAACGCCGTCACAATGCACAGCGCCATGGGATTGACGAATGATGAGGAATGCGGGGCAGACAGTGAGATGCTGGAGGCGGATTTTATAATAGCCGATGAGTTTACAATGTCAGACATGCATTTGTCGTTCGAGTTTTTCAGACATATAAAGAAAGGCACACGCATCGTGCTGGTAGGGGATATAAACCAGCTCCCCAGTGTGGGGCCGGGAAACGTATTCAGGGAACTTGTAATGTGCGGTGAAATCCCAGTCACAGTGCTTGACACAGTGTTCAGGCAGGCAGAGAACAGCAGGATTGCAATAAATGCACAGAAAATGCAGGAGGATGACCCAAGGCTTGATTATGGGGCGGGATTTACACTAATAACGGCAGATGATGACAAAGAGGCCGCAGACAGGATAGAGGAGCTTTACAGGGAATCGGTTGACCTGTATGGGCATGAAAATGTGCAGGTGCTGACACCCTACAGGAAGAGGGGCGAGGCCAGCGCCGAGGCACTCAATGCAAGGCTGTGGGAGGCTGCCAACCCAAAACGTGACGGAACACTTGAAATCAGGTCTGGACGGAACACCTACAGGGTAGGCGACAGGATAATCCACAATAAGAACAAGAACCAAATAAACAACGGTGACATCGGTTATATTACAGATATTTACATGGACGGTGAGGGTGTGGAGCTAGCAAAAATGGAATTTTCCGACGGACGGAGTGTTGAATACACCAGCGAGGAGATGGACATGGTGGAACACGCCTATGCAACCACTGTACACAAGAGCCAGGGAAGCGAGTACCAGATGGTCATACTGCCATGGCTGCCAATGTTCTACAAGATGCTCAGGCGCAATATCCTATACACAGCCATAACCAGGGCAAAAGTGCAGGTCGCCGTAATCGGGAACAGGAAGGCGGTGCATATGGCAGTACACAACACTGAATGCGACAGACGCAATACAAGGCTAGGCGAGCGTCTGACAATGGAATGTGGAAGGCTTTTGCATGAACAGGAATGCAGGCCGCCGAAAAGGAATGTTGATCCAGCAGGTGCGGATTAGTTGCAGAAATTTATAATTTAATTCAAGAAAATGAGGGGGAGGGAGGTACTTATTTAATACATACTCCCCCAAAAGGAAGGAGAGAATACGACATGAATGGAACGAATTTAAACAGCAGCCCAATGTATGAGGAGGTGGCGGAAGTCAGCCAGCTCAACAGGGTGGAGGGGTTTGACCCAAAAAAATACATGAGGATTATACAGAAGGAGGGGCAGCCTGGCAGGTATTACCTTGATGTTGCCTACAGGAAGCTGTGGTTCAGGCTGAGGTATCCAGAGGGAAAGATTGTAAAAAAGCTTGTCAGGCTGACCGACCAGGTTGCAATTGTAGAGGCAAGGGTATACCTGCACAGAAATGACGAAGAGGAGGGCTTTGTTTCAAATGCACTTGCACAAAAATACCAGACAAACGACGGTGAATTTGGCAACAAGTACGTGGAGCTTGCAGAAACAGCGGCAGTCGGACGTGCACTGTCAGATGCGGGGTTTGGACTGCAGTTTGCCGACATGGAGGGGGATTTTGACCCCGAAGTTACTGAATCGCCAATTGACGGGCAGGTTATGAGTGGCGTTCCCATTATACAGGAAGACACCCACACTGAAGGCGTGTTTTATGACGAGGGCGTTGAAACAGACATGGAAGGGTATACAACAACCGAAGCCGTCCATGTGGCAAAGGCAGCGGTGCAGGACAGACGGCATATGAACAGTGTGCCACAGAATGGGGCAAAAACAGCGGACAAAATACGGAATGACATGCCAGTGGCGGAAATATACAGTATGCTTGACAGGGATACAGCAGCCGCAGTGGTTGTCACGATGGGATTTAACAAGGGAAAGACACTCGGGCAGGTGGCTGTTGAAAAGCCGAACTCGCTAAAATGGTACGTTACATCATACGGCGGGCCAGACAACCTTCTGAGGGCGGCCGCACAGTTCCTTATGGATGCCGCCCTCCAGCAGGCAGGCTGATAATATCCAGATAAAAAACAGGCAGTCCGTTGCGATATACGGACTGCGGAAGGGAGGCGTGGTATGTATGGGGATTTTCCCTTTACAATACGTGATGTCGCATGGCTTTTAAACCTCCATATCCGCCATAAGAACACAGTCAGCCTTGATGCGGACTGTCCATTCTGCGGCGAGAGAAAGGGAAAGCTGAACATCAACCTGAAGAAGAACGTATTCAAATGCAACCGTTGCGGTGAAAGCGGTGGTATGCTGGCATTGTATGCAAAGGTATATGGCGTTGACAACCAGACGGCATGCAGGGAAATCAAGGAAAAACTGGGGCGTAACGAGCAGGCACCCTGCCACATGGCGGCAACAACGGGCGCTGCCTCAAATGAGCCAGTGGTTGAAAATGCCAAAACCGCCACAGATGCGGTCAAGGACAGGACATACACCATGCTGTTTTCAATGCTTGCACTTGCACCGACCCACAGACAGGAACTCTTAAAACGTGGGTTTACAAATGGGCAGATTGATGCAAATGGTTATAAAAGCACGCCGGTGTTCGGATTTAAGAGCCTTGTAAAAAAACTGGCTGATGCAGGCTGCACCGTAAAGGGTGTTCCAGGATTCTATCAGGATAATGATGGGGAATGGAGCATATATTTCAATCCGAAATCAGCAGGATACATGATACCTGTCAGGAACACCAATGGAATGATAACTGGCGTGCAGATAAGGCTTGACCATCCTTATGATGGAAGAAAATATATATGGCTTTCAAGTATAAACCACCATATGGGGGCATCGTCAGGAAGCCCCATTCATCTGGCGGGCGAGCCGGGTGCTAAAACACTGTTTATTACGGAGGGGCCGCTTAAGGGTGATTTGTCACACGCACTGTCTGGGAGGACATTCGGCTGTGTGCCGGGTGCGAACCAATATGCAAACCTTGCCCCGTTCCTGAAGGAAATGAAGGCGCTTGGTACGGAATTTGTATATGAGGCCTATGACATGGACAAGCTTCTGAAGACAGTCTGCCATGGCGATTACAATGAGAAATGCGTCCACTGTCCACGTTATTATGAAGACTGGGGACATGCCACAATCATGTGCGACAAGAAAATGACGAAACGGAACAATATCCAGCGTGGATGCGGCAGGCTTGCGGCAATATGCAGGGAACTGGGGCTTCCAGGCAGGACACTCACATGGGATCTCGATGCCGACGGTGACTGGGCGGGACACGTCAAGGGCGTGGACGACTACCTTGCCGAATTGGTGGAGGGACAGAAAACATACAGTAAAGAATGACATCTGATGGAACGGCGGTCTGGTCACAGGCTGCCGTTCTTTTTTAAGTATTGCTGTTGGCTTTTACTTAATTAATGCGTATAAACAAGTGTAAAGATGATTAAGAAAAGGAGAAAAATTATGACGTACCAGAAAATTATTGTGCCGGTTGACCACGGAAACCGCAATATGAAGACAGAGAACCATGTGTTCACATCGGGAATCATTGAAAGTGACTGCAAACCAATGCTTGGGGAGTACATACAGTACAATGGGCGTTATTACACCCTTTCCGAACAGCGCATACCATATATGAGGGACAAGAGCGTTGACGAAAGGTTCTTTATACTGACGCTCTTTGGCATAGCAATGGAGGCTGAAAAGCAGACGGGGGGCAACACAGATGTGTCGCTTGTGGCAGACCTGCCAGTCGGACTGCCGCCAAAGCATTATGGGGCACTGTACAGAAGGTTCCAGGATTACTTTACGGACAGGGGTATGCAGTGTTTCACATACAAGGGGAGGGAGTATAACATCACGATTGAGAATGCAGTGGCGTTCCCACAGGATTATGCGGCCGCAATGACGGTATACCCACAGATTTCCCAATACAGCAAGGTGGTTACGGTTGACATAGGGGGATTCACATTGGACTACCTGCTCCTTAGAAACGGCAGACCCGATCTGTCTGTCTGTGACTCGCTGGAAAAGGGGGTGATAACACTGTACAACAAAGTTATCTCAAGGGTGAACTCAGAGTATGACATCTTACTTGAGGATACTGATGTGGACAGCATAATCCGTGGGGAAAAGACGGATTACAGCAGTCATACCGTGGGTATGGTGTGTGATATGACAAAGACATATGTGGATGACCTGCTTGGCACATTCAGGGAGAGGGGCATTGACCTAAAGACAGTGTGCGTGGTGTTTATCGGCGGAGGCTCAATGCTTCTGCGTGGGTATCTGGAGAGGTCTGGAAGAATAGGAAGATGCCTGTTTATAGAAGACATATGTGCAAATGCGAGGGGATATAGGCTGCTGTACCAAATTCAGGGAAAGGGCAGGTAACACGCCATGGAGAAAAAGAACCCGTTCGTAACAACCATAGGTTTTAGGAAGGATGACAGTGACCATGTATATGTGGCAGAGCTGCTTAATTCAATGGGACGGGGGAAGGCCCAGTATATTGTAAAGGCTGTACTTGCGTACCAGGACATGGAGAAGAAAGGTGGGAAGGACAAGCCCATTGGAAACACGGCAGATTACGAGGGCATAAAGAGGATAGTGCTACAGGTGCTTGAGGAGAGGGAAATGCAGGGAAAGGGTGAATACACGGAAAAGGCTACAGAGGGGGATAACACACAACTGCCGAAACAAAGCGACAGGGATGACGTGTTTGGCGGATTGGACGAGGACGCCATGAACGGAATAATGGCTTCGATAGCCGC
>CAYZYS010000145.1:0-5367 GCA_964482605.1 uncultured Bacteroides sp.
CACCTGCACATTATCCAGCTTACTTAGTCTTAATGCGGGATTGCTTTCTGCATAGAGAGCAATTACTGAGTTAAGACCTTATGCTGGAAATGCCAGTCCGCCCGCCTAAAGCGGGCGATACCTGAATAGGGTATCTACAGGAAGCACGCGACTTTAGTCGTGTGAGGCTTCACTGGGATGTAGTTCACAGATTTGGAGTTCAACATTTTCCATTACCACTTAAATAATTCATAGTCGTTTAGAATTGTTAAAATTTGAGTCCTCATATTAAAAAAACAATGCGGGGATTGGCTTCACTGACCAATCCCTGCAAACAATAGGAGGGGTTTCCATGGGAACAGAAAACACTGGCGGGGTCATGGCAGATTCCGCGCCACACGGAATGATACACATGCACAGCATATACTCAATGTTTGACGGGATGATAAAACCATCGCAGTTCCCGGACATTGCAAAAAGGATGGGCGCGCCATATGTCACGCTCACGGACCATGGTACCCTGCTTGGGGTGCCTGAGTTCATGAAGTCGTGCAAAAAGGCGGGTGTAAAGGGCATCCCCGGGGTGGAGGGCTACCTTGCGTCGGGCGACGGTATTGTGGCAAAGGGACACGTGCTGCTCCTGCCAAAGGACATGGAAGGATACAGGGCAATCTGCAAGGCAGTGACGGAATCAAACACAAACATTGACCCGCAGGGGGCGCCGGTGATGACCTGGGAAATGCTGGAGGGAAATTTTGGTCCAGGGACGGCAGGACATGGGAAAGCCATAGCCACGTCGGCCTGTGTCGGGGGCTACCTTGCCACAATCGCCCTGCATGACGCGAAAATCAACGAAAAACAGGCCAGGGAAAGGGAAAAACAGGCATCGGAACAGTGCTGCCCGCCTGACAGCCCGGAGTACAGGACTGCCATTGGCAACATTGGGAGGCTCACGGCAAAGGACAGGGAATTAAGGTCCAGGCGTGACACACTCAAAAAGGTGGCTGACAGGAAATATGCCCAGCTTGAGAAGAACGCATCCAGGATTGCGGACCCTGCCGCAAGAAAGGCAAGGATGGACGAGATAGCGGCAAAAAAGGAGGAATCCAGGAAAGCCACTGCTGACCTTGCCAAGGCAAAGGAACAGATTGCGGAAAACAAGAAGGAACTTTCACATGCAAAGGAACTTGTCAATGGAACACATGGGCTTAACGCAAGGGTGGAAAGATGGAAGAGCCACGAGGCGGCAATAAGGGAACTTGAAAAGGGTAAATTTGGCAGCAAAAAGACAAGGGAGCTTGTACTTGCGGGGATTGAAAGGTTCAGGGCGGTCTTCGGGGCTGAAAACTTCCTCATGGAGATGCAGTGCCACGGGCTTGCCATGGAAAGGGGGGCATTCACCTTACTCAAGGCCCTCGCAAGGGAAACCGGGGTGAGGCTTGTCATGGCAAATGACGCACACATGCCGGGACCGGGGACCAGGAACGTGATGGCACGGCAGATACTCATGACGGAAAGGTACATGAACTCATGGAAGGAGCCGTCACCGGACGCAGGTGAGTATTACCCGAAGGGCGACGGGGAAATGAGGAAGGCACTTGCCCCAATCCTGGATGACGGGGATTTCAGGGAATGCCAGGAAACCCTTGACTGGATAGGAAGCCAGTGTGACGTTGAATGGGAACACGGCAGCCACCCGCCAAAATGCCCGGCAAGGTTCCTTGGGAGCATGACGGCTGAGGAAAAGCTGAGGGAGGTGTGTTATGAGGCCATCCCGGAGAGGTATCCCGGCATGGGCACGGGCGGGGACTTCGCATACCATGACCGTCTTGAATATGAGCTGGGGGTAATCACGAAGATGGGGTATGCCGATTACACGCTCATAGTCAGGTCACAGACATCTGCCGCAAGGGACATAGGCATGGAAATGGGACCGTGGATGTACGTGGTGGGACCCGGCAGGGGTTCAGGCGCGGGTTCCATGGTCAATTACCTCTGCCACATAACGGACATTGACCCAATGCGGCACAACCTCATGTTTGAGAGGTACCTTAACCCCGAGAGGGTGTCCATGCCCGACATAGACGTGGATTATGCCCCTTCCGTGAGGGACAGGGTGTATGACTGGACAAGGCAGGTATGGGGCACGAGGGGAGTGTGCAAGATAACCACCATAGGCATGCAGATGGCGAAAAAGGCGGTGAAGAACGCCGGGCGCGTGATGGGGCTTAGGGACACGGGAAACAGCAAGGAGTACCTTTCACTGTGCAACTCAATGTGCAAGGTGATGGGTGACGCGGAAACCATTGGCGGGGCAATGCCGGAACTGCGCAGGGCATGGGGGAATGACCGCAAGGCAATGGAGATACTTGGGTGGGCTGAACTGATAGAGGGC
Organism: uncultured Bacteroides sp.; assembly: GCA_964482605.1. Lineage (GTDB taxonomy): Bacteria > Bacillota > Clostridia > Lachnospirales > Lachnospiraceae > Bacteroides_F. The sequence goes on from CAYZYS010000145.1 coordinate 2,375, forward strand.
TTCCCGGGCAACCTCTCCACCCATGCGGCGGGCGTGCTCATGTCCGACAGCAATGACATATCCGATTACGTGCCGCTGCGTTATGACAGTGAGGCAGGGTGGGCCTCGCAGTGTGACATGGTGGAATCAGAGGCCGACATGGGCCTGCTCAAGATGGATTTCCTTGGGCTGAAGACACTGGACGTCATTTCCGTGTGCCGCAGGCTTGCGTGGAAACTGAAGGGTGAGCGCAGGAAGATGGAGGAAATACCGCTTGATGACCCAAAGGTGTATGCCATGCTTGCGGGGGGCGGCACCCTTGGGGTGTTCCAGCTTGAGTCCGACGGGATGACGGACATGTTCAGGAAGCTCCGCCCTGACGGAATGGAGGACCTGATACTTGGCATAGCCGCATACCGTCCGGGCCCAATGCAGTACATCCCCGGAATCATAGACGTAAAGAACGGCAAGCCGGCCAATTACCTCATACCGGAACTTGAACCCATCCTTTCCCCGACATACGGGTACCCGATATACCAGGAGCAGATAATAGCGGTGTTCCATGACGTGGCGGGGTTTTCCGCCGGTGAGGCGGACATCATACGCCGCCACATGTCAAAGAAGCACACGGATGAGTTCATGGCATACCATGACAAGACCGTGGACGGCTTCGTGGCAAGGGGGATGAAGAGGGAAGACGCGGAAGGGTTCTGGGATGAACTCGTGAAGTTCTCAGAATATGCGTTCAACAAGTCACATGCGGCTGTTTACGCATACATTGCCTATTACACTGCATGGTACAAGTGCCATTACCCTGAGGAATACCTCACCGCCTGCCTGTGCCATGAGGATGACATGGGCAAGAGGGAAGCCCTTGTGCATGAACTCAGGAGGCTTGGCTTTGTGGTGACGTGTCCGGACATCAATGCCTCAGGCATGGGGTTTGACATAATTGACGGGAAGGTCGTGCCGGGACTGTCGGACATAGTGGGGCTGGGTTCATCCGCCTCCGCAATCATTGCGGCAAGGGAGGCAAACGGTGGCAGGTTCCGTGGGTTTGGGGATTACTGCATAAATGGCGTTGTGGACAAGAAGACACTGGAATGCCTCACTTATTCGGGGGCGTTTGACTGCTGGGGGCACACAAGGGCGGCAATGGCAAAGGCAATCCCTGACATGCTCGAATGGTCGGAAAAACGGAAGGCACTTGGGAAGAAATACCATGCCGACAGGGACTTTGCGGAGGGTGAGAGGGACTCCCTGTTTGACGGGCTTGAGGCCGTGACAAAGGCAATGGCACGTTACATGCCCGAAAAGGGACACCCGGAGCTGGAGGACAGGCATGAAAGGGAACACGGGATGCTTGGGTTTTACGGGATGGGGCACGTCCTTGACGGGTATGCCTCACAAAGGGGCTGCACGCCGATACCAAGGCTTGTGCCGGGAATGGAGGCAGACCTCATGGCAGTGTTCACCAGGCTCACGCCATACACCACCAAGGCGGGAAGGGAAATGGCGTTTGCCACGGTTGATGACAGGGACGGCTCCATGTCCTGCGTGATTTTCAGCGGGACATGGAGAAGGGTGAAAAACAACCTCCGTGAAGGCATGGTCATGAAAATGCACGGGAAGTGTGAACTCAATGACAATGGGGAGAAACAGTTCGTGGTGAACAGGATGGAACAGCCGGGGAGGCAGGAAAAGTTTTACATCATGTTCGTGCCAAACCTTGACCACCTGAAAAAGTACGTCCTGTTTGCGGAAATGTACCAGGATGACAGCGGCTACCCGCTTGTCATATATGACAGGAGGTTCGGGGAATTCAGGAAGACAGGGTACAGGATGTCGGAAAAGGTGCTTGACGTGAATTTCCCTGAGGGGGTGGAAGTGAAGTTCTTCCCCGTGCCGGAATAAGGGAAAACTGGATGTTGTGATTCATTTTTGCATATGCCATAATGCCGTCAGGCAAAAAAAATGAAAAAACATTTTCCGTCAACAAAGAACGAATCCCCTGGCTGTATTGCCGCATGGTCAGGGGCTTCTTCTTTTCTTATGGCTTGTCCCCAATTCCCATACTATTACCAAACATTCATCATGAATATGAGGAGGTGCGGTATGGTGGGAAACAATATGATGGGTGATGTATTCATTGCCCCGACGGAGGAAATGGTGACAAGGCAGTGGAAGGATGAATACCTTTCATTGTACGGGGCAATATGGGATTTCCATAAGAAATCCTATGTTGACCTCAGGGTGAACACGGGAAAATTTGAGGAAGATGCCCTCCCTGCAGTGGACAGGGCTTTTGACCGGGGTGGTGAGCTGGACAGGACAATGAAATGCAATCCCAGGTATGGTTTTGCATACAAGCTGCTGCTGGCAGCGCTGGATGACCTCATGACCGTGTTCAAAAACAAGGCCGTGATTGAGGCCATGCCCGTGATGAAGGACCCCTCAATGGCAGGGGGTGAGTTCAAGGAAAAATACCTTGGGCTTTACACACGGACATGGGACATACACCTTGTGGCAACAAAGGCATGTGAAATGTCTGCCCCAGGTGAGGAAAGGGACGCGTCTGCCCTGGCAGCAAGGAAGATGATGGCAGGATTTCTTGGACCGGGGAATGAAGAGCCATCCACGTTCCGGGAGAAACTCATCAAGACGGTTTCAGATGAGTTGTGGAACCGCTATGGTGGCAGCCTGGATGAAATGGTCACCATGATGGAAAAGACCGTCATGCAGATGATGCAGGCGACAATGTGACCCACAAAGGAAAAGACAGCCACGTGAATCCCCTTGCGGGAACGCGGGCTGTCCTTTTTTTATATTCTATCGGCAAGGATAGTAACAATGCACGAAAATAGCCGCCCCAGTCCAACAAACTAAACAGCTATTTTGTCATTATTTATGCGGGTCAACCGTCTATCGGTGGTGTCTTTCCCTATGACCATATTATCACGTAATCTCATGGATGTCAACCATACACCCTTGCAAAATCTTACCATATGCCCAGG
>CAYZYS010000146.1:0-5276 GCA_964482605.1 uncultured Bacteroides sp.
GCGGTATATGTCGGCACGAAATTTTCCAGTATCTTGGAGCTGCAGGTTGTAAGCACCCCCTTGGTACACATATTGTCCTTGATGGCAACAGGAACACCCGCAAGCGGCCCTGTAAGCTCCCCTGCCTCAATCCTTTTCTGAACCTCGCCCGCCTTGGCAATGGCTTCCTCCCTTGTAAGGGTGACATAGCAGTTCAATTCCTCCTCCCGGCTGTCTATCATGTCATAATAGGCAAGAACGGCAGCCTCAACCGTCACGTCACCGGACTTGATTTTCTTTCCCAGCTCAACGGCAGTCAAACTCAATATATCCACGTCAATCCTCTTTTCTGCGCCACATTCAATATCATTTGCGATTATGCAAACCAAAGACAGCATGCATACCGGGGGACGCACCGGCATACACAAAATAAATGAGCCAATTCACTCAAAAAGACTTCGGTGCCACGAACGCCCCATCCTTCTTCTGCGGGGCATTGGCAATTATATTGTCACGGTCATCGCCGTTGGTCACAACATCCTCACGGAACACATTGTTCACGGGAAACACGTGGGACATCGGCTCAACACCTGATGTATCCAGCTCATTCAGCATGTCCACGTAATCCAACATGCGCCCCATATCCTTCTTCGCCTCCTCCTTCTCCTCAGGGGAAAGCTCCAGCTTGGCAAGGATTCCAACATATTCAATAGTTTCATCTGATATCACATTAGCCATCGTACATGATTCCTTTCATTAGACATCAATATCTTAATCTATCATATTTAAGAAAAATATACAAGAGTGACAGCCGCACAAAACCCATCCATGCCTTCTTGCCCATAAAAACACCCTTACTTAACATACCTGACATACTTCACCATTGCAAAGCCATTGCCACCCTCGCCCAAGGCAAATACGCCATTCTTCGCCCCAACCCATCTTCCTGCCGTTCCCTGGAATTGGAGCACCTTGTGAAAATGCGTGCCATCCGTGCTGTATGAAAGGGTCACAAGCTCCACGGGCACGTTTTTCTCAATGTCATTGATGACACGGGTTCCGGTTCGCTGCACCTGGCAGGAAAACCATACAAAGCCACTTTCATTGCCGTACTCACCCAAGCCAACACAATGACGCTCCTCCGTGGCGGTCGCCCTCTCCTTCTCAAAATGCTGCTCCCCCTCAATTGCAACAACCTCAAGCCTACCGCCAACATTTTTCACGGCAAGCGCCCCATAGTCCACGCCAAAGTTCACAATTCCCGCCATGTCGCCATCCCTTAAGCCACTCACGTCAAGCTTGGCATAGGCAGTAAATTCCGGGGCAGGCCACTTCTGCAGCAAAAGATTCCCCACATCCGACAGCGTCTCCTCCCCATCCGCCTTGACCGCATTGAGCCTAAGCCCTGCATCCGTACACTCATACCAGCCACATTGCGGATTGGCATTCCACTGCCACTGGAGCCCCAGCGTTTTCCCCGTGAAATCATCAGACGTCGCAGGCTCGCAACTTTCATGGTATTTATTTTCCTTATTACCAATGTCAGGTTTATCATACTCCATAACTGGAATCCCATACGCCCCAGGATTGCAGCCATCATAGGCCACCACTTCGGCATGCCCACCATCATTTTCGCATGGCGTCCCGATTACAGGCCAGTCATCCTCGCCCCAGCCCATTGGCTGAAGATGCACAATCCGCCCCGCCGCATAGACATCCTGAAAATGCAAAAACCAATCCTGCCCCGTCACGGTGTCAACCCACGCCCCCTGATGAGGCCCATTCACAGGCGAACCACCCTGCCGCATGACAACCCTGTATTCATACGGCCCAAATATGTCCCTTGAACGAAGCACCGTCTGCCACCCCGTCTTCACCCCTCCTGCCGGGGCAAATATATAATACCAGCCATTGCGCTTGTACAGCTTTGGTCCCTCTATCGTCACCTGGTCATTAAGGTTGCCGTCAAACACAACCCTCTCCTCGCCAAAAACGCCCATGCCATCAGGCTGCATCCTGACCATGTGAAGCATGCTTTTGTAACCTATGCGGCTCTTTGCCACCCCCGCAACAAGATACGCATTGCCATCCTCATCCCAAAATGGACACGGGTCAATCCACCCTGCCCCCGGACGGATATTCACCGGCTTGCTCCATTTTCCATATGGATTCTTTGTGGTGCACATGAAAATGCCCTCATCAGGCATGGGAAAACATACAAAAAATATTCCATCATGATATCGTATTGATGGTGCCCAGACTCCGCATCCGTGTATTGGTTTTTTATACCGTTCGCCCGGAACCTCATCAATGACATAATTAACCACCCTCCAGTTCACCAAATCATTTGAATGGAGCAGCGGAAGCCCCGGAGCATTGCAAAAGCTGGAGGCAACCATGTAATAATCACTCCCGACACGAATTGCGTCAGGGTCAGAATAATCACCATAAAGTATGGGATTTTTATACCTGCCATTTCCCATGTCCGCATTCCACATGGACATCGGCTTCATGCCATCAACATCATCAACCATCACCATTTCATCAACCAAGGACATATTTTTACCTCCATTTCGTTAAACCAAAAAAATCAATCCCAGTACATTGATTCTGACATATTTTCGGTAAAAATTCCTGTCATCACAAATTATTATTATGCCAAATATTGCTATTAAATCTTACATAAGGTATAATGCGTCTTATCAAAACAAATGACAACACAGGGGAGCAAGGGGGAAACACCATGAATACATTTTACCAGAACAGGGAAGAGGAATACAGCGCAAGGCTCACAATCAACAACACATACCCATCCCACATGCACAAGCAGGTGGAGCTTGTCTATGTCACCAAGGGAAGCATTGAAGTGACAATCGGCGAGCAGACACAAGTGCTTGAACAGGGTGACATGTCAGTGTGCTTCCCCAGCTGCGGACACAGCACGACAAGCGTCGGCGATTCAAGCGCAATATTAATCATATTTAACCCTGAATTTGCCTGCGGCTTTACGGACGAGCTCTTGCACAAATCCCCCTCCACCCCTTTCCTCACCAAGCGCGAGCTTCCACTTGCAGTGACGCTTGCAATCAAGTCAATTGAAGAATGCTACGCAAGAAAAAAGGATTCCAGGATTGCGCAGGGACTTCTGATGGTGATTCTGGGCAACATGCTTCCACTGCTGGGGCTTGAGGACAGCGAGGCAGGCGACATTGCAGATGCCTGCAAGCTTGTGGTTGACTATGTCACCGCCAACTACGCTAATGACATTTCCCTTGATACCGTTGCCAAGGAGCTTGGCTTAAGCAAATACTACATATCACACATATTTTCAGAAAGAATCAATATGTCCTTTCCAAACTACCTTGGACGCTGCCGTGCAGAGCATGCGGCACAGCTATTGCTGTCCACGACCATGACGGTGACTGACATCGGCTTTGCCAGCGGCTTTAACTCAAGCAGGACATTTTACAGGGCATTCCAAAATGTATACGGTAAAACGCCGCAGGAATATAGAAATTCAGACAATCCAGCGTCAGAACAGGACAACAGCCCGGTTGAAGAACAATCATCACCCGAACAGCCACAGGCTGATTCAGATTCCGCAACACCATAAATATACTCTATAAGAGGGATGGTACAATACCATGAAAAGAAAACTCATCACAACATTATTGACAGTATCAGTCATTACAACGCTTGCCCTGACAGGCTGTAACGGCACTGACGCTTCCACGGTGGAGGTCTCACCTGCGGACACAGTGGCAAATGCAAATTCAGGCAACGGCACGAACAGCAGCTCCAACACCACTGCCAAGACTGACAACAATACCGGTTCAAACAGCACGTCAGGCTCAAATGATAACACAGCAGCAAACAGCACCGTAGCTGATAGCACTACAACAGATAACACCGCAGCTGATAATGCGACAACCAGCGACTCAGTTCAGCCGGAAAACACAGCACACATAGGGTCTGACGCTGAGCCAGCGACAGAGTCAGTAACCGAAGCGCAGACCGAAACAATTATACAGGCACCTGCCGAAGTTCCAAATGAAGCAGTAACCGAGGCTCCGACTGAAGCGCCTACAGAAACCGCGGCCACAAGCGCATCTGCTTCAAACGGCTACTACAAGGACATGGCCAAGCAGGTATGGGAATATGTCAACGCCGAGAGAACCGCCAACGGCAAATCAGCTCTCGCATGGGACGAAAGCATTTACAGCTACGCTTGTCAGAGAGCACCTGAAATCATAACAGACTTCTCACACGATAAAAACAACCACAGTGGCTATGGTGAGAATATACTGAGCAGGCCTGAAAGCATGACCAGTTCCGCATACGACATTCACATGCAGTGGTACAATTCACCTGGGCATCACACAAACTACATGAACTCAGATTATGTAAGTGGTGCTTGTGCAATATACTACTATAATGGCACATATTACGCAGTACAGAACTTTATGGTTGAGGGGACTAGATACACAGCAAGCAACGGCATTTCGGTAATCATCACGCCTAACGGCGGTATTTCCTATATCGTCAACGACAGCGCCACACAGCAGGCAATTGCTGAAGCCCAAAAGTCATCCCAGATGGCAGAAGCCAAGCAGAAAATTGCCAACGATACAGCCGAGAGCGAGACAAACGAGCTTCTCAACGAGGGCTACACAGCATTCACGGCAAGCAACGGCCTTACAATATACTACAAGCACAACGGCAGAAATTGTGATGCCGTATGTACTACCTGGTTATCAGATGAAAGCGAAGCAGAAACTGCTTTTGCAGAGCACGATGCAACCCACAACTGGTAGTGTGCACACAATGGCTCAATGAAGGGATATAAAACAGGCGGTAATTCCCTGGCAAAAGGGAGTTGCCGTCTGTTTTATTTGTATATGTATTGCTATTGTGCGTACAGATTGGTATAATGAGGTTGAAGAAAAAATACCAGGATATACGGAAGGAGTGTTATATTATGGCAGCAAAATCAGCTAATTTATATGCAAGGATAGAGCCGGATGTAAAAGAGCAGGCAGAAAGTATTTTATCAGCACTTGGCATTCCGGCATCCAATGCAATCAATATGTTTTATAAACAGATTATTTTGAACAGGGGACTTCCGTTTGAGGTTAAGATTCCTGCGGCAAGACCTGTCAATGTGGCAGAGCTTTCCGAAGCAGAGTTAAATGCAGAACTTGAGAAAGGATATGCGGATATGATGGCAGGGAAAACCAAGCCGGCAAGACAGGCATTTGCTGATATTCGTAAGGACTATGGTATATGATTTATGAGGT
>CAYZYS010000147.1:0-5226 GCA_964482605.1 uncultured Bacteroides sp.
ATCAAGACCTAGGAATGAAAATGTTGTGATGGTATCAGAAAAAGAATATAACGAACTGCAAAAAGCAAGAAGAAATGCTGAATACCTTGCCATGCTTGATAAGTCCATGGCAGAAGCAGAAGCTGGAAATTTTGTCGTAAAAACGATGGAGGAAATGGAGGCATACGAGTAGATGAATTTAGTATGGACTCCTACCGCGTGGGAGCAATATACAAGCTGGCAGACAGAAGACAGAAAAATGGTAAAGCGAATCAATGAACTGATAAAAGACATTAATCGAAACGGACTTCTTAAGGGAATTGGAAAGCCTGAACCATTAAAGTATGCCAAGGCGTGTAGTAGACGAATTACAGATGAACACAGGCTTACCTATAACATGGATAATAATGATAATTTGATTATTTATTCTTGTAAAGGACACTATGAGGAATGAGCACCTGATGAGGGTGCTTTTTTTTCTGAATGGAAAGGACGTCGACAAAGTGCCTTCAGTGTGATATCATAAATGTGTATTGCGTTTGAGGCATTCTTTATGTTTTTAGAGGGATGAGAATGAAATGTAATGTGACAGAACGAAAGGGAACGACATAGACGCTTCAAACTTGAGGAAAGTATTGATATTTCAGGGAAAAGCGCCTATATACGGGAGGTTTGAAATAATGATAGCTATAATTGACTATGATGCAGGTAACATTAAGAGTGTTGAGAAGGCTGTGCAATTGTTGGGCGGGGAAGTGTCAGTGACGCGTGACCCCGCCACAATTATGTCGGCGGACCATGTGATTCTCCCAGGGGTAGGTGCATTTGGGGACGCCATGAGAAAGCTCACGGAATATGGTATTGTTGACACGATAAAAAGCGTTGTTGATTCGCAGATTCCGTTTTTGGGGATATGCCTTGGGCTGCAGCTCCTTTTTGATGAAAGTGATGAAGCTCCGGGGGTGAAGGGGCTTGGCATACTGCCTGGTAAAATCCTTAGAATCCCTGACGCACCGGGGCTTAAGATACCGCACATGGGCTGGAATTCACTGGAAATAGGAGCTGGACAGCCGCTTTTTAAGGGCATTGGGAATGGGGCATATGTGTATTTTGTACATTCCTATTATCTTAAGGCGGAAAATGAAGCTGATGTTGCGGCTACAACGGAGTATTCGGTGAGGATTCACGCATCGGTTGCCCACGAAAATGTGTATGCGTGCCAGTTCCATCCTGAAAAGAGTGGGCGTGTGGGGCTTCAAATCCTTGGGAATTTCCTTGCGCTGTGACTGGCATGATGAACGTCCTTCGGGAAGTTGACTGGTGTTGCTTTTTAAATGATACGTGGAATGGAGAATGATATGTTTACAAAGAGAATTATTCCCTGCCTTGACTGCAATAATGGCAGGGTTGTCAAGGGAACCAATTTTGTGAATCTGAGGGATGCGGGGGACCCGGTTGAGGTTGCGGCAATGTATGATGAGTCCGGTGCGGACGAGCTTGTTTTTCTTGACATAACGGCATCCTCTGACGGAAGAAACACCACTGTTGACCTGGTTAGAAAGGTGGCAAGCAAGGTGTTCATTCCATTTACCGTTGGGGGTGGAATACGCAGCGTGGAGGATTTCAAGGTGCTTTTGAGGGAGGGCGCTGACAAGATTTCAATTAATTCTGCGGCAATCATGAACCCTGCATTAATCAGTGATGCGGCTGACAAGTTCGGGAGCCAGTGCGTTGTCGTTGCAATTGACGCAAAGAGGCGTGAGGATGGCAGCGGCTGGGACATTTACAAGAATGGCGGCAGGGTCAATATGCACATGGATGCGGTGGAATGGGCAATGAAGGCGTGTGAGCTTGGGGCAGGCGAAATTTTGCTCACAAGCATGGATTGTGATGGAACCAAGGCAGGCTATGACAATGAGCTTACGTCAATGGTTGCCTCAAATGTGTCAATTCCCGTTATCGCATCAGGCGGCGCCGGAAGCAGGGAGGATTTCCTGGACGCATTTACGAAGGGCAAGGCGGATGCGGCGCTTGCAGCGTCACTTTTCCATTACAAGGAGCTGGACATAATGGATTTGAAGCGATACCTTAAGGGTGAAGGGGTGCCTGTGAGGCTGTAAAAACCAATTGGCATGAAAAACAGATGTGAAAGTGGGGAAGATATGCTGGAGCTTCACGGAGCTTGGAAGGCTGCCTTTGAGAGGGAATTTGCCAGGGCAGACGAGATAAATAAAACATCCAATCGTTATAACAAATATAATATTAATCATGAAATGTTCGAGCAGCTACGCGCAAGGGTGCTTGCTGAATACAACGGTACACATGAGATATATCCGCCTATTGGGGACGTGTTCAATGCATTTGAACTAACTCCACTTGAAAGCGTGAAATGTGTCATATTGGGGCAGGACCCGTACCATGAGCCGGGACAGGCACACGGGCTTAGCTTTTCGGTACGCCCGGGGGTAAGGATACCGCCGTCACTTGCCAATATATACAAGGAGCTGCAGGAGGACTGCGGCTGTTTCATTCCTGACAATGGTTATCTTGAGAAGTGGGCAAGGCAGGGCGTTTTGCTTCTCAACACCTGCATGACCGTGAGGGCGCATAGGGCCAATTCCCACAGTGAGCATTCAAAAACGGGAAGCGTGATGGGGTGGGAAGCCTTTACTGACACGGCAATTCGCATACTTAATGACTTAAGTACCCCGATTGTGTTCATGCTGTGGGGCGCACCGGCCCAGAAAAAGAAAAGGCTTTTGGATAATCCCATCCATCTTGTGCTTGAAACATCACACCCAAGCCCACTGTCAGTGTACAGGGGATTTGCGGGGTGCAGGCATTTTAGCAGGGCAAATGCATTCTTACGGGAAAATGGCAGGGGTGAGATTGACTGGCAAATTGAGAATTTGGGATGAATATTAAATGGGGTGGCTTGAAATTCAATCAGCCACCCCATTCATTATGCATAAATTTTACAGATTAAATCCAAAATACCTTACGGCATTGTTGTAGGATATTCCCTCGACAATTTCCTTGAGTGCCTTCTCGTCATCAGGGTATTCACCATTCTCAACCCATCCGCCGATGAGCTCGCACATAATCCTCCTGAAGTATTCATGCCTTGTGTAGGACAGGAAGCTTCTTGAATCGGTAAGCATTCCGATGAAGTTTCCGAGCAGGCTTAAGTTAGCCAGGGATGTCATCTGGTTGGTCATTCCAACCTTGTGGTCATTGAACCACCATGCAGAGCCCTGCTGAATCTTGCCGATTGCCTTGGAATCCTGGAAGCAGCCGATTACGGTTCCGATTGCTGCGTTTACCGATGGATTCAGTGAGTAAATGATTGTCTTAGGAAGCTCGTCCGTGATGTTGAGTGCATTGAGGAACTGAGCCATCTCCTGTGAGCAGTCATAGGTGTTGATGCAGTCAAAGCCCGTGTCAGGTCCCAGCGTGTTGTAGCGCAGGGTGTTGTTGTCACGGATTGTGCCGTAGTGAAGCTGCATTGCCCAGCCAAGCTTGTTGTATTCCTTGCCGACAAATACCATGAATGCAGTCTTGAACTGGTTCTTCTCAAGCTCTGTCAGTGCCTCGCCCTTCATCCTCTTCGCAAATACTGCCTCAACCTCAGCATCGGTTGCAGGTTTGTACATTACGTACTCAAGGGCATGGTCTGAAGCGCGGCAGCCATAGGAATCAAAGAATGCCATTCTCTTCTTGAGGGCTTCCTTAAGGTCAGCGAAGGTCTTGATTGTTACACCGCTTACGTTGCCAAGTGTGCCAAGGTAATCAAGGTACTCAGGCTTCTCGATGTTCATTGCCTTGTCAGGTCTCCATGCAGGAAGCACCTGGACATCAAATGATGAATCCTCCTTAATCTGCTTGTGGTATTCAAGCGAGTCAACAGGGTCATCAGTGGTGCAGATGAGTGTTACATTGGATTGCTTGATGAGGCTGCGTACTGTCATGGAATCCTCCTGCAGCTTTGCGTTGCACAGGTTCCATACCTCCTCTGCGGTGTCCCCGTTGAGGATGCCGTTGTAGCCAAAATATCTTTGAAGCTCAAGGTGGCTCCAGTGGTACAGAGGGTTGCCGATTGCCTTTGGAAGCGTCTCAGCCCACTTCTGGAACTTCTCCCTGTCGGATGCACCGCCTGTTATGTAATACTCATCAACGCCATTGGTGCGCATCTGGCGCCACTTGTAGTGGTCACCGCCAAGCCATACCTGTGTGATGTTCTCAAATTTGCGGTTTTCCGCAATTTCCTTTGGGTTGATGTGACAGTGGTAGTCCAAGATGGGCATCTTGTCTGCATACTCATGAAAAAGCCTTGAAGCCGTAGGAGTAGAGAGCAAGAAATCCTTGTCCATGAATTGTTTCATGTGTGAAATCCTCCTGATTAAGATTAATTTGTTTCATTATACAACGAAAATGCAGGGCTGTCACGATAATATTTGTGAAATGGCAATTGCTGCAATTGCGAATTTGATATGTAAAAACGTGAAAGTAACCATAAATGTTAAAAAATATTTTGGAATATAAAAAATATTGTCAAAAAATAAAATATTTATGTTGTATTGTCATACATGGCATGGTATCATATGATAATGCATTTAATAACACGGAAAGGGGAAAGTAATGATTAAGGAGAGAAACATTGCACTTGCAATCATATTTTCGATTGTGACGTGCGGGATTTATGGCTTGTATTGGTTTGTCATGCTTACCGACGAGACCAAGGAGGTTGTAAATGACCAGAAGACAGCAAGCGGTGTCCTTGCACTGGTGCTCACGATTGTGACCTGCAACATCTATGGTTGGTACTGGGCTTACAAGCTCGGTGAGAGGGTTGATTACATGAAGCAGTCAAGGGGACAGCAGTCATCCAATACGGGAATCCTGTTCATTATTCTTCAGGCACTTGGCCTTGGGATTGTGAACTACATTGTTGCCCAGGCTGAGCTTAACAGGCACGCAACACCAGCCGTGTAACCAAGGAAGCAGTTAATTGAGGAAGCCACAAGGTACTTATGCAGGTACTTTGAGGCTTCCCTTTTTGTGGAAGGATGTGCGCGGGATGACAATAATGGTGCCTGCGTGCCGGCGGTGGGCGCAAAGGTGCGAATCGTGTGATATTTTCGGTTGTATTTTTGTGGATTAGATGATAATATATAAATATGTTGACTATGGGGATTGACCCCGTGAAAAAAGGAGATATAAGATGCAGAGATTAAACAAATCAATCAC
>CAYZYS010000148.1:0-5166 GCA_964482605.1 uncultured Bacteroides sp.
ACACGCATCCACACCGATGTATTCCTTGTAGGTGTGCTTCTCATGGATTGCCTGTGTGACAAGGCAGCCGTAAGGGCCAAGCATAAAACGCCCCATCTCGGTATAGATGGCAACATCCCCCATTCCATTTGCCTTAAGCACCTCGTCAAATACCTTGTGAACGCCCTCGCCGATTGCAAGGATGTCATTCGGCTCCTTGTCAGGTGTGTATGGAATGCCCACACCGCCTGAAAGGTTGATGAACTCTATGGATGCACCCGTCTTCTCCCTAAGCTCCACGGCAAGCTCAAACAAAATCTTCGCCAGCGCAGGATAATATTCATTCGTGACCGTGTTGCTGGCAAGGAACGAGTGAATGCCAAAATGCCTTGCACCCTTTTCCTTCAATATCTTGAATGCCTCTATAATCTGGTCATGCGTCATGCCATATTTCGCATCATTCGGATTGTCCATTATGGAATTGCCAAGCTTGAACACGCCGCCAGGGTTAAACCTGCAGGATATTGTCTCCGGAATCCTGCCAATGGTTTTCTCAAGAAAATCAATGTGTGTTATGTCATCCAGGTTGATTATTGCCCCCAGCTTGTCCGCATAGGCAAATTCCTCAGCAGGTGTGTCATTGGAGGAAAACATTATGTCTGACCCGCCAAAACCCGTCCTGTCAGCCATGATAAGCTCCGTGTAGGAGGAACAGTCACAGCCGCAGCCATATTCCTTCAATATGTTGAGTATGAACGGATTAGGCGTCGCCTTCACAGCGAAATACTCCCTGTAGCCCTTGTTCCAGGCAAAAGCCTCCTTGAGCCTTGCGGCATTCTCCCTTATCCCCCTCTCATCATACAGATGAAACGGTGTTGGGTACTCCTTTACAATCTCCTTTATCTGCTCCAGTGTAACAAACGTCTTCTTAGGCATCTCATTCTCCATTCCGAAGCGCATCATCCGAAAAATGTGACAAGGCGCAATACCAATCCGCCATACCCGCCATCAGCGGCGCTCCGGCACCGATGGCATGCATATGGCACTCAACTCAATACGTCGCCCATAATCGCACACACATCAAAATTTTATGTTAGACAACAGAATTTGTCAAGGTTAGTAATTTATTTTTAAAAAAAATGCGTGCAGCTTTCGCCACACGCACAACTATTCCGGTATTACGGACATTACCTTTTAAGTGATGTACAATTGTTAAATGCCGTGCTGTCAATCTCAGTCCCCTCAGGGATGTTGATTGTCTTCAGGTTCACACAGTTGGCAAACGCCTCATAATCAATGGTCTTTATGGTGCTTGGAAGCACAACCTCAGTAAGGTGATTGCACCCCTCAAAGGCATTCCTCTTGATTATCTCAACGCCCTCCGGAAGCTCGACCTTCTCAATGTCAGAACGACCGGAAAACATATCATCCTGGATGGTTGTGATGTCACTCATGTCCATCTCCTTGTAAGTCTTGTTCACCAAAGAAATTAAGATTCTCTTCTTGCTCATACTCCCACCTCTTCATTATATTAATTATTGGTTTTTATTTATTTAAATAAATCATTTAAATAACGAATTAAGCCTGACACCGTACTGTGCCGTCTGCTGCTCATACAGGCGCTGCTGCTCGCTCACCGTGGATTCATCCTGTGCCGTGTCCTCGTCAGACCCGCCCTCATCCATAAGCTCATCCAGCAGCTTCAGGTACACCTCAACAAACTTCAGATAGTCATCATATGAGAAAAGCTCACCATCTGATGAATCACTGTCCACAACCCTGACTGGTATGTCCTGACCGTGTATCCTCGTGGTTCCCGCAATCCCCTGTGCGCCCTTCACCACGGTATCCGACGCCGAAGCCCCGTCATCGGTTTTCCCTGTTCCGACCTGTATATATGATAAATCCTTTTCAAGCCCGCCGTCAAGAATGCTGTTGATTCTCTTTATGTAATTATTGGTCTCCTCATACGGTGGAACCCCACCATACTTGGCAACCGCACCACTGCCCGCATTATACGCCGCAAGCGCAAGCGTGGTGTCACCGTCATAGTCATCCAGCAGGTACGCAAGCATCTTCGCACCGCCCGTTATGTTCTGCTCAGGGTCAAACACATCATCGACCCCAAGCCCCTTCGCCGTCTCCGGCATAAGCTGCATTATCCCCGAAGCACCGCAGGAGGAAACCGCATCCGGGTCAAAGCCCGACTCAGCCTCCGCCACAGCCTTCAAAAGGTCAACCGGAACATCATACTCACTGGCAACATCCTGAAATATGTCCTCCAGCGTCCTTGTATTGTTATTGTAAATACTGTCGAAATCACTGTCGCCCACACTGGCAACGGCTGCATCATCCTGTAGGACAACGGCATAACCATTGCCGTCAACCGACTGTACCAACCCCATACTAACCTCCACACCTTAACATACATATGCAGTACATCTTTATCCTAGAAGTGTATTTTCCGGTTCCAACTGCCATTTTTCTTCAGCTCCATGTACATGGCATATGCCTTCTCAAGTATCTGCCTTTCATTGGGATACTTCAAAAGATGGTATGCCTCATGGTACTTGTAATAGCCTGAATCCGCAAAGGCTTCCTCCCTCTGCGGCCTGCTGTAATAGCTGTCAGAACCCATCAGATACCAGTAAACCGTCTTGTCCACACTGTCACCGGGTATGGAAAACGTATAGCTGCTTTGGTCAACATATTCCACGATATGCGCCTCCACGCCACTTTCCTCCCTTACCTCCCGCACTGCCGTGTCCTCATGGCTCTCACCCTGCTCCACGGTACCCTTGGGAAGTACCCAGCCGTCATGGCGGTCCCTGTAATTCTTATATAGGACAAGAACCTTGCCCCTGTAGATTACCACGCCGCCACAGCTCGTTGCTTCAATCATTGCAATCCCTCCTGTCCGGTGGCTACCTATATGGAAACATTATACTCTCAAACATCTGTATAGGCAAGTCCATTTTGTAAATTAACTTGGCAAATCAAATTATCCCGTAAACGAAATTCATTTTGTGAAATACGCATCCATCACCTTTTTCGCAACCTCCTGCGCACTGTCATACCCTGAGTAACCGCCCTCAAGTACCACGCTCACGACTATTTCAGGGTTTTCAGCAGGCGCAAAGCCCACAAACCATGAATGGTCATCCTCAGAGGTTTCATCAAACTGTGCCGTACCTGTCTTGCCTGCCACCTTGTACTCCGTGCTCCGGAAGCTTCTTCCTGTCCCGCTTGCGGTTACCTCCTCCATGAATCCGGTGAGTGCCTGTGCCTCCTCCTCGGTTATAACCTGCCCAAGGCTTTCCGGCTCATATGTCTCAATGACCTTGTTATCAGCTGACATTACCTTCTCCACAAGGTACGGCTTCATCATGACACCCGAAT
The DNA here is from genome assembly GCA_964482605.1 of uncultured Bacteroides sp. Classification (GTDB taxonomy): domain Bacteria; phylum Bacillota; class Clostridia; order Lachnospirales; family Lachnospiraceae; genus Bacteroides_F. The sequence goes on from CAYZYS010000148.1 coordinate 3,379, forward strand.
TGGCTATCGTCGATGCGATTATCGCATTGTGAAGCGGTGTTATCTGCGTCTTTCCCTGGCCTATCGTGGTCTGCATCTTCTCCCCCACCGAGGAATTGCCCTGCAGCGTGAAGCTGCTGTTGCTGGACTCGATTCCAATTGGAATCTCCGTGTTAAAAAGGAAATCCCCCGCAAGTGAATTAAGGCTGTCACAGTCAATCTCAAGCCCTATGTCGGCAAATGCTGAATTGCATGAATTGGCAAATGCCTTTGTAAGCGTCTCATATCCGTGTGCCGTTGAATTATAGCAGTGTATCGTGGAAGTATAATGTGTCGTGCTGCCGCTGCAGCTATACCTGAAGCTTTCAAAATCATTATTTTCGCGGATATATTCAATAGCCGTGAGTATCTTGAAGGTTGAACCCGGCGGGTACAAGCCCTGTGTGGCACGGTTCAAAAGCACCGAATCACTGCTGTCATAGGAAAGCCAATCCTCCCACTGGTCAATCGCATCATTGGGATTGTAGTCCGGCTTTGACACCATTGCAAGCACCTTCCCCGTGGACGGCTCCATCACCACAATCGCACCCTTGTTGTTCTCCATCGCAAGGTATGCCGCCTTTTGAAGCTGAACGTCAAGCGTGGTCTGCACGTTATTTCCCGCAAGCCTGCTGCCTGAGAGCTGTGCGTAGGCATTTTTCACAACACTGCTGTCCGACCTGGTGAGCCATGTATTGCAAAGCCCTTCAATCCCTGTCTTTCCCCTTGTGGACATGCCCACCACATGGCTGAACACCTTGCCGTATGGATACACCCTCTCCTCGGCACCTGAATCATCCACCTGGGTGTAGGCAAGGACGGAGCCATTGCTTGCCAGTATGCTGCCCCTCGACACCTTCTGCTCATTGGCGCTGATTCTGGTATTATAGCTGTTGTTAAGCACATCCGGCGCCAGCTTGTAATCAAAATACACAAGATAGCCGATGAGCATTGCAAACAGGATTCCAAATATCACCTCTATGGTCACGGTTCCCCTGTCAAGCACCCTTGTTGTGGAGACATCAACATCTGCCTTTGACTTCCCTGCCTTTGACTTTTTGCGCCTGCCCTTTGCCTTGGCGGCTCCGGAGGTATCCTTTTCACGCATTATGTACATGCCGTTAATCAACGCAAACATGAGGATTGAGCTTGTAAGCGAGCTGCCCCCGTAGCTCACAAAGGGCAGCGTGACCCCCGTCATCGGAATCAGCTTGATTCCGCCTCCAATGGTGAGGAACACCTGAAATGCATATGTAACGCCAAGGCCAAGTGCCACATACCTGTAAAAATATGTCTTGCACATCAATGCAATGTTGAGTATCAGCAGGAGATTCACAAAGCATATTATTATGATTCCTATTGCAAATACCGCCCCAAACTCCTCACATATTGCGGAAAAAATGAAGTCCTTCTCCGGCACGGGAATCATCCCCGGACTTCCCTGGCAAAGCCCTGTCCCAAACCATGAACCCGTTCCTATTGAAAACAATGACTGGGCAATCTGGTAGCCCCTGTCCTCTATGTAATCCCACGGGTTGAGCCACACGGTCACACGCACACGCACATGCGCAAAAAGCCTGTATGCGGCACAACATGCGCCAGCCCCAAGGATAAAGCCCGCAATAAGGTAAAGCCACTGCTTGGTTGCGGCAAATAGCATCATGACGTACACTATGAAAAATATCAGCGCCGCGCCAAGGTCTGTTGACAGCACAAGTATGATTACGTGCAACGCCGCGAAAAAGCTGGTCGCAACCACCCTGCCAAATG
>CAYZYS010000149.1:0-5047 GCA_964482605.1 uncultured Bacteroides sp.
AAGCAATGGTATATTTTTCCTTGGTGATGAGCATTACTGGGTTGGTACATATTTTTGCATCAACATTTGGAAGGATACAGGTTGGGGAACCATCCTCTTCCTCGCCACGCTGTCAGGCATCAGCCCTGAGCTTTATGAGGCTGCCGACATTGATGGCGCTAACCGTTTCAACAAGATGAGATATATCACATTGCCTGCATTGGCTAATACAATCATCACTGTATTCATTCTTAACCTTGCAAAGGTTATGAACATGTTCGAGTCAGTATTCGTATTGTACAATGATGCGGTGCTCAATGTGTCCAACGTACTTCAGACATACATTTACCGCCAGACCTTCGGCGGTGGTCGTTCTGATTACGGTTACACAACGGCGGTTGGTCTCTTCCGTTCCGTTGTCAGCGGTGTTCTCGTCATCATCTGTAACTATGCAAGTAAAAAAGTCCGCGGACGCGGTATTGTATAAGGAGGGTGTGAAGAATGAGCGACGTAGTAGTTAGGAAAAGAAAGAAAAAGGTTAAGGTGTTCCCTATTGTGAATGCCATTATCTTCATCATACTCTCACTGGTAATTATGGTACCTTTGTGGAAGGTCATTGTCGACTCCCTTGATGCCACTGCTGGCTATGGTATGAACCTGTGGCCGCAGAAGTTCACACTTAAGGGCTATAAGGAGATTGTGACAAAGTCATCCTTGTACAGACCGTTCCTTATATCAGTATTTGTAACCGTTTGCGGTTCATTCCTCGGTCTTACTCTTTCAACACTTGGTGCTTATGTGTTGATTCAGTTTGAGATGCCGGGACGTAACTTCTTTGCCAATATGCTTTTGTTCACCATGATATTCAATGGTGGTATGATTCCTACATACTTGGTAATGATGAGATTAGGTTTGCTTAATACCTTGGGTTCAGTTATCTTCCCATTGGCTATTAATGTATATAACCTTGTACTTATGAGAAACTTCTTTGAAGGTATTCCGGGAAGCCTTTTCGAGGCAGCACAGATTGACGGATGTTCCCCAATGGGAATCTTCTTCAGGATTGTACTTCCTCTTTCAAAGGCAGCCATTGCATCAATCGGCTTGATGTTCATGGTTACATTCTGGAATGATTATACCAACTTCAAGATTTATGTAACCAACAATGCGCTGTTTAACTTCCAGATTAAGCTGCGTAACATGGTTATGGATAGCGATATCCCTGATGATGGCGGTGTACCTGCCAATACAATCAAGAATGCAGCAACAATTGTTGCCATTCTTCCTTTCATGATTCTCTATCCAATACTTCAGGATTACTTTGTACAGGGCGTTAACGTAGGTGCCGTTAAGGAGTAATCCAGACCGTACTTACATTACAATCCAAAAACCTTCAATCCCATGTGGCTCGCCACATGGGATTTTTTTGAGCGGTCCTATATTTATTTTGAGGTGGAATTTTAGCTCATTATGTAGTAAAATTTAAAGGACAGTTTCTAATATTTACAGGAGTGCAGGATATGGCGAAAACTATATATTGGGCAGGGGATTCAACGGTTAAGCAGAATAAGTTTGTGAGCTTTCCCCAGACGGGCATAGGACAGGCGTTTGAGAGGTTTGTGAGACCGGGGGTGTATATTGAGAACTACGCCCAGAACGGCAGGAGCTCCAAGAGCTTCATCGACGAGGGAAGGCTTGACGCAATACAGCGTAAGATTAAGGCAGGGGATTACCTGTACATACAATTTGGCCATAATGATGAGAAAAAACAGGATGTGACCAGGTACACGGAAAGCTTTGGCTCATTTCAGGAATACCTTGGGAGATACATATCCGTTGCAAGGGACAAGGAGGCATTTCCTGTCCTCATAACGCCACTTTACAGAAGAAAGTTCAATGATGACGGAAAGACGCTGAAAACAGGCTCCCATTTGGATTATCCGGATGCCATGAAGGAGCTTGGTGCAAGGGAAAATGTCCCCGTGATTGACCTGTGCTCCCTTAGCTTTGAGCTTATGGAGCAGTTTGGCGAGGAGGCAACAAGAAGCTGGTTCATGCACGTGGAGCCTGGTGTTTACCCGTATTGTCCTGATGGCAAGAAGGATGACACACACCTCCAGTATGAGGGTGCATTTCGCTTTGCGCAGATAATCGCGGAGGAACTGAGAAAGCTTGGAAGCCCGTATTCGGACATTTTGATGAATGCGGATGATGATTATGAGGACCCGTCACTGCTCATAGACTAAAGGTGTGATGACGGTAAATAATGAGAATTAGGGGTGATGGTTGTGAATAACCAGTTGGAAAATGCCATTTACCTGGAAAACCTTGGGCAGGTCAAGGTGATACTTGAGAGAAACCCCAAGGCAATACATGAGGTTGACGAGCAGGGGATTGCAATGGCGTTCCATGCCGCAAAGGGCGGCAACCTGTCGATAGTGAGATATATCGTGGAAAATTCCATGGCAAGCATGAACCTTGTTGACAAGGACCAGAGGAATATGCTGCATTATGCCACCATGTCAGGTAGCCTTGCAGTTGTCAGGTATCTGGTGGAGAGGGTTGGGCTGTCGCCGCTTTCAGGGGACTGCAACCTTGTCACGCCATATGACATGGCAAGGGACAACCGATTTATGGACATAGAGGCGTATTATGCGCAGGTTGTGGGCGCTGCTTACAAGGATTTGTACAGAAACCCAATTAGGACGGGCTTTTACCCGGACCCGTCGATTGTCAGGGTGGGGGAGGACTATTATATGGTCAACTCCTCATTTATATATTTTCCGTGCATTCCAATATCGCATTCCAGGGATTTGGTGCATTGGGAGATAATCGGGCATGCAATAACCAACCCTGACTGGGCGCAGCTTGATGGGCTTGAGGGCGGAAGGGGCTATTGGGCGCCTGACATTTCCTATTATGACGGGAAATTTTACATAGCGGCGACGCTGAGGCTCAATGACACGGGAAATGTGTACAGGAAGCAGATTGTGGTGTCTTCCGAAAGACCTGAGGGACCTTATTGCAAGCCTTCAATAATTAATGAGGACGGAATTGACCCGTCAATATTCAATGATGATGATGGCAGGAGATACATGCTGCTAAACCGCGGGGCGAGGATTTTTGAGCTGAGTGCCGATGCCACAAGGCAGGCGGGTGCTGCGACAATGCTCTATTACGGGAGCAACAGGCGCAACCCTGAGGGACCGCATTTGCTGAAAAAGGACGGGTATTATTATCTGTTCCAGGCGGAGGGCGGTACGGGAATGGGGCACTGCATAACGGTGTCGCGCTCGAGGGAACTCATGGGCGTGTATGAGCCCTGTCCATTCAACCCGATAATGAGGCAGAATAACCCTGAGGCGGGGATTCAGCGGTGCGGGCACGGGAAGCCGGTTCAGACCCAGAATGGGCAGTGGTATATGGTGTACCTGTGCGGAAGGCCTGTTGGTGGTAAGCTGAGCATACTTGGGCGTGAAACGGCGCTTGACCCAATAACCTGGACTGCTGACGGCTGGCCGATGGTGAATGGCCTCAAGGGACCAAGTGTGCTGCAGGTTAAGCCGAACCTCCCGGAGTACGTGTACGAGCCAAAGGATAAGGACGATTTCACCAGAAGCTACCTTGATTATCAGTGGATGTTTCCAAGGATACCTGAGAATGACGGCATAGTCTTGTCGGGAAGCCACATAAGAATCAAGGGAAGCGTGGAAGACCTGAATAGCATTAACAGCAGGAATGTGGTGCTAAGGCGGCAGGAGCACCTGCGCTTTGAGGCAGAGTGCAAGATGAAGCTGAACCCCATGGCATTTGGGCAGGACGCAGGCATGACCTGCTATTATGATGAAAATACATACCTTAAGTTTGGGGTGTTCATGGAGGCATCGGTTCAGGATGATGAAAGCGGAATAAGGGTTCCCGCCTACGTCATGAGGATAAATGTGCTGCAGCACATTGATGATGAGGACATTGCCTGCGACGGGGTACTGGTTGACGGAAAGCAGCGGAGCATTTACCTGAAGGTGGTGACCAACTATCTCCGGAGGGCGTTTTATTATAGCTATGATGGCAACCAGTGGGAGCATTTTGTCACGCTGGACAATGTGAATTACCTTTGCGATGAGGGAATTAAGAAGGGGAAGCGCTTCACGGGTGCCATGGTGGGGATGTATGGCCACGGCGGAAGGGACTACATACTCAATGCGGAGTTTGATTATTTTTCGTATGTTCCCAAGTGAAGTAAATGCGGGGAAATAAGGGAACAAAAAATAAGTGCAGGAGAAATGGAGAGGGAATGGAAAATCAAAGAGTGGAACAATTTATTGATGGTTACATGGACAGGTTTGTGAGCGCCAAGGTGGACAAGTGGAATTATGAGGATGGCTGTGTCCTGAAGGGGCTGCAGATGATGTACCAGGTGACAGGACAGGAAAAGTACAAGACATTTATACTGGATTATCTAAAAAAATATGTCAATGATGATGGAAGCCTGAACTTTTACCATGAGGAGGATTACAACATTGACAACATAAGCACCGGAACTGTGCTGTTCTTCGCATATGACGAGACGGGGGAGGAGAAGTACAGGAAGGCGATTGAGGTGCTGAGGCAGCAGCTTGTGAGCCAGCCGAGGAATAATGAAGGTAACTTCTGGCATAAGAAAATTTATCCTAATCAGGTATGGCTGGATGGACTTTACATGGGACAGATGTTCTATATGATGTATGAGACAAGATTTGGCGGCAAGGAGCATTACAACGACATCATCACCCAGTTTCGCAATGTGAGGAAGAACATGTATGATGACAAGCGCGGGCTGTACCTGCATGCGTATGACGAAAGCAGGGAGATGTACTGGGCTGATAAAAAGACCGGACTTTCGCAGAATACGTGGCTTCGTTCCATGGGCTGGTACCTGCTGGCGTTGATTGAATGCCTTGACAACATTGACCAGTGCGTGTATGAGTATTATGCCGAGCTGAAGGATTTGTTCAAGGAGGCGGTGAAAGGCCTTCTGAAGTACCAGGACAAGGAGACGGGGCTGTTCTACCAGGTTATTGACCGTGGG
>CAYZYS010000150.1:0-5008 GCA_964482605.1 uncultured Bacteroides sp.
CCATCCCCATGCCGTGCATCCAATTCCGTACAATGGACACAGTCATACTAATGGTACTGATTGGCATGTTTAAAGGAGGTGAAGCAAAAATGGAAAAACATGAGATGAGAAAAATCCTTCCTGAAATCAGCCGGATGTACCAGACTGGTGAGATAAGCCAGGGGGATAAGCTGTCAATAATGGGCAAGCTAAAGGAGGAGTCCATGAACCTTGACAAGGCCAGGGCAATGATTGCGGCCATCAGAATGTCAAGGTAGTGGAACAGGCAATGTTAACGTGATAAATTTAATTGCCACGTTGTGGCAGAAGGAGGAACATATGAACAATTATCTGAACCCTGGGGCAATACTTGCCTCAGACTCTTGGGGAGTTGAAGGAACTGAGTTCCAGAAACTTGAACCTGCACTCCGCAGGCTGGACACGGCAACGGAGAAAATTGCCATCAACAGCAAGGAGATAAGGCTCCTTACCCTGATTGGCAAGACACAGGACGCGGCGGGGACTGAAGTGTATTCCTATTATGTGCACCCGTCAGACATTGGGAATGTAAGAATCACCAACATCCCGTGCCACTTATTCAAGGAGAAGGGATGGGAGGAAACGGAAATCCTCGCGTCCACGCTGGTCCTGATGGTGGGGCAGCGTCTGTACGTGACAAACGACCTGCTCCTTGACACCCTCAAGACGAGGGCTGGGTTATCCGGTAACACAATCGGTAACACCGCGTCACTGGACGTCAGGTATGGCAGGGACTTTGCCATGGCAAAAATCCTCCAGGAAAAGGACGTGGGCCTCACGCTCATTGTCCGTGAGGAGAAGAACGCCCACACGGGCGCCAAGGCATGGGCACTGGCAACCACCAGCTTCCAGGACTTCCCACAGTCAACGGTCATCATGGACATCCTGCGGCATGCCGCAAAGGTCATCGGTGGCTACAAGTGGGACTCGCAGATTGGCAACACAAACAACGTACAGGTAAAATGGTCAATGAACAACAAGTACACGCACGTGTACATTGACTTCATTGAAAAAGCCTCGGAAATCGCCCAGACTTATGGGTATGAGTGGCAGCTCATCCCGTACGTGCACATCCAGAACAGCGGTACGCTTTGCTCCTCGCTGATTGTGGAGGGCGGCTTCCGCACCAGCAATGGCGGCGGGTACCTCCTTGGGTATTCAGGCGGGCTGGGCAGCACGAAGGTCCCGACATCACCGGGGTGCATCCTCTCAAAGCATGAGGGGACCGGTGACTTTGACCTTCAGAAATTCCTCGACAAGGTTGACAAGAACCTGTTCACCCTCTACACGAGGGACCTGGAACGGTTCTTCGAGCTTGAGATGACACAGGTGGATAACCCGCTTGGCGTCCTTGACACCCTTGTCATGGGGCTCATGAGGAAGAGGCTTGGGGACGCAAACGCAAAGGCACTCATCGCGCTCCTCAAGTCACAGGTGGACGAGGGGCTTTACTGGTCCGCGTTCTCCCTGGTGTGCCTCCTGATGGACTCAGTGGGGAACATCGAGTACAAGGACAATAGGGGAAACTGCCTCACCATGTGCGAGGATGACATCACCGCGCTCCAGCAGATGATAAGCCAGGCCATATGGTGGGACGGCTGGACACAGCCCCTTGCAATGAAGGAGAAATGAGAAAGACCCACCCCTCCCCTTGTGGCGGGGGGTGGTAATCCCATGAAAGGAGGAACAGGGATGTGATATGCAATAAAGACACCGGCAATGCCTGCATTGCAGGGATTGTGAGGAAAGTTGAAACCGGGGATGACCGTGTTGGGAGGCTGTACCTTGAGGCACAGGAAAACTCCGAAAGGCAAAACCTGATGGTGTCCTTTTGGGACAACTCAGGCGATTTCAGGGACGGAAGACCGGGAAGGAATTACCTGCGCAACCTGGTGAACTGTAAGGCACATGAAAACTCAAACGTGTGCCTGTACGGGCGCTTTGACATCCCGTCAGGCGTGGGCAAGGGGTACTACCTTAAGTACCCCGGCAGTGAGATTCCCCTGAAGAAGGAGGACGACGGTACTCCCCCAATAACGGCAATATACGGCTATGCCCGCGTGAAATATGCGATGGATGAGTATGACAACGGCACGAAAAAGGTGACTTTCGCCGTGCCGCTGAATGACGGGAAGGCACAGCCGGGGGCAAAGACAAAGTGGGTAAAGGTCCACCTATGGGACAACCCCAACTTTGACACCCCCGTGTACCAGGCCTCGGCCGCCAATGCCCAGATAAAGGAAGGAAACCTGGTATTGTTCCGCACAAGCGGGATAAAGACCAAGGAGAAGGAAGACGGGTCGGTGTCCTACGAGGCCACGGCATCGGGGTTCCAAATCCTTGAGGAGGCAAAAAAGGAGGCTGCCAGCCCCCAAAAGCCGGCTGAAATTGACATCGAGCAGAAGCGTGAGGAGTTTGCCGCTTCCGTGAGAAGGGATTTCAGGGCTTTCATCAAGGCTGATGATGAGAGCTGGATGCTTCATTGATTCCATTTTCCCCGGTCCGTGTTGGACCGGGGTTTTGCAAATCATGCGGCACTGCCAAAAAAAAAAGGCGTAGTGTCCCAAGGAAGGCGTGGTATAATCCATTAGGGGAAAAGGAGGAATTATGATGGACATGTACAATGCAATGGCACCATGTCTTGTGTGCCACAGGAAAAACGAGCCTGCAAATGAGCTTCGCAGGATGGAGGGATTGCTTGGCCGCCTCATGGCAATGGGTTCAGGCGCGACTGACGCGGATGTGGGCAGGCAGGATGAAATGCTCAGGAGAAACCCGTACATCATGGAAATGTGCGCCTACACGTTCCATTGCCAGTATGGGCTTCCATGCGAAAAGGCACGTGACGATTTGCACCAGCTTGGCATGACAGGCCGCAAGGTCATGGAACAGCTTGCCCTGCTGGCGGTAATGGACCGTGGGAAGGCAAGGTCCATGGCAGGCTGCTTTGGGGGTTCATACCCACAGGTGGCAAGGTGGCTCATGGATTTGTGATGGTTGTTTCCACATGATGGCACATGGGTCAACTACCCATCACCTGAAGGTAATGGGTTTCCGAGCCTAATGTAATTATGAATGGCATGGCAAGAAAATTTTTGTTTCACGCATGTTGCTAAAACCCAGCTTTTGGCATATAATGAACATACAGACGCCTTACGGTGTGCGTCATTAACACCGTTTAGTCAAACACGTTTCGCAATGTACGGCACAGGAACATTGCCTAACCAAACACGCTTCACAATGTGCGGCACAGGAACATTGTATATCAACCCCCGGTTAGTCCAAACTGGGGGTTACTTTTTACGAGGTATGGCACATGGATGCTTGCCTTATTCCACGGCATATGCCGGGGTTTTTGTTTGCCACGGCATGAGTGTCTCCACATGGTGCTTTCCATACTATGAACCGTGGGATGGAAATTCCCATGGAAATTCATTTCAGAAGGAGGTTTTTAGCTTATGGAAGTCAATATGCCAAGGGCCAGGATTTCCCTCGGCTTCAGGAAACCAGGGAAGATTGACCCGGAATCAGGGAACGGCAATGCCATACTGAGCTGCTTTGTGGTGTTCTTCATATTCATACTGTTCATCCTTGAACTGTCCGTGAGCATGCACGCAGTTTACAATTCAAGGGCACAGGTGCTTGCGGACGGGTTTGCCAACTCAATAGCGACGTGCTCGTATGACAGGTCGACAGGGACGTATAATGACGCATGGGTGGCGGAATATTACAATGAACTGCTTTCCGTGTCAAAACTGTCATTGAGGACGGGGGTCAATTTCAGCGTGTCAACGCCCATAATAGACAATTCCAACAAGACGCTGAAGGTGGAATGCACCGTCACGTACCCAAGTGTTGCCCTGACAACGGGATTTGATTCCGTGTCAAGGCTCACAAGCCACACAAAAAGCGCAGTGGTGCAGATAAAGGACGTCAATTCCGGGCTTTACACGACATCAGAGATGGTGCGTGAAAGTGATGACGTGGTAGGGTTCTTTTCAACGACGGAACCGGGCAAGCTCGTCAATACGCGTGATGCATATGAGCAGGCACTTTCCCAGCTCAACGTGGAGGACCTCTCAAAATACCGCTTTTATGACGGCACCTCATCCACGGGGGAGACCCAGATGGAAATGTACATGAACGACATGTGCAAGGTGCTTGGCTTTAACAGTGACTGGAGGAGCTGGGGCACATGCTCAGTTGAAGACACGAAAGGAAATGGAACATTTACATATAACAACAAGAAAATCGACGTATCAGATATAGAAATTGTGTTTACTGATGGGTATGCCTACTATGCAATCCTCCCGGATGGTTCGTATTTCATCCCGATTAAAGCAGGAAGTGCAGGCACCACCAAGGGGTTCAGGGTGACTAACAATTCAAGCCTGTCGGAAAACTCAACCATGTACACCGTCAGCAACTCGGAACTCACCAACCTCCACAGGTCTCCGGAAAGATGGTGGCTGCCAGTGCTTTATCAGGATTTTGTGGATGGGGACAATTTCAATTACGATTACAGGGAAGTAAAGACATTTGAGGGATGGTGAAAACCATGAAGCCCATAATCAGCAAAAGGAGCAGGTTGTGCCTGCCCCTTTTGTTTTCATGAATTGTAAGTAATACTACATAGAAAAAACCATCCCAAAACTTTGACCAGCGGAAGAATGGATTTTTCTACTTATTAACTCGGCCAACCCACCTTGTGGGCGGTTGTCCTTGCAATGTAATGATACCACGCCTGCAATGGGTTTGTAAGTGCCAATTGGGCCATTATTTTTTTCAGGACTGGATGGTTGCTTTTTTTTTTGTAATTGAGGCGGTAAAACCCCGAAGTTTTAGCCATGGGGAGTGTCAAATTAATATTGTGCACAGTTGCAAACATGGGGAACACATGATATATTATCCCCTGGACAACCGTGTTGCAGGGTGGGTTATGGCCTCCATTTTTTTACGGAATGGGGGTGATGCTATGAAAAATCAGAAA
>CAYZYS010000151.1:0-5002 GCA_964482605.1 uncultured Bacteroides sp.
AGAATAATTTTCCAACGACCAAAACAGTAGCGGCGTCATCATGACTTGAAAGCAACGCAGAAACAAGAACGTTTGTGTCAATTACTGCATAGCAAGTCATTTATTCACCTCCGTACCGTGTTTGCCTGATTTCTTCATTGATTTCACCTAAACTTAAATCCTGAACTCCATTTTTCTCAGCCTCGGCTCGCAGGGCTAGGAATGCCTGCATACCAGAGGCTCTTGTCACTTCCTCAGAAGCCTGGATTTCAAATGGGATTTTTCTTTCCCTGACAACAGCCCGTGCAAAGATATTGAATGCCGTTGTTGCGTTCATTCCAAAATCTGCACAAAGGGCATCAAATTGACGCTTTAAGGTTTCATCCATACGGACACTAAAAGTTGCCTGTGCCATTATTAACACCTCCTACACTATCTATTATACTTAAAAATCTTAAAAGTGCAATAGATAAGAACCTATTAGGTGCGAATTTATATAAAATTCACGAAGAAGTTTTGCCGTCCATCTGTGGTTCTGGTCCTGTTGAAAATATTGTTATCATGTGCTATGATTTTTGCAGTAAGTGAATTAGAAATGATTTCAAAACTTGCAAAAAGCATAGCACACTTTTTTGTGGTTTAGAATATATCAGAAGAATCCAAAGAAGTAATCTACGCTTACGGAATGGAGTTGCCAATCTCTGATTTGCTGAGTTTCCTTATGGTCCTGCTGATTGCACTAATCTCCCATACGCTACCTGCGGTTATTGTGTTCATAGCCGTCTTTATTGGATTAAGAAAATTTGTAGGTGGGTATTATGCAAATAGTCATCTGAGTTGTATGATAACTCTCGTAATTGTAATGCTGTTTTTTTTTCTTACGGCATTTGCAATATAAACGGACAATCTGCTCAGATATTCAGTATCAGCTTCATAACGATAGCTTTACCAAAATGGATACGTATAGTAACCACAGTGATTCGATTTCCATAGGTGACTGAGCATGAATCGTTTTATTATTATGGTATTGTTGGGTTCACTCTTGTCTTTGCTTACAAGCTGTAGGAGTAAAGAAGACATGGTCAAAGAAGGAGATAAGGTCATCGTTCGCAGTCAGACTATGACGACAGAAAACCTCACGCTTTCAGACAGTTACAGCTTTGATGAGTTGAAAGAACGCTATGATTTGACGTTATTGAAGGATGAAGAAACAGGATATGTCATAATGGAAGGAAGTTTTGACGATATTCGGATTCAGAATAATTCGGATGCACTAACTGTGCTGTCGCAGTTTCAGCAGATTTTGCAAATTGACAGCTTAACCTTTGCGTGCAAAATTGAATCGGTTGAGAACGATGGAACTGTTTACAATATGATACAGATGTATCAGGATATTCCCGTTTATCAGTATGGATTTCGGCTCTTGACGGATCAAGATGGAAAACTTCTTTCGATTGAGGGCAGATATGCCGAGGATATCTCTTGCAGGGCAGAGAATGCGATTTCTCCGAGAGAGGTACGTAAAGTCATAAATAAGGATATCGAGATTCATTCATATGAATTGATGATCTACCGGAAGGATAGCGGCATTTCAATTCCGATTTGGTATCTGGATGTCAGTAAAGGAGAAAAGCCCGGTTATATCCTCTTTAATGCCGTAAGTAGAACAATCCTTGAATGCACAGATTTTTCAGAATAATCTATTTGCAGACAACCTTGTTTAAATGAGCATTCTTGTCAAATAAACATCATTAACATTAGTAACTATTGTAATGTCAACTGTAATCTATTGGCACATTAACATTCCGTTCTGCGTAAGCCCAAAACAGTATTATGGCATATTCCATAACAAGCACATACTCTATTGGAACTGAATATCTAACCGCAAGCTCTCAGGAACGCTCTGAGAGCTTGTTCTTTTAGGCGGTTAAAAGTTTACGCTCCGCAGGCTCGCACGGCTCTGAGGGGAATTTCCGTTCGCCAGAGGGCATAGTCAAGCAGAGGTCGGCTCGGTAATACCGTTATGTGTTTCTTACTCATGCACACGGCGGTAGAAAGTATTAGCCGATAACTCCATTCTCCGCATAAAATCCCTGCCTGTAATGTGCTTAGCTTTTCATTCCACATAAAGCTGCCCGAACTTCGTCCAATCCGTAGGGATAGGCTTTCGACCTGTGTATTTGCCCTGTGCCTTAGCAATTTCGATACCCTCACGCTGTCGCTGTTTGAGTTGCTCTCTTTCAAGTTGAGATAGGGCGGCAAAAACGGTGAGCATAAATTTCTCCATATTATACTTAAAAATCTTAAAAGTGCAACAGATACAAACCTATTAGGTGCGAATTTATATAAAATTCACGAAGAAGTTTTGCCGTCCATTTCTTTGCAGTTGATTTTAGGGGGCAAATGCTTTATAATTTATTGCGCTTGTCCACAAAGCATGTATGTGGACGGCTCGGAATCCGGTATGCGGTTTCCGGATGATGAGGAAACAATGGACCAAAATCAAATTATAATTGGAAAGATGAGGACAGCATGAACGAGGACTGCTTTAAGGTTATGCAGGATGGGGATGAGCCGCATGAGGAGTGCGGTGTCTTCGGGGTATATGATTTTGATGGCAATGATGTGGCATCCACAATCTATTACGGATTGTTTGCCCTGCAGCACAGGGGACAGGAAAGCTGCGGAATTGCGGTGAGTGACACCGATGGACCCAAGGGAAGGGTGCTGTCACATAAGGACATGGGCCTTGTAAATGAGGTGTTTACACCGGAAACCCTTGAAAGGCTTAAGGGCAACATCGGCGTGGGGCATGTGAGGTATTCAACCGCAGGCAGCTCAACCCGTGAAAATGCACAGCCGCTTGTGCTCAATTACGTCAAGGGAACGCTTGGACTTGCACATAACGGGAATCTTCTCAATGCCGTGGAGTTAAGGGATGAGCTTTCCATGACGGGTGCGATATTCCAGACCACCATTGATTCAGAGGTGATAGCGTACCACATTGCAAGGGAGAGAATCAACACACCTACCGTTGAGGCTGCGGTAAAGAATGCCATGATGAAGATTAAGGGCGCATATTCCCTGATAGTCATGAGCCCGCGCAAGCTCATTGGTGCAAGGGATCCATTTGGCTTTAAGCCGCTTTGCATAGGGAAAAGGGACAATGCATATTTCCTTTCGTCGGAGACTGCCGCGCTTGACACGGTGGGGGCGGAGTTTGTGAGGGATGTGCTGCCTGGTGAGATTGTTACCATAACCCATGAGGGAATTGCCTCGGACACAAGCATGTCGCAGGAAAGAAAAGCAAGCTGCATATTTGAATATATATATTTTGCAAGGCCGGACAGCGTGATAGACGGTGTGAGCGTGTATGAATCAAGGATTAACGCAGGCCGCATACTTGCCAAGTCACATCCGGTGGAGGCTGACCTGGTTGTTGGCGTGCCGGAGTCAGGCAATGCGGCAGCACTTGGGTATTCCCTTGAATCAGGGATTCCGTATGGCGTTGCATTTGTCAAGAACAGCTATGTCGGAAGGACGTTCATCAAGCCAAAGCAGCAGATGAGGGAATCAAGCGTAAAGGTGAAGCTGAATGTGCTTTCCGAGGTGGTGAAGGGCAAGAGGGTAATCATGATTGATGATTCGATTGTCCGTGGAACCACAAGTGAGAGGATTGTCACGATGCTTAAAAATGCCGGTGCAAGTGAGGTTCACGTGCGAATCAGCTCACCGCCGTTCATGCATCCATGCTATTATGGGACGGACATTCCATCAGGGGACCAGCTTATTGCCCATAACCACACGGTTGACGAGATTTGTGAAATGATTGGGGCGGATTCCCTTGGTTATCTGGAGGTTGACAGGCTCAGTGACATGATATGCGGCAATTGCGGCTATTGTGATGCCTGCTTTACGGGAAGATACCCGATTGAACCGCCGGACCATGACATACGCGGGGAAATCGGATAAATAAAAGCATTGCGGAATGTAAAGGAGAAGGAATGGACAACAATATGAATGACAGGTATCAGACACCTCTTGGACAGAGGTATGCAAGCAAGGAGATGCAGTACATATTTTCACCGGACAAGAAGTTCCGCACCTGGAGAAGGCTGTGGATTGCGCTGGCGGAGGCGGAGCATGAGCTTGGCCTTAATGTGACACAGGAGCAGATAGATGAGCTGAAAAGCCATGCGGATGACATTAATTATGCAGATGCAATTGAACAGGAGAAGAAGGTGCGCCATGATGTAATGTCACATGTGTACGCATACGGGCTCCAGTGCCCGAAGGCAAAGGGGATAATCCACCTTGGTGCAACCTCATGCTATGTTGGTGATAACACTGACATCATCATCATGACGGAGGGACTCAGGCTGGTTCGCAAGAAGCTCATCAATGTAATCAGCGAGCTTGCAAAATTCGCAGACCGTTATAAGGCATTGCCTACCCTTGCATTTACGCATTTTCAGCCTGCGCAGCCTACAACCGTGGGCAAGAGGGCAACACTTTGGATTAATGAGCTCATGCTTGACCTTGAAGACCTTGAGCATGTGCTTGACACCATGAAGCTTCTTGGCTCCAAGGGTACAACGGGAACACAGGCAAGCTTCCTTGAGCTTTTTGAGGGAGACCATGAGAAGGCAAGAAAGCTCGATGGGCTCATTGCGGAAAAGATGGGCTTTAAGGAGTGCGTTCCGGTGTCAGGCCAGACTTACTCAAGGAAGGTTGACACAAGGGTGATGAACGTTCTTGCGGGAATTGCGGCAAGTGCCCACAAGTTCTCCAATGACATCAGGCTTTTGCAGCACCTCAAGGAGGTTGAGGAGCCATTTGAAAAGAGCCAGATTGGTTCATCTGCTATGGCTTATAAGAGAAATCCAATGAGAAGCGAGAGAATGGCATCCCTCGCGGATTATGTCATTGCGGATGCGCTGAATCCTGCAATTGTGTCCTCGACACAGTGGTTTGAGAGAACCCTTGATGACTCAGCCAGCAAGAGAATGTCCATTCCGGAGGG
>CAYZYS010000152.1:0-4969 GCA_964482605.1 uncultured Bacteroides sp.
ATTCACAAGTCCCTGATTTCAAGGAAGCCGCACAGCCCTCCCCTGCTGCCTTTGCTTGCCCTGTGCGAAAACAGGAAATCCGCATTGCAGCAGGTGCAGATGTCCGTCACCTGTATGTTGTCCTCCGGCACACCCGCCTCAAAAAGGTTCACCACATTGGCACGCCACAGGTCAAGCTGGTACTTGCCCTCCTGCACACCGTCAAAAAGCACTCCCCCAAGCTGTCCTTTTGTGTATGAGGCAATGAATGCGTCAGCCACGTCCTGTCCAACCTCATAGCATTCCCTGCATATTCCCGGTCCCACAAAGCACACCACGTCCTGCGGTTTTGTCCCAAATTCACGCCCCATCAATTCAAGCGTTCGGTCACTGATTCTCCCAACCGTTCCCCGCCAGCCTGAATGGGACAGCCCAATCGCCCTGTTGGCAACATCCACAAAATAAAGCGGGATGCAGTCAGCATATGTGGTGACAAGGCAGACACCAGGCTCATTGGTGACGAGACCGTCAACATCACTGAACCGCTGCGGCCTTGTCACTCCATTGCCCCTGTCAGCCCTGCCCACACGCACCACATTGGTTGTGTGAGTCTGCATTGAATAAACCATGCTGTCCACATCAGTGCCAATTGCCGCCGCAAACCTCCTGAAATTCTCACTTACATTGTCGGGGTCATCACCCCTGGCAAAATTAAGGTTCATTGAGGAAAACTGGTTCTCACTCACACCGCCCTTCCTTGTCGAAAATGCGTTCAGAACCCATGGAATCCCGTTAAGCCTGCGGCTTTGTATGTATTTCACACTGTCACCCGCAATGACAGTGGTTTCCTCACTATACGGCTTTTTTATCACATGCTCCATTGACCGTCCCCCGTTTCACGATTTTTGATTTTCAATCCATGGCATGCCACGTCATTAAAAGGCATCCTTCACCCAGGTCACCTCATCACCCAGGATTGCCACAACGTCAAACCTGCAGCCCACTCCATCACATATGGAATGCTGCACAATGTAAAATGAAGCCGCCCTCCTCACCCTTGACTGCTTGCGGTAATCCACCGCCTCAAGCGGGTGCCCAAGTGCGGCATTCCTTCTGTACTTAACCTCCACGAACACAAGATACTCCCCATCCCTGGCAATTATGTCAACCTCGCCCATGCGGCAGTAATAATTCATATGGATTACCTTTAGCCCGTTTTGTATTAAATATTCCGCGGCAATACGCTCCTTTTCACTTCCAAGGCTCCTTTTGTTCAAACACTCTCCCCCATTATGAAAATCACCTGTTCTTCATCTTTGCACGCATCCTGTCCATGTCATCGACAAAAACGAGAATCTCCGCAACTACACCATACAGCTCAGGCGGAATCGCATCCCCTATCTCCAGCTTTGCAAGCGTCTTTGCAAGCTTGCCGTCCTGGTACACAGGAACGTCAGCCTCCTTTGACTTCTGTATTATCTGGTCTGCGATGATGCCCCTGCCGCTGGCAAGTATCCTTGGCGCCTTGTCGCCCGGCTCATAGGCAAGTGCCACGGCAACCTTGTCAGTGTCAATCTCCTCTGTGACTTCTTCCTTCTTCTTGAAATCCTTGAATTTATATTCAGCCATACGCAGGCTCCCTACACCTTTCTGTCAAACATCAACTGGCTTGCCTTTGTCACGGCGGGCATTCCCGCATCAAGGAAATCCCCCACGAAATCAACATGCCCCTTGTCGTCACCCCTGACATTCATGTCAAACCTGCAGTTATACCCCAGCGCCTCAAGCCTTGCGTTTAACTGGTCAATGTGCTCGTTCACGAAATCAAGCATTTCCTCGCTCTCAAGGCAGAAATTGGTGGTGACGTTCTTGTCCCTCAGCTTGACGAACACGTCCACGGGGCCAAGGTTTTCCATGTCAAGGTGCAGAAGCGCACTCACCTCATCCTTATTCTGACGCAGGCTCTTTTTGTTGGTAAACACATACAGCTCGCCATTGCCGTTATTCTCGGAAAACTTAATGGGCATCTGGATGTATGTCATGTTCCTGTTAAGCTCATTCATGAACTCCACATTGTCCCTGACGTCGGAAATGGACTTCGCAAGCTGCGTGTCATTCATGTCCTTCTCATCCACAAGCTTCGCCAGCTCGTCAGTTGACTTGAGCACCTTTGCATAAAAATCCCTGATGTTCTTCTTGTCCTTGACATCGGCAGGTGATATGCGCATGGTGTCCCTCATCACCATCTCCATCAGCCCGGAATATTCCTTGGATTCAAGCATGTTCTTAAGGGCTGCCCCATCCGTTTCATTGTTCTTTATCAGTTCATTCACAAGCCCCAGCGCATCCCTTGCAGACAGTCCCCCGTCGAGAAGCTGCTGCCTTATGTCATCCGAAATGCCGCCATTGACAGCTTCCCCAAGCATTTCCGAAAGCCTGTTCCTCGATGCCTCCGAAAGCATTGATGATATCGGCTCACCATTTTGCATGGCTGCGTCAGCCTGTGCAGGGTGTACATTCATGCCCGCCTCATTTTCCACCGTTTCCTGCTGCATGACTGCATTCGGCACATCCTGCTGCACGCCTGCATTTTGCACATCCTGCCGTGCCACGGCATTTTCCATCCCCTCCTGGCCGGCTGCCACATCCCCCGCATCCTGTCCGGTTCCATACAAAATGTCCAATATCCTTGAGGATGCTTCGGCAACAGCAGCGCCGCCCCCATCTGCCTGTGAGGAAATGTAATCCGTAAGCCCGCTGGTAAGGCTGGTCAGCTCCCCGTCAAGCCTGTTCTCATAGCTTTTGTACGCCTCAAACTGCTCAATGTTCTCCCTTGTAATGGGAATGTCAAGCTTCTGAAGCCTTGCGAGGGTGTCAAGCCCCGCTTCGGGATACCTTATGCACGCCTTCGCCATGTCATTGAGTGTCTGGCTGTTGATTGACATGTTATGGTTTAGAAGCTCCTGCACCATCTCCATGTTGGAGGGCGTCTCCGCAAGCCCTGCCGCCTCAAGCGCCTTTGATGCCACATACGCCGTCTGGTCGCTTATCTGCTGCATGGACTTAAGCGTCACGGTATTGCCGTCATTTTGCTGCACCATAAATGTGAGGTTCTGCCCCAGCATGACACTTGCGTCACCCTTGAGTGATGCATTGACAAGCGAACCATCCCCAAGTGTCAGGGTCACGTTGTTTCCCTCAAGCATTGTCACCTCGCCGTTAAATGCATCCCCGGCCATTAGGTTTGCAAGGTTCCTGACCACCCCGCCCGCATTTGGGGAGGCATTGACAGTGCCATTGACGACACCCGCCTGTCCCTGCTGCACCTGCCCTGAAGCTGACAGGCTGCCTGAACCGCCTGCATTTTGACCGGATATTGAATTACCGTTAATGTTAAAATCCATGTCAACCCCCAATAACACAACCAACAAATGTCACAAATATTTTTTGATAAAGGAGCGCCTGTGTATCGGACACGGCCCCAATTCCCTGAGTGCCTGCGCATGCACTGCCGTCTCATAGCCCTTGTGCCTTGCAAAACCGTATCCCGGATACACACTGTCATACTCCACCATTATCCTGTCCCTTGTCACCTTGGCAATTATGCTTGCCGCACCAATGGTAAGGCTCTTCGCATCACCCTTTATTATCGGAACCTGTGGTATGTCAATGCCGGGAATTGTCACCGCATCATTGAGAAGCACATCAGGAACAACCGTCAGGCTTCCTATCGCCATTCGCATTGCCTCATAGGTTGCCTGCAGGATGTTGATTTCGTCAATCCTCTCATGGCTTACAATTCCCACGCCCACGGACAACGCCTTCTCCATTATGACATCATACAGCTCTTCCCTCTTTTTCTCACTCAGCTTCTTGGAATCATTGACATACAAAATGCGGCAATCCTTTGACAGGACAACCGCACCTGCCACCACGGGCCCCGCAACCGGTCCCCTGCCCGCCTCGTCTATCCCGCATATGTACTGGCAATAATCATACTGCCTCTCATATTCACGGATGGCTTCCACCCTTTCCTCCTCTGCCCTCAATCGGGCAAGCTTCTTTTCCTCATCCATGTCAGCCTACACCTCCGGCAGTTCAAGCGTCACCCGTCCAAGCCGCCCTGCCCTGAAATCATCCATCAAAAGGGCTGCCGCCTTGCTCACGTCAGGCTCGCCACCCTTTCTTATCGCTCCCCTTGCCACTGCAATGTCCTGAAGCACCATGGCGGCAGGCTTATCCTCACCCTCAATGCCATAACGCCCCATCACGCTTCCCGCATAATTCTCCTTGAGGAAACCAATCAGGTCACACGCAAGCTCATCGACATTGAGCACCTCATCATTCATAGAACCGATAAATGCAAGGTTTCTTCCGGTCTGCTGGTCATCAAACCTCGGCCAGAGTATTCCAGGCGTGTCAAGCAGCTCAACGCTCTTGCTCAGGGTAATCCACTGCTTGCCCTTGGTTACGCCGGGCTTGTTTCCCGTCTTGGTGCATGCCTTTCCCACAATTGAATTAATGAAGGTTGACTTCCCCACATTTGGTATGCCGACAACCATGCACCTTACAGGCCTGTTCTTAATGCCCTTCCTCTTGTCCCTCTCTATCTTTTCCCTGCAAGCCTCAAGAATCATGGGTGTGACGGACTTTATCCCATTGCCGCCCCTGGAGTTGACCTTGAGCACGTAAAAGCCCTTGTCCTGGTAATACCGCACCCACTCATCATTATATTTATCGGATGCCAAATCAACTTTGTTGAGCAGCAGCATCCTTGCCTTGTTAGCCGCAAGCGTATCTATGTCGGGGTTACGGCTGCTTAGGGGAATCCTTGCGTCAACCACCTCAATCACAAGGTCGATGAGCTTTATGTTCTCCTCCATCATCCTCCTTGCCTTTGTCATATGCCCCGGATACCATTGGTAATTCATTTTAACCTCCATTCCGCAGACGCTCGTCGTCGAGGAGCTCACGAGAAAGCTGCGAATGC
>CAYZYS010000153.1:0-4951 GCA_964482605.1 uncultured Bacteroides sp.
CAATATGTATTTGACTACACGGCAACGATAATGTTAATATATCAGATGATTGAGCAAAAGTCAATTGCAGCCCGTAGACGAGACACGTCCTCCGCCCCGCGGCGGTGGTACATTTACAGACAGCAGAGGTGAAGATGCTAAGCTTAGTTCGTACAATCAATTCATATTTGTCAGATTATCTTCTGATAATTGTTCTGGTGGGGATTGGGGTTTTGTATTCCGTTAAGACAAGGTTTGTCCAGGTCAGGTGCTTTAAGGAAGGGCTTAAGGTATTCACGGGGGGCATGGGAGATAAGGACAAGGGGGGATTGACTGTTTTCCAGACACTTGCAACCGCGATAGCGGCGCAGGTTGGGACGGGCAACATAGTTGGGGCGTGTGGTGCCATACTGGTTGGGGGTCCGGGTGCCATATTCTGGATGTGGGTCATTGCGTTCTTTGGGATGGCGACCATATATGCAGAGGCGGTGCTTGCGCAGAAGACAAGGGTTGTGAAGGAGGACGGGAGCATACTTGGCGGGCCTGTGTACTACATACGCAGGGCATTTGGCGGAGCCTTCGGCAGGGGGCTTGCGGCATTTTTCGCAATGGCGGTGATTCTCGCACTGGGCTTCATGGGCTGCATGGTTCAGGCAAATTCCATAAGTTCAACCTGCAGCACGGCATTTGGTGTTCCGGTGTGGGTTGTGGGAATATTGGTGGCGGCTGCGTCGGGCTTCATATTCATAGGCGGCGTGAACAGGATTGCCAGGGTGACGGAGAGGCTTGTGCCGTTGATGGCTGGCTTGTACCTCCTTGGCGGGCTAGTTGTCCTTGGGAGCAGGCTTCAGTATTTGCCGGAGACATTTGTGCTTATATTCAGGTATGCATTCCATCCTGAGGCAATTATAGGCGGAAGCCTTGGAATGGCGCTTAAGACGGCGATAAGCCAGGGCGTGAAAAGGGGACTTTTCTCCAATGAGGCGGGCATGGGTTCAACTCCCCACATACATGCGCTTTCTGATGCCAAAACTCCGCATGAGCAGGGCGTTGTTGCCATGATGGGCGTGTTCATAGATACCTTCATCGTGCTTACAATGACGGCGCTGGTGGTTGTATCCACCCTGTATGCAGGCGATGGGATACTGTCATCGGGGCTTGCGGACGGCGTTGACAAAACCAACATGGTACAGCTTGCGTTCTCAGGTGTGTTTGGCACAACGGGAGGCAATGTGTTCGTGGCTGTGTGCCTGCTGTTTTTTGCATTTTCCTCAATATTGGGGTGGAACCTCATGGGGAGCATGAACGTGGAATATTTATTTGGTAAAAAATGCGTGCCGCTGTATTCAGTGCTGGCGGTTTTGTTCATATTCCTTGGCGCCTGCGTGTCTAATGAGCTTGCGTGGGAGTTGTCGGACATGTTCAACAACCTGATGGTGCTGCCTAATGCAATGGCACTGGTGGCGCTTGTGGGGCTTGTGGCAGGCGGACGGGACAGGTAAATGGTGGAGCATATGGGTGACAGGATACATATTAACAAGCTGGATAATAAAGGCCCCTGGGCCGTGAGGGTTCCAGGGTCAAAGAGCATAACCAACAGGGCGCTCATGCTGGCGGCGATGTCACAGTGTGAGTGCAAAATCCGTGGCGTGCTTTTCAGCCAGGATTCGAGGGCATTTCTTGACTGCCTTGAAAAGCTGGGCTTTGACATGGAGGTGGATGAGGCACGTTGCACGGTGAGGATTAAGGGCACGGGTGGCAGGATTCCCAACCGATGTGCAACGGTGAATGTGCAGAGTGCGGGGACGGCGGCGAGGTTCCTCACGGTTCTGTTGGCATTTGCCGGCGGGGATTATGAGCTGCATTCCTCAGAGCAGATGAGCAAACGTCCAATGGAGCCGCTGCTTTCCATATTGTCAGGTGCGGGGGTGAGGTTTGAATTTCTCGGAAGTGAGGGGCATTTTCCGTTCAGGCTGCATTCGGACGGCGTTGACATTGGCGAGGTAACGGTTGACACAACTGTCAGCAGCCAGTTTACCAGCGCACTTCTGATGGCGGGTGTGCTGCTGCCTGCGGGGCTTACCGTCAGGGTGACGGGGAGCAGGCAGGCAGGCTCGTACATACTGATGACACTGTCCATGATGGAACAGCTTGGAATCAGCGTAAGCAGGGGCGATGGCGTATACTCCGTTGCAGGCGGCACTGCATATGGCGGCGGCTCATACCTTGTGGAGCCTGATGTGTCAGGCGCTTCGTACTTCTACGCACTTGCACCGATATTTGGGACAAATGTGAAGGTTTATGATGTACACAGGCCTTCGCTCCAGGGGGACATGCGGTTCGTGGAGCTGCTAGGGAAACTTGGGTGCAGGCTGGAGGATGAGCCGGACGGGCTTGTGGTCAGGGGCGAGGGAATGTCAGGGTACGGCGGGATAACCGTGGACATGAATGACTATTCGGACCAGGTGATGACCATGGCTGCCGTTGCGGTATATGCGGATTCACCAACAAGCATACTCAATGTGGCGCACATACGGCAGCAGGAGTCAGACAGGCTGCAGGCGACCGTCAATGAGCTTACAAGAATGGGGATTGAATGTGCAATCAATGAGACAGGTGACGGGCTGAGGATAATCCCCGGTACGCCAAAGCCCTGCGTGGTTCAGACCTACAATGACCACAGGGTTGCCATGTCCATGACCATTGCGGCGCTTAAGGCGGGCAACATTGACATAGACAATCCCATGTGCTGCAGCAAGACATTTGAGAATTTTTATGATATAATTAATGGGTTATACGTTAATTAATAAATTTTTCATTAAGATAAAGAAAGGCGGGTAAGAAAATGATTGGTATTATCGGGGCTATGGATGAAGAGGTTGAGCAGATTGTGTCTTCGATGCAGGTGACAAGGACCGAGAACAAGGCGGGAATGACCTTCAAGTGCGGCTCCCTGTGCGGAAGGGACGTTGTAATTGTGAGAAGCGGCATAGGCAAGGTTAATGCCGCTGCCTGCACGCAGATATTGTGTGATGATTTTGGTGTTGATGCGGTGATTAACACCGGCATTGCAGGCTCCCTTGACGCAAGGATTAACATCGGTGATGTTGTGCTTTCGTCTGACGTGCTTCACCATGACATGGATGCAACGGGCTTTGGTTATCCACTGGGGCAGATTCCGAGGATGGATGTGCTTTCATTTGAGGCGGACAAGAGGATGGTCAAGCTTGCCAAGGACTGCTGCAACAAGGTGCTGCCGCAGATTAATTCCCATATTGGACGTGTTGTGAGCGGTGACCAGTTCATATCCGACAAGGCTGTCAAGGACAGGATTAAGTCCAACTTTGACGGCATGTGCACCGAGATGGAGGGTGCTGCGATAGCCCAGACTGCGTACATCAACAAGGTGCCGTTCCTGGTCATCCGTGCCATATCCGACAAGGCGGATGACAGTGCCACCGTTGATTACCCGACCTTTGAGGCAAAGGCAATTGCCAATTCGGTTGTGCTTTTGAAGGAATTTGTGAGAAGGTATTGATAAAGCAGCAGAATAAATCCCCGCAGGGCGTTGGACGTGCCCTGCGGGGATTGCTTTTTATATGTACCCGTTGAACAGCATTCCTGAGTATGCTGATGTATTGTACGGGTCAGTTGTGATTCGGTGTGGGTTCTTGTATGCAATTATCTTGTTGTTGGCATAATCCATGGGGTCCATGGCGATTCTTTCGGCTGTGTCCTGGATTGCGTTCTTGAAGCTCCCAAGGCTGTCAAATATGTTGCTTATGGAATCGTTCTTTGCAAGGTCCTTGATTACGTCGGAGTTCACCGTGATGGAACCGTTGTCGCTCACGTCAAGCCCGCTGGACGAAAGCATCGTGCCGAAGGCATGGGTTATGCTGTTGAACTGGCGCTTTAGCTTCTCGCTTCCGCTGAATATGCTCTTGGTTGAATCCGTTGCCACGTTAATCAGGTTGTTGTAGCTTCCCACAAGCTCGTTGATGCTGTCAACAACCGCATCTGCATCGGCTGCAAGGGATATGGCAACCGGAGGCTCATCCTGCTCCTGGTGGAACACAAGGGAAAATGAGTTGTTGATTGTCACGTAGTTGGTTGGAGACGAATACTGGTTTCCGTCAATGGTGTATATGGCATTGGACGGATACTGGGACACCCTGTTGAGCCCCAATGTCTGTATGCTTGATTCCCGCCCTGAGTCCGCCGCCTCGTTGTCAGTGATGTCAAAGGACGTGCGCTTGAGGCCAGAAAGTCCGGTTGACTTGGAGGTGAGCTCCAGCGCCGTGCTGCCCATCTTGTCAGTCAGGACTTCTGCCGACAGACCGACATTGGAACGGTTGATGAGCCTTGCAAGGCGTTCCTGTATGGACTTGGATGTGTCGTCCTCGTTGACGCCAAACTGAAATTCATATGTTATGCCGGAGGTGTTCAGGTCAAATGAATACTCTCCCGGCTGTATGTAGGTAGAGTTGGGCGGAAGGTAGTTGCCCACGTTCACCTGCGGGGTGGCAAGCTGCTGCACCGTCACGTCAAATGACTGCACGTTGGATGAATCCTTGTCGCCAATGTATTCTGCCGTGACAATGTCAGGATTGTCTGACACCGCCTTCTGCTTTATTACCATGTCACTTCCGTCGGAGCTGGTCAGCTCCTCGGCAATGTCACTTAATTCCCTTGCATTTTCCTTGAGGTCTATGGCGTACTTTTGTGCGTCAGTGGACAAATCAAGCTTATATGCAGGGGAAGTCCTGTTAATCTGGAGAAGCTTGCTGTATGCACGCTTCACATCACTTGGCTTCCTTGGGGTATTGTTGTATTTGGATGCGTTCCTGTTCCCGTATTGCGACAGGTAATAGCTATACGCGTTGCTTATCATGACAGCCCACCTCCTTGTCCGTTCATGATTATGGAAATATGGCGTACCTCTGAAAATCCTTTTTCACTTTGCATTGTATCG
>CAYZYS010000154.1:0-4937 GCA_964482605.1 uncultured Bacteroides sp.
CCCGTGGTTCTAACCAGCAGATTAAGCAGCTTGCAGGTATGCGAGGACTTATGGCGGATACATCAGGACGTACCATTGAGCTTCCTATCAAGTCAAACTTCCGTGAGGGACTTGACGTATTGGAGTACTTCATTTCCGCACACGGTGCCCGTAAGGGTCTGTCAGATACGGCGCTGCGTACAGCCGATTCAGGTTACCTTACAAGGCGTCTTGTGGATGTTTCACAGGAGCAGATTGTACGTGAGACGGATTGTGCAGTTGGGCGCAAGTCGATACCTGGAATGTATGTATATGAATTTACCGAGGGCAAGGAGCTCATCGAGTCCCTTAAGGACCGCATAACGGGACGTTACCTGGCTGAGGATGTCATTGACCCTGCCACCAATGAGGTTGTGGTTGAGGCTAACCACATGGTGACGCCTAAGAGGGCTGAGAAGATTCTTGCAACGGGAATCCAGAAGATAAAGATTCGTACCATACTCACATGCCGTTCACACCTTGGCGTGTGCGCAAAGTGCTACGGTGCCAACATGGCAACGGGCCAGGCAGTCCAGGTTGGTGAGGCAGTCGGAATCATTGCCGCACAGTCAATCGGTGAGCCTGGTACACAGCTTACCATGCGTACCTTCCATACGGGTGGTGTTGCCGGTGATGATATTACACAGGGTCTTCCTAGGGTTGAGGAGCTTTTCGAGGCGAGAAAGCCAAAGGGACTTGCGATTATTGCTGAATTTGGCGGTGTTGCAACCATCAAGGACACAAGGAAGAAGCGTGAGATAATAGTTACTGATGATGAAAGCGGGCAGTCCAAGACCTACCTGATTCCATATGGCTCAAGGATTAAGATTCTTGACGGGACAACGGTTGAGGCCGGTGATGAGCTGACAGAGGGTAGTGTCAACCCGCATGACCTGCTTAGGATCAAGGGCGTGCAGGCAGTGCAGGATTACATGATTCGTGAGGTGCAGAAGGTTTACCGTCTCCAGGGTGTTGAGATTAACGATAAGCACATTGAGATTATCGTTCGCCAGCTTCTTAAGAAGACAAAGGTTGAGACACAGGGTGATTCGGATTACATTCCTGGCACAACCGTTGACACGCTTGACTTTGAGGAGACCAATGAGCGTCTTGTTGACGAGGGCAAGGAGCCGGCAACGGCAACACCTATAATGCTTGGTATAACCAAGTCCTCCCTTGCAACTGATTCCTTCATGTCGGCCGCCTCATTCCAGGAGACCACCAAGGTGCTCACGGATGCGGCTATCTATGGCAAGGTTGACCGCCTGATTGGACTTAAGGAAAATGTAATCATCGGTAAGCTGATTCCTGCCGGTACAGGATTAAGGCGCTACCGCAATGTCGAGCTTAACACAACCCGTATGATAAATGCGGCAAATGAGATGTCAGATGATGCGTATCTTTCATTTTCCGAGGATTTGGACACGGAGGAGCCGGAAGCGGCACTTGATGCGGTAATGTCCGAGGAGTAGTTCGAAAAATCAGGCTGCGGAATGGGCATTATTGTGAAAGATTAAAAAAATTGGGCGTGGCGTGTATTGGAATATATGCACCACGCCTTACTTTTTCGGGAATCAGGGTTTGTGTGCGTGTAAAAATCACGTTGACAAATCAATAATATGGTGTAAAATATAGGAGTAATTCATATTAATTCGATAGGAATTGTACTATTATTAAATGCGGGGCAGGAAAAAAGGGCTGTCCCACGGATTGGAGATAACTGAAAATGAGGTTTAATACCGCCCTGTTGCACGGGGATTTCATGGGGGACAAGACATCAGGTGCCACGACAACCCCGGTTTACCAGTCAAGTGCGTTCCAGCATGAGACGGCTGAGGAGCTTGAGAAGATATTTCATAATAAGGCGGCAGGGTATTCATATACAAGAATAAGCAACCCTACAATAGATGCATTTGAGAAGAGGATGACGGCTCTTGAGGGTGGAGTGGCGAGTGTTGCTTGTGCCTCAGGCATGGCAGCACTTTTTAATGCATTTTGCAACATACTTCGCTCAGGGGATGAGATAGTGTCAAGCGCAAGCCTGTATGGTGGCAGCATTGATTTGTTCAGGGACCTTGAGGCATTTGGCATAACAACCAGGTATGTTGAGAATAATAACCTTGATGAGTTCAGGGCTGCAACAAATGAGCACACAAGGCTGTATTTTGCGGAGACAGTCGGCAATCCGCGGCTTGACGTGACGGACATCAGGGCGCTTGCTGACCTGGCACACGGCTATGGAATCCCACTCATCATGGACAATACGGTTGCAACGGCATATCTTGTGAGGCCGATTGAGTTTGGGGCGGACATTGTGGTCAATTCAACCTCCAAGTACATTAACGGCAACAGCAATGCCATAAGCGGCGTGATTACGGACAGCGGCAGCTTCAAGTGGGATATGGAGAAATATCCGGGCCTGAAGGATTTCAAGAAGTTTGGACCGTATGCGTACACTGCAAAGCTAAGGAACGGGCTGTTCAGGAATGTGGGTGCATGCCTGTCACCGCAGAACGCATTTTACAACACACTTGGCATGGAGACACTGGGGCTCCGCATGGAGCGCATATGCCAGAATGCGTCTAGGCTTGCGCAATTCTTTGCCACGGAGTATGATGACATAGTGGTGAATTATCCGGGGCTTGTGACAAGCCCGTGGCATGAGACCGCTGTGAAGCAGTTTGGCGACAAGTTCGGGGGAATCATCACCATAAGGACGGGAAGCAAGGAGAAGGCATTTGGAATAATCAATGCGCTGAAGCTTCCGCTGATTGTGTCCAACATCGGTGACACCAAGACGCTGGTCATTCATCCTGAGTCAACCCTCAATGTACACAGCACCGAGGAGGAGAAGAAGACGGCAGGGGTGTTTGACGATTTGATTAGGATTAGCGTGGGCATTGAGGATGTCGAGGATCTGATTGAGGACTTCAGGCAGGCGATTGACAGTGTTAATTAGGAAAAAATATTTGGAGAAATGGAGAGTGTACCATGGCAGAAATTGATTATGCAGCACTGAAAAAGGGCGGTTTCATGAGACAGAAGCAGAAGGGGTATTTTTCACTCAGGCTTCAGGTGGTTGGCGGAAACCTTACCGCTGAGAACATCAAAAAGGTTGCAGAGGTTGCTGAAAAGTACGGCAAGGGTTATGTTCACATGACCTCAAGGCAGGGCATTGAAATCCCGTTCATTAACTTTGATGACATTGAGGAGGTAAGG
Organism: uncultured Bacteroides sp.; assembly: GCA_964482605.1. Lineage (GTDB taxonomy): Bacteria > Bacillota > Clostridia > Lachnospirales > Lachnospiraceae > Bacteroides_F. The sequence goes on from CAYZYS010000154.1 coordinate 3,238, forward strand.
GCTGAGCTTGCCAAGGGCGGCGTTAAGCCTGGTGTGTGCGGCCCGCGTGTGAGGACCGTCACTGCATGCCAGGGCTCAGAGGTCTGTCCGAGCGGCTGCATAGATACCTATGGGCTTGCACAGAAGCTTGATGAGCATTACTTCGGCAGGGAGCTTCCGCATAAGTTCAAGTTCGGCGTTACGGGCTGCCAGAATAACTGCCTCAAGGCGGAGGAGAATGACATTGGTGTCAAGGGCGGCATGGACGTGAAGTGGGCTTCCGACAGGTGCATTAACTGTGGTGTCTGCGAGAAGGCGTGCCGTGAGGGTGCAATCAAGTGTACGGCTGACGGCGTTGTTGTGGATTATGACAAGTGCAACAATTGCGGAAGGTGTGCAAAGTCCTGTCCTACTGATGCATGGGATGTGGAAAGCGGTTACATCGTGTCCTTTGGCGGCTTGTTCGGCAACAAGATATACAAGGGCGAGAGTCTTCTTCCGCTCATAAAGGATGAAGATACGCTTTTCCGTGTTACGGATGCGGCAATCGGTTTCTTTGAGGAGCACGCCAATCCTGGCGAGAGGTTCAGGCTTCTCCTTCAGAGGGTCGGCGAGGATGAGTTCCGTGACAGGATAAGAAAGGCATACGAGGGAAAGTAACGAGATTAACAAGGAGATTGGTGATTGGTATGGAGATTGCAGGAATTAACGTGGATGATACGGTTGACATAACTGACAAGGTGTGCCCGCTTACATTTGTCAAGGCAAAGGTGGCAATGGACGAGCTGGATGATGGCCAGGTCATGGCAATCAGGATGAACGATGGCGAGCCGGTGCAGAATGTGCCAAGGAGCCTTAAGGAGGAAGGACACCAGATATTGAAGCTGGTGGACAACGAGGATGGAACCTACAACCTGATTGTGAAGAAGGTTGGGGAGTAGAAATCGTTCTGAAGTTAGGCGGAAGGCCGGAAAGAGAGGCGAAGATGGCAGCGAGAGTTGGAAAGGATGATTTTGAGGCAAAGGTTTTGAAGGCAGCTCTTCCCGTGTTGGTGGATTTTTATTCGGATAGCTGTGTGCCATGCAAGAGGATGTCACCTGTGATTGCGGATGTGTCCGATGACAATGAGGGCAGGCTTGATGTGTACAAGCTCAATGTGGGCTTTGACACGGATGTTGCAATGGAGTATGATGTGACGGCTGTGCCGACGCTCATTCTTTTCAAGGATGGGAAGGAGCTGGCAAGGCAGACGGGCGCAATGAGGAAGGATGACCTTGTGGCTTGGCTTGACGGGGCTTTGAAGTAAGGCACGGCAGCCTTTATGGTAAATTAAGGAAAAATGGCGACAGCCATAATAAATATAAGAATGGAGAAGGATTATGCAGATTACAGTATCAGGGGAAAAGAAGGAGTACAAGGACGGGCTTACACTTCCGGAGCTCATAGAGCTTGAGAAGGTAGAGACACCGGAGTATGTCACCGTGTCAATCAACGAGGAGTTTGTTGAGAGCGACAAGAAGGCAACAACCGTGCTTAAGGATGGGGATAATGTTGAGTTCCTGTACTTCATGGGAGGTGGACGCTAATGGCACTTACCGACGAGCAGATTGAGCGTTATTCAAGGCACATAATCCTGAAGGAGGTCGGCGCAAAGGGACAGAAGAAGCTCCTTAACGCCAAGGTACTCATAATCGGCGCGGGCGGACTTGGCGCTCCTGCGG
>CAYZYS010000155.1:0-4900 GCA_964482605.1 uncultured Bacteroides sp.
ATTCCCGTCTCAGACATGGTGGATGGCCTTGGAATCAAGGACCTGTTCATCAACGATGGGAAAATCGTCGGAACGGAGCTTGAGGCATGGAAAGGACCATTGACAAACCTGTCAGTGGAAATGTCCGATGACGGCAGTTTCAGCGTCACGGGTAAGGAACGGCATGGGAACAGGATAACCCTGTCAGTGGTGGATGCCAATGGCAGCGTCACCATCCTTGACGGAAGGGGAATGCAGCCAGAGGCGTTCTCCCTGCTTAAGGCCGGGTGTTATGCCGTGGTTGACATTGCGTTCATCCTTGAAGGCACCCTTGACATGAACCACGTCCCTGCATGTTACAGGCGCTGCGTGCTCATGGCAAGTGAGTACATGGCTGACGCAGGGATAGAAGCACGTGACGACTCCCTTGACGCCCTGGAAGCCGCAGGGTCGGATTACTGGGATTACCCGGTAAGCGAGGCATCACATGTCGTTGAAAATGACCTGAAGGTTGTGCCTGTCCTTTTCAGGACCGGCGACCGCAGCTTCAGGCTGAGGCTCTGTGAGGCACCGGAATGGTGAGAGGCAATGGGAGGCCAACATGGCTTCCCCAATGCGAGAAGGAAATTTAAGAAGGAGGAAACGCTTATGTATGTGAGAAAGACAAGGGATGTATATGCAATCGAAGGTAACTATGGCCACGGCTGGGAGTATCTTTGCGAGGAGGAAACCCCGAAAGACGCAAAGGAACAGCTCAAATGCTACAACGAGAACGAGCCACAGTATGACCACCGCATCAGGAAGCACAGGGAGAAAATTGAAAAGTGAGGTTTCATGACGAAGGTGGAATTCCTGTCCATGAAAAATGATGATTTCACGCTTTTGGGGACCACCACCAGGTGGTCCCTTTTTCTTACCCTTTGGCACAAAAATGACACCACCTCGGTTCATGCCATAATGAGTACACAAAATGAACGGTGCAACGGCAGCACCAGAAAGGAAGGAACACATGGGAATGGGATTTAATGAAATGAGGGCAGACGGAAGGTGTGTCCTCCAAAGGATTAACGGGACAGAGGTAAATGAGACAGTATGGTTCAGGAAGCACAGGAACCCAAAACTCATAAACATCAGGCAGGGGTACCAATGGGTGACTGTCCCAATGGAGGACGTGAAGATGGTTGACATGGTGGCAATACGCTGACAACAACCAGGAAGGACTTTGCCCTTAAAACCGGGCATGATGGAAATGGCATTGGAGGCATCCATGCCTTTGCAATGAATGAAAAGGAGGAAACCGGATGAAAACACCAAAACAATACACGGACAACCTGAAGGACAGGGCCATCACAAAACCCATGCTGGAAGACTGCCTGTTCAGCGTGAACAAACGCGCCAAAAACTGCAGGGACAAGGAAAGGGAAATAAGGGAGCATTACAGGCATTCAAGGTATGCCTATGACAAATACCACTATGAGGACAGCTACCGTGAGAAAAAGGAAGAATACTACCGGCAGAAAGAAACCCTCTTGTCCATTGTTCCCCCGAAATGCATCCATGTTGAGAAACAGACACGCAGGAAGAGGGTTTACAGCTATCAGGATGAATATGCCACATGCAAAAAGACCCACAGGGTTGTGTACAAAAACAGCTACATTGACAGGGACACCAGCGAGGAAATACGTTTTTATGACGTGGAGGTGCCAACTGACGTGTATTACCTGTTTTATGATTTTGGGGAACACTCATTCCACACGCCGCTGGACGGGGACATCCCGGAAAAATACCGTGGGCTGGAACAGGTACGGATTGACACCCTTGACACCCATGGCGAGGACATCATGGGGCTTGTCTCAGCCCAGTTCGTGAGGAAAGTGCTGGAACTCATCATGTCCAGGGAATACACGTACGTTGACAATTGAAACCAGGCCATTTTGCCACCCTGCAAGGGGTGGCTTTTTTGTTCCCATAAAGGGGACAGGGATTGGCTTTGCCATGAACGGACGTGCCAGACACGGTCCCATACTACCAGGTGAAAAAAATCACACTGGAGGTGGGTTATGTCTGAAAGAAGAAACAGGGGATTTTCCATTGGGCACAAGGGAAATCCCATTGGTCGGTGCCTCAGGACCACGGGAAGGGTAATCCTGGCAATCCTGAGGGTGGTACTGTGCCTCATGGCACTTTGCCTTGCCCTCTGCCTTGTGGCGTGGAAATTGGCAAAACCGTATGTCGAGGAGGCAAGGGCAACTGCTTATGACAAGCTGTGCAACATAGATTCCGACTATTTCACGATGAACACGAACACGCTCATATATGACAAGGACGGCGAGGTAATCGGCGAGCTTAACAACAGCTCATTCGAGTATGTGGAAATCGGTGACGTCAGCAGGTATGTCACGGATGGCTACATTGCCGTGGAGGACAGGAACTTCAAGACGCACATGGGCATTGACCCGAAGGCAATCCTCAGGGCGGCGCTTGCCTACGTGAAGAACAGGGGGGAAGTAACCCAGGGGGGCAGCACGATAACACAGCAGCTCGTCAAGAACAACATCCTCTCGTCCGAGCAGACCATCAAGAGGAAGCTGGCGGAGGCATTCATTGCAATTGACCTTGAGAAGAGGTACACAAAGTCTGACATCATGGAATGGTATGTCAATACATGTTTTTACGGCAACAACAATTATGGGATAGGCGCGGCGAGCCGTTACTATTTCGGGGTGGATGCGTCGGAACTGTCACCTGCGCAGGCGGCAATACTGGTCGGCGTGTCAAACGCCCCGTCACGGTACAATCCCGTGTCAAACTATGACAGGTGCATTGAAAACGCAAGGGGAATACTGAAGACCATGCTTTCCGAGGGGGTGATAACCCAGGAGCAATATGACGTGGCATCATCGGAATATGACACGGGCATTGACATAGTGATGGAGGCAAGGGAAACCACGGGGTCAACCTCATATGCCGTCACCTATGCCGTTGAATGCGCAACCCTGGAACTCATGCGCCACGAGGGCTTCACCTTCAGGTATTTGTTCCTTTCCCAGGAAGACGAGGAGGCATACAGGGAAACATATGACGCCACCCATGACGCATACATGGGAATGATAAGGAACGGCGGCTATGAAATACACACAAGCCTTGACATGGGGGCACAGGAACTCCTGCAGGAAACCGTTGACAATGGGCTTGCCGCATACACTGAGGCCTCTGATTCCGGCATATACTCATACCAGGGCGCCGCAGTCTGCATAGACAACTCCACCGGTTACGTCATCGCCATATCAGGCGGCAGGACGGGAAGCGGGGAATACAACAGGGCATGGCAGTCCGCAAGGCAGCCGGGTTCCTCGATAAAGCCGCTGCTTGATTACGGCCCCGCACTTGACACGGGAAGGTACAACCCCGGTACCGTGGTGGAGGACGGGCCCGTGCCAGGTGATTACCAGCCGTCAAACTGGTACTACGGCTACCGTGGGAACATGACTCTCCGTTACGCACTCAAACAGGCGGTGAACACCGTTGCCTACAAACTGCTGGATGACATAGGGCCCGCAAATGGCATGGCATACCTTGAAAAGATGGGATTCTCCAGCCTTGATTACTTCGACGCGACATCATCCATTGCCTCAATCGGCGGACTCACCAACGGCGTGTCACCTGTGGAGATGGCAAGGGCATATGCATGCCTTGCAAACGGCGGGCTGTTCTCACAGAGGACGTGCATCACAAGGATGGCAAGCCGCAGCGAGACAATATGTGACGGTTCCGGACAGACCACAAGGGTTTACAGTGAGGACACCGCGTACATGCTCACGGACATGATGAAGGACGTGGTTGACGAGGGAACCGGCACCGCCGCGTCAGTGGCGGGGCATTCGGTTGCAGGCAAGACCGGCACGACAAACGGAAACCGTGACTGCTGGTTTGCCGGATACACCAGGCAGTACACCGCCACCTTCTGGACGGGGTATGACACCCCGAGGGACAGCTCCACCGGCAGCGAACTTCCCGCCTCGATGTTCTCGTCATTCATGTCGCAGATGTGCGAGGGGCTGCCTGATTCCGACTGGGAAAAGCCATCAACGGTCATGGAATATGACGGGGACCTGGTATCTGCCTCAAACAACGCCGACTACAAGAACCTCCTTGGCGGCACAACGGACGGTGACAGGGCGGCACTGCTTGTGAAGGAATTTGAGGGGCTGTCAATAAAGTCCGCAGAAGACGCGGTCAGGTACCTTGAAAAGGACACGGAGGTATGGAATGCCATTTCCGCCATCAGGGACGAGGAAACCATTGCCTCACTGTCCAAGAGGGTATCAGCCAAGGAAACGTCACTGGAAAAACAGTACAATGAATGGGCGGCGGAACTCGCAAGGCTGACGGCTGCCGACCCAGGGCTTTCCGCCTCAAACAAGACTGACGAGGAACTTTCGTCACAGGCTGCCCAGGCCTCCACGTGGGCAGAGGCAAGGGACAGGCTTGACCAATACATCCTCATCCTGTCCAATGCCATCACCTACGGACCGACGGAGGCAATGATGCTTTCCGCCGCACAGACGGAAGTAAACAGGCTTGACGGCTCACAGTGGCATGATGATTACCAGTCAAAGGTGTCCTCCATCCTCCAGCGGCTCTCATCCGGGAACACGGCCATCACCATCCCCCAGGCAGGGACACTGAACACGGCACAGGGTGCAACACAGGACACAACACAGGGCGCAACACAGGGTGCAACGCAGGGAGAGACACCAACACAATCCAGGCGGGGAAACACCGTGACTGTCAGGTAACACACATAAGTAAGGCGGTTCGGCTTAGGGAATTTTCGTATGAAAATACAGCCTACTTTCCCCATCTGTCATATTTATGACAGAAGAAAATTTTACAAGGAGGTCTATGGCATATGGATATT
>CAYZYS010000156.1:0-4749 GCA_964482605.1 uncultured Bacteroides sp.
TACCTTTTTGCCTGGAAGATGTCCGCCCTCGCCAGGCTTTGCGCCCTGCGCCATCTTAATCTGAATCTCCTTCGCACTCACAAGGTATCTTGAGGTAACGCCAAACCTGCCGGATGCAACCTGCTTGATTGCCGAGCAGCGGTTCTTGCCGTCAGCCCCAACCGTAAGGCGGTCAACGCTCTCACCGCCCTCACCGGAATTGGACTTTCCGTGGAGCATGTTCATGGCAATCGCCATGGTCTCATGTGCCTCCTGTGATATGGAACCATAGGACATTGCGCCCGTCTTGAATCTCCTCACTATCGAATCAACGCTCTCCACCTGGTCAATCGGAATGCCCTTCTTAGGGTAGTTGAAATCAATCAGCCCCCTCAGGTTCATTGCGCCCTCCTCCTTGGTAAGAAGCGATGTGTATTCCTTAAATGTATTGTAATCACCTGTTCTTGCCGCAAGCTGCAGAAGATGTATCGTCTGCGGATTGTACAGGTGCTCCTCCTTGCCACTTCTCATCTTGTGCGCGCCCGAGCTGTCAAGGGTTGTGTCAACGGTAAGGTCAAGCGGGTCAAACGCCTTATTGTGGAGATGCTCTATTGTCTCCTCAATGTCCTTGATTGTTATTCCGCCGATTCTGCTCACAGTGCCCGTGAAATATTTGTCAATGACACTGCCATCAATCCCTATCGCCTCAAATATCTTGGCGCCCTGGTAGGACTGTATTGTGGAAATTCCCATCTTGGAGGCAATCTTCACAATTCCGCTGATGATTGCGTGATTGTAATCATCAACTGCCGCATAGTAGTCCTTGTCGAGCATCTTAAGGTCTATAAGCTCCCTTATGCTCTCCTGTGCAAGATAAGGGTTAATTGCACTTGCACCGTAGCCAAGCAGCGTTGCGAAATGGTGCACGTCCCTTGGCTCGCCCGTCTCAAGCACCAGCGACACGCTCGTCCTCTTCTTGGTTCTTACCAAATGCTGCTGCATTGCGGACACAGCAAGAAGTGACGGTATGGCAACATGGTTTTCATCCACGCCCCTGTCGGAAAGGATGAGGATGTTGGCGCCGTCCTTGTGCGCCCTGTCAGCCTCAATGCAAATGTGGTCAATTACCTTGGTAAGTGAGGTTCCCTTGTAATATGTGATTGGGATGACCGCAACCTTGAAGCCCTCAACCTTCATGTTCTTAATCTTGAGAAGGTCAGTGTTGGTAAGTATCGGGTTATTCACCCTCAGCATCTTGCAGTTTTCCGCGCTCTCCTCAAGGAGGTTGCCCGCAGTCCCAAGAAATACCGTGGTTGAAGTGACAACAGCCTCGCGGATTGCGTCAATTGGCGGATTCGTAACTTGTGCAAACAACTGCTTAAAGTAATTAAACAACGGCTGATGGTGGTTGGACAGCACCGCAAGCGGTGAATCTATGCCCATTGCGCCAATCTGCTCCGAGCCCGCCTGTGCCATCGGAAGGATTGACTGCCTGAAGTCCTCGTAGGTATATCCAAATGCCTTCTGGAGTCTCGCCCTCTCCTCCCTTGTGTAGGTCGGAACACTCTTATTAGGTATCTTAAGGTCGTGCAAATGCACAAGGTTGCTGTCAAGCCACTCGCCATACGGCTGCTTTCCGGCATAGTAATCCTTAAGCTCATCATCATCTATGATTGTGCCCTGTGTCATGTCAACCAGGAGCATTTTGCCCGGACGAAGTCTCTCCTTAACCTTTATCCTGGACTGGTCAATGTCAAGGACGCCAACCTCCGAGGAAAGGATGACATAGCCATCATTGGTGATGTAATAACGTGATGGGCGAAGGCCATTACGGTCAAGCACCGCACCCATTATGTCACCATCGGAAAACAGGATTGACGCCGGCCCGTCCCATGGCTCCATCATGGTTGAGTAATACTGGTAAAAATCCTTCTTTTTCTGTGCCATCGCGTGATTGTGTACCCATGGCTCAGGAATGGTAATCATGACGGCAAGCGGAAGCGGCATCCCGTTCATGACAAGAAATTCCAGTGTGTTGTCAAGCCTTGCGGAATCAGAGCCATTTGGGTTAACAACAGGGATAATCTTGGTCATGTCATCCTTCAAATACTCTGACATCATGGATTCCTCACGGGAAAGCATGCGGTCAGCATTGCCCTTGATTGTGTTAATCTCACCGTTGTGAACTATGAAGCGGTTAGGATGCGCCCTGTCCCAGCTAGGCTCCGTGTTGGTCGAAAACCTTGAATGGACAAGAGCCACCGCCGACTCACAATCCTTGTCACGCAAATCCTCAAAAAATGAACGGAGCTGTCCCACAAGGAACATTCCCTTATATACTATCGTCCTGCTGGAAAGTGACACAACGTAGGTATTCTCACTGGTCTGCTCAAATACCCTTCTCGCAACGTAGAGCCGTCTGTCAAATGCAAGTCCCTTTTCAACGTCCTTCGGGCGCTGGATGAACGCCTGGTAAATGTTCGGCATGCAGTCAACGGCCTTTTTGCCGAGGACCTCCGGACTTGTCGGAACCCTTCTCCATCCAAGGAACTTGAGGTTCTCCTTCTCCACGCTGATTTCAAACATCTTCATTGCCTGCTTCATCTGGAACTGGTCCTGTGGGAAGAAAAACATGCCCACGCCGTAATCCCTCTCGTCACCGAGGCTGATTCCAAGCGGCTTCACAGCCTTCTTGAAGAACTTGTGCGGAATCTGGAGAAGTATTCCCACGCCATCCCCCGTCTTTCCTTCGGCATCCTTGCCCGCCCTGTGTTCAAGGTTCTCCACGATGCTCAAGGCATCCGACACCGTCTGGTGCGACTTTTCGCCCTTGATGTTAACAATTGCACCGATGCCGCAGTTGTCATGCTCAAAGGATGAATCATAAAGACCTGTGCTTTTCAACTCGTTTTCCATGTGATTGTGTCTCCCTTTCCCAGAATTTATTTGAAAAAAACTGATATAAATATACACCCAGCGGCAGCTTCTTGTAAATCAGTTTTTTCTTAAATTGTCTGATAATTTGATAATTGTATCACATTTCAGATAATTAACAGAATATTTAATAATTTATTTTCAGCAATCAGGGCTTTAAAAGAAAATTCATTGGCACTTTTGATGTTTTCGTCAAATATTTAAATTAAAAAATCAATACAAAAAGAGGCTGAATGTTGAATTGTGTCAGAATTGTGTCAGCGCGCGCTGCCACTTGTGGAAGAAACTAAAAAAGAAAAGCGCCTGCCAGATTTTCCATCGTGGCAGACGTATTTGCATTTAATTATGTTAAGTTATCATATTATTCGCTTTTGTTTTTTAAGTATTTTCGCTGTTATGTTGCTTTTTTTAATGCCTGTCACTCTATGATGTCCGTTGAAATCAGACGCACCTGCGACCCCAGCACAGATATTTCCACACGTGTGTTATTGCCGCCATACTCGCCGTCAAGCACCCAGTCAACCCCCTCGTCACACTCAACCACAACATCTCTGCACTGAAAGCACACTGCCTGATCCTTGTCCTGTATGCGCTGGTTGATGAAGCCGTCCACAAGCTGCTGGAAATCCAGCGGCGTCCTTGGGTTCCTGATAAACATGAGCTCGAAAAGCCCGTCATTAAGCTTCACATTGTCACCAAGGAGATTGGTCATTCCAGCCACGGACTTTGCATTGGACACCATGCCGTAGATGAAATCCCCCTCCTCCATCCTGTCATTTGCATATATCCTCATATGGGACGGCCTGATTTCAGTAATGCGCTTCACCGCCTCAATGTAATAAGCCTGATGCCCCAGGATGTTCTTCATCTCCTGCGGGGTTGCATAGGACACATTCGTAAATGCGCCAAATGCCGCAACATAATTGAAGGTTCTCCCATTGAAATCCCCCACATCGCAATAGCACGGCTCCCCCTTCACGATGTCCGCCGCCGCATCCACCATGTTCTTTGAAATCCCCAATGACACGGCAAAATCGTTGGTACTGCCGCTTGGGATGTACCCAATTGGCGGCCTGTCGTCCGGATGTATGGCAAGTGCCGCATCCACCACCTCATTGAGCGTCCCGTCACCGCCGCTGCAGGCAACCACGTCAAACCTGCTGCCATTCTCCTTCACGTACTCGTACCCATCCCTTGGGCTTTTTGTCGGGTATACGCAAAGCTCATACCCGCCCTCGGTGAACACCTTCACGATGTCCAGCAGGTAATTCTTGATAAGTCCCTTCCCCGAATTAGGGTTAAACACAAAAAGCATCTTCTTCATGACAAATCCCCCGTTTCTTCAATATGCTTTCTATTTTTTATCCGTCTTCTGTTCCAGCAGCTTAATGGAATCCAAATAGTCCTGTTCCACCTTGCTAAGCGTCCGAGCCTTATATTTTCTGTATTCTTCCGTAGCCCTGTCCATAGCCTGCTTATGGGTAACCGTACCATTTCCAATGAGCAATTGCTCTCCACTCATGGTTAGAATACGGTCCAAATGCTCTGACCAGTCATGCATGGTCATCACCTGTTCCCGTTCTGCCTGACGCTCCGCAAAGTCCAGGTAACCTGAAACGAGCTGTCCCATCGCGCGCAATTCTTTTTCATCAAGATAATTCTTGGCAACCACAGCCTCCCTCAGCGTGGGCTGATTTCCCACAAAAGTGGTCAGTCCCATAAACTCTTTCTCTGCGTCTGCACGGGTATAGATCACCTCAGCGGCAGTATGGCCATGAATGGCATAATGAATCTTATTCTGCACCTTTTTGAAAAACTGAATGGAGATTTCCGCTT
>CAYZYS010000157.1:0-1613 GCA_964482605.1 uncultured Bacteroides sp.
ACCTCCATTAACCTCCTCTTCCATTCTTGAATTAATATCGGCAAAAGTGCCCGATTGGTTAACCCAAATCGGACACTTCCTTTCCATCTCTCCATATTCTTTCCAAATCATAAAAGCTTCTGTCCTCTTTTGAGAAAATGTGAACCACAACGTCACCGTAATCCATGAGAATCCATGAAGCCCCATTGTACCCTTCCGTGTGTCCCGGAAACCTTCCGCATGCAGCCAGCTTCTCGTCTACATTGTCAGCCATTGCCTGCACCTGGCTTGGGTTACTTCCGCTTGCAATGATGAAATAATCTGCAATTGTGCTTATTTCACTTATGTCAATTACCCTTACATCCTCACCCTTCTTGTCCTTCAGGGCATCCACCGCAAGCTTTGCCGCACTGGCGGAATCATTAATTATGTCAACTGTCATGTTCAATATTATCCCTCCTTCTTAAGAGACTTTTCCCTTGCCTTTTGCTCACTCTCGCGCTTGTGAAGCAGGCTTGCATAATAATCATAGGTCATTTGCGTTGTTTCGTCCACGTCTGCGTTGTTTCCCACAAGGTATGCCAGGGTGTCCCGTGCCACAACGCACACTGCCCTGTCCAGGTCATCAAATGCAAGATTTCTGATAGCATCAAGGTTAGGTGCCTTGTTCCTGTTTGGCTCGATGTAATCAGCCACGAAAATGATTTTCTCTAGCGTGGTCATATACGGTCTTCCCGTGGAATGATACCTTATTGCACTGCAGATTTCCTCATCACGTATGTCGTACTTGTGGCTGGCATACCACGCCCCCAGCTTTGCGTGAAGCAGGGACGGCGTCTTTCTTTCCGCATCGCTTATGTCAATTCCATTTTCAATGCATTTTTTGATTTTATCATCATCAGTCATGCATTTTGCACAGTCATGTAAAAGCCCTGCAATATAAGCCTTCTCCATGTCCGCCCCATAACGCATTGCCATGCATGCCGCCGTGTATGCAACACCCAATGTATGTGTATAACGGCTTGTGGTGAGCTTTTTTTTCAGTTTGTCATTAATCTGTTCAATTACCTCGGATTTCATGTGTACCTCCCAGGCTGCGTCACGCCTTAATCCGTACATTGATATACCATTAAAATATATGATTGCTTATCCTAGATATATAATTTATTATCCTTGATATACTGCATCACAAGTGGGTCAAGCATTCCGCCAACATCCTGCCTGTTCTCCAGCATTTCCCTTATCCTGCTTGAGCTTATCGGAACATCCTCCATATGCAAAAAACGTATCCTTGCACCATATTTCTCCTCAAGGTGCCTGGCGGTGTCCATGAGCAGCGCTTTAGGCTTACGGCCCCTGTTGGCGGCAACAATCGTGGCACTTGACAGCACTGTCTCAGGGTGGTACCAGCTTTCAAGTCCAAGCAGGGAATCGGCACCGATTATGAAATAAATGCTGCCGTATTTTTTACGCCATTCCGTAAGGGTCAGTGCGCTGTAGGACGGTCCTGGCCTTGTTGCCTCGTAATCTGACAATTCAAGGCACGGATGGCCGCTGATGGCAAGCCGTACCATATTGCAGCGGTGAACCGCTGATGCACAGGGCAGTCCCGCCTTATGTGGCGGTGTCCCGCC
>CAYZYS010000157.1:1713-4708 GCA_964482605.1 uncultured Bacteroides sp.
AGCGGTGAACCGCTGATGCACAGGGCAGTCCCGCCTTATGTGGCGGTGTCCCGCCAGGCATCACATATATTTTTTTTAACGAAAGCTCCTCTGCCGCCTGTAATGCAAGCCTTAAGTGCCCATTGTGGAACGGGTTGAATGTTCCGCCAAATATGCCGATTTTCCCGTCATTTTCCGATATGTCATCCAAATGTCCGCCAGCACCAATATCTGCATCAGCACCAACATTTGCATTAGCACCAACATTTGCGCCAGCACCAATATTTGCATTAGCATCAACATTTGCGTCAGCATTTATCCTTGATTCATCTTGGCAGCACAATTTTGGGATTCTCCCTTGATTCCTTGTAAAGCACGATTTTCTTTCCAATTACCTGCACAACCTGTGAACGTGTACGTTCTGACACAATCTGCGCCAGCTCCTTTGGGTCATCGGCACAGTTTTGAAGCACGCTCACCTTGATTAGCTCCCTTTTTTCCAGGGCTTCCGAAAGTCCCGTTATGAGCTCTGGTGAAATGCTTGCCTTTCCTATCTGGTATATTGGTTCCATTGTCATTGCCAGGCTTTTTAAGTAAGCCCTCTGTTTACTTGTCATATGCGCACTCCTTTCAAATCCGTCATTACACGGGCACACGCCCGTCAATGTGGAAATCAGTCATAATATTCAAACTGGAGGTAATCGCCCACCCTTACCGTGTCGCCCTCCTTAAGCCCACGCTCCTTCATCTGGTCAATGATTCCGTTGTCCTTCATGAAGCGCTGGAAATATTCAAAGCCCTTCTCCGAGTCAAGGTTGGTGTAACCGAGCATTCTGTCGATGCGTGGCCCTTCAACAACAAATGAGGCATCGTCTTCCCTGTGTATCGTAAATGGCTCGTCAGGCCTGTCAAGGATGTCCTCTGTGAAAAATTCCTTCTCAAAGGTCACAGGCTCATCGCCAATCTCCTCAAGCATGGAGGCAACAGCATAAAGTAGCTCCCGAAGCCCCTTTCCGCTTACGGCTGATATGCCAAACACCTTGATTCCCTTTGGCTCAAATTCAGCACGCAGCCTGTCAACAGGGCTTTCATCACCCTCATACACTGCATCAAGCTTGTTGGCTGCAATCACCTGTGGCCTTTTCAGAAGCTCAGGGTTGTATGCCTCCAGCTCGCTGTTGATGGCATTGATGTCCTGTATGGGGTCACGCCCCTCTGTTGAGGCAGCGTCAACAACATGTATAAGCACCTTAGTTCTCTCAATGTGGCGCAGGAATTCATGGCCAAGGCCCGTACCCTCCGACGCACCCTCTATGAGTCCCGGGATGTCAGCAATCACAAAGCCCTTTCCGTCAAGGTCAACAACGCCAAGGTTGGGATTGAGCGTGGTGAAATGGTAATTGGCAATCTTCGGGCGCGCATTGGTGACCCTTGATAGAAGTGTTGACTTGCCAACATTTGGAAAGCCAACCAGCCCAACATCTGCAATCACCTTCAGCTCAAGGCGCACATAAAGCTCCTGTGCCTCCTGTCCCGGCTGGGCGTATTTTGGCGCCTGCATGGTTGGTGTGGCGTAATTCATGTTGCCCTTGCCGCCCCTGCCGCCATGCAACACAATTTCCCTGGCATTGTCCCCCGACATGTCGGTTATGACCTTGCCAGAGGCATCATCCCTGATTACGGTTCCTTCAGGAACCTTGATTACAAGGTCATCCCCATCCCTGCCGTGGCATCTTTTGTTGCCGCCCTCCTCGCCATTCTGGGCACAGTATTTTTTATTATGGCGGAAATCACCCAAGGTGTTGAGACCCTTGTCAACCACGAATATGACATCACCGCCGCGTCCACCGTCACCGCCGTCAGGTCCACCGTCAGGGACGAATTTCTCCCTGCGGAATGACACATGACCATCTCCGCCCCTGCCGGACTTTATATATATGCGAACACTATCTGCAAACATTATCAAACCTCATAAATACAACAAACAATTCATTTTCGGTATGGAACATTTTAAAAAAAGAGCCACAAACCCCAAGTAGACTTGAAGATTTGCAGCTCCGTAACCACATAATGATTAATCGTTGGCTTCTACTGGATATACAGAAACTTTCTTCTTATCCCTGCCCAATCTCTCGAACCTAACAACGCCGTCAACCAACGCAAACAAGGTATCATCACCACCACGGCCAACATTGGTGCCTGGGTGAACCTTGGTTCCGCGCTGCCTGTAAAGAATGTTGCCAGCGAGCACAAACTGTCCGTCTGCCCTTTTTGCACCAAGCCTCTTTGACTCGGAATCACGTCCGTTCTTTGTAGAACCAACACCCTTCTTATGAGCGAAAAACTGAAGGTTTAAATTCAACATGTGTTACACCTCCCTTTCCCTGACTGTAATATAATCCGGATTGCCAGAAGCCACCTGGGTAAGCCCCAGCTTAAGGCTTTTGAGCAAAACTGCTACTTCATCTGAATAATTATCCAAAACCATGGCGCTTATACATGCCTCATCACCAGATGATTTCACATCAAGCACTGCATCAGTGAACTGCTCCAGCGAATTGACCGTGTTGATTACAAGCATTGACACCGCCGCACAGACAATGTCCCTGCCTGCGTCATCATACCCTGCATGTCCCCTGGTCTCAAAGCCCATGACATCGCCTGAATGGTTTACATAGACTGTAGCATTAATCATGATTAACCACCTGCATTTGCCTTAGGCATTAATCTTCTCAATCTTAACCTTGGTGTAAAGCTGCCTGTGGCCATTCTTCTTATGATAGCCGGTCTTTCTCTTGTACTTGTAGACAATGACCTTCTTGCCCTTGCCCTCCTCAATGACACTTGCAGTCACGGTTGCACCCTGAACTGTAGGATTTCCAACCTTGGCTGAACCGTCATTAACGAAAAGCACCTGGTCAAATGTCACAGAATCGCCAGCGTTAAGACCAAGCTTTTCAATCTTAATCTCATCACCCTCTTAAACTGTGTACTGCTTACCACCTGTTGCAATAAT
>CAYZYS010000158.1:0-4627 GCA_964482605.1 uncultured Bacteroides sp.
CCGATAAGGTGGAGCCCCTTAACCTTCTTCATTTCATTCATGGCGTACACCAGAAGCTCATGCTCCCACTGGTTCACGGCAGGCATTCCAATGGCCTGCAGGTATTCCAGCGCTGCGCCAAGCCCCACCGCATCAGCGATGCTTCCCGTCCCCGCCTCAAATTTGTTGGGAGCCGGATTGTATATCGTCCTCTCAAAGGTCACATCGGCAATCATGTTGCCACCACCATGATACGGCCTTGCAGCGTCAAGCAGCTCCGACTTCCCATATACAACCCCAATGCCGGTTGGTGCAAATATCTTATGCCCTGAAAATACAAAGAAATCAGCATCAAGTGCCGTCACATTTACCGGTATGTGCGCCACCGACTGGGCTCCGTCTATGAGAATCCTCACGCCATGCCTGTGGGCAATTGCCACAAGCTCAGGCACAGGTGTCACCGTCCCAAGGACATTTGACACATGGGTCACAGACACAAATTTTGTTTTCTTGGTGAATAATTTTTCATACTCACTCATTATGAGCTGTCCCGACTCATCACATGGGATTACCTTGATTACCGCACCCGTCTCCTCCGCTATTAGCTGCCATGGCACAATGTTGGCGTGATGCTCAAGGATTGACACGATAATCTCATCCCCCGGCTCCAGCGTGGGCTTCACATATGCATTTGCCACAAGGTTGATTGCCTCCGTGGTTCCCCTGACGAACACAATCTCATTGGCATCCCTTGCACCGATGAAATTCCTGACAATCTCCCTTGCATGCTCATAGGCATCCGTTGACCTTGCAGCCAGCGTGTGCGCGCCCCTGTGTACGTTGGAATTTTCATGCTCATAATAATATGTAAGCCTGTCAATCACCGCCCTGGGTCTTTGGGTTGTTGCACCATTGTCAAGCCATACCAGCGGATTTCCGTTAATCTGCTCCGACAATATCGGGAAATCATTCCTTATCTGCTCAAGGGTCCTGCTGCCAACATATATTGAGCTGTTGCGCCCATAGCCTGACACAGACGGCTTTGCCGCATACGCATCCTCCGCCCCAAATGCCGGCACATTGATTGACCTGTCATTGGCCTGCGCCTGCTGCCGTGACACAACCTGCGGCGCAAAGCCGCCCGCTGACGTTGGTACGGCGTCGGTTCCAAGAGCCCCATATGATGGCACCTGCCCAGCCTGGGGCGCAAAATCACCTGCCCCCACCCCGAAACCCGGAAAAAGGCTGTTGGCGATACGGCTCAATTCCTCCTCACTCGGAAGCCCACCGTATGCGTTATTATCAGTCGTAATCATAGTACTCACCTACTTCCACATCCTCAAGCACCGCTATGGCATCATCTGCAAGGATTGCCGCAGAGCAATAAAGTGAAAGAAGATAGGAAGCAACTCCCTTGTCATCAATTCCCCTGAATCTCACTGACAGTCCCCTTGAATGCTCATTCTTGAGGCCTGCCTGGTAAAGACCGATTACACCCCTCTTTGCCTCGCCTGTGCGGACAAGGAGGATATTGGTCTTACCGCTTTGTGACTTTGGATTCTTCAAGCCATCCACAAGAAGCTTATCGGTAGGAATGATTGGGATTCCCCTCCATGTAAGGAAATTACCACCTGCGACATTGGTTACGACAGGCGGAACGCCCCTTTTGGTGCATTCCCTTTCAAATGCCGCAATTGCCCTTGGGTGTGCAAGGAAAAAGCTTGGCTCCTTCCAAACCTTGGTAATGAGCTCGTCCAGGTCATCCGGCGTAGGCGCGCCGTTTCTCGTCTGAATCCTCTGCGAATCAGCGGCATTTTTCAAAAGCCCGTAGTCATCATTGTTAATGAGCTGGCTTTCCTGCCTTTCACGAAGTGATTCAATCGCAAGCCCAAGCTGCTCCTGAACCTGGTCATACGGCGAGCCGTACACATCCTCAATTGCCGTGTTGACATTGATTATCGTGGAAATGGAATTAAGCCTGTATTCCCTCGGCTCCGTCTCATACTCAACATATCCCTGCGGGATGATGTCGGACTTCTTTGTCTGACTGCACAACACGTCAAGCGGCGTATCGCCCTCCACAACCTTGTTTACCCTGAAAATGCCCGTCTCAAGCCCCTTAAATTCCAGCACCTTAGTGAGCCACTTTGGTGTAAGCGCCCCATACTGCGGCTTTGTCTTGGTGACATTGGCGAGGTTGTACGCCGCCTTTGCCCCCAATGCATTAATTCCCTGATTTTCAACTGCTTCCTTAGCCATTGTCAATTTTCCTTCCATTCATTGATATTTGTTTTACAGCCATGCACCCTCATGGGAGAATATGATGTCCCTTGCACCGTCAACACCGCCTATCAGGTTGTACATGGGACCCTTGTAGCCCGCCTCGCGAAGTGTGTTGATTGCAAGTATGCTTCGCTTGCCTTCCTTGCAGATGAATATGGTGTCAATTTCAGGGTCAAGCTCCTTCTGCCTTCTGGCAAGCTGCCCTATCGGAATCACCAATGCATCCGGAAACCTGTTGATTGCCCTTTCATGGGGTTCCCTTACATCCACTATGGTAATGTCATCGCCACGCTCAATCCTGTCCGCCAAATCACTCGCTTCGATTCCCTCGACCGGAAGTTCATCATCATCGGGCTTTAAGCCGCACAGCTCCTCGTAGTCATAATCCACCACCTGTGTAATCAACGGTTTCTTGCAGCACAGCTCGCAATCCTCCCTCTTATCCACCTGCACAATGCGAAAATGCAGATTGAGGCTGTCAACCACAAGCATCCTGCCACTGAGCACCTCACCCATGCCAACTATCAGCTTGAGCGCCTCATTTGCCTGAAGGCTTCCTATGATCCCCGCCAGGGGACTGATTGAGCCACCCTCTGCACAGCTTGGCACCAGCCCCGCAGGCGGAGGTGACGGAAACTGGCAGCGGTAACAGGGACCACCATCAAAGTTGAACACCGACACCTGCCCCTCATACTGGTAAATTGCACCAAACACCTCCGGAATGCCCTTAAGCCCGCAGGCATCATTTACCAGGTACCTCGCCTTGTAGTTGTCGCTGCAGTCAACCACCACATCAACGCCATCAAGCGCCTCCTCCACATTGTCAGCGTCAAGCCTTATGTTGAGGTCAACCACCTTGATGTCACGGTTTACGTTCCTTATCTTGTCCCTTGCCGAAGCCACCTTTGGACGCCCCACATCCCTTGCCGTGTGCAGCACCTGGTTCTGGAGATTTCCAAGTGTCACCTCATCAAAGTCGATAATCTTGATGGTTCCAACCCCTGCCGCCGCAAGGTACTGTATCACTGAAGAACCAAGGGCACCCACGCCAACCACAGCCACCTTCGCAGCCTTGATTCGCTTCTGTCCCCTTACGCCAATCTCCTTCAGCATCAAATGCTTATTGAACCTGTCTATCTCCCTGTCATCAAGCGCAACCTCACGCCTTCTCTCATCTGAAATTACCTCACGCCTTTGCGAGCCTCCGGCAATTGCGGGAAGCAAAAGCATTTCCTCAGACTCTCCCAATCCTTCATCCCAGTGTTCATACCCTGTATAATCACGGTTTCCCACATATATCTTCACAAATGGGAGCAGCGCCCCATCCTCACCATAAAGCCTTGCCGCCTCTGGATAAGCGGAAGATATGTTTTCAAGTATTTCCCTGATGCTTTTCCCTTCAACCTCCAGCGACTCCCTCTTGCCAAAGAAGCCCCTCAATGTAGCTGAAACATATATTTTCACAATCACCCCTCCTCATCCGCATCTGTACATTACCTCAACAGCCTCGCCCGCAGCCAGCCTCTCATGGCACCGCACCTCCATACAGTCACCATCCACCACTGACACAATCAGGTACAGGCATTCAGGAACCATCTGTCCCCTATCCCAGTCTGAAAGCCCTGCCTCACAGTCCGGATGGGAATGGTACACCCCAACTACCTCAAGTCCGCCAACCTTTGATTCCTGTTCGATTCGGTACATTTCCAACGGGTCTATGCAAAAGCCCACATCCCTCATTGCGCCTGTCAACGTGTTCCTTGCAGGAATGCTGCACAATACACATCGCTCATCCCTGACCCCAAGCAGCACGCCACAGCATTCAGACCCATATTCATCACTGGCACGGCGACATATGTCATTCATGACATCATCACGTATTTCCCACATGTCCATCACGCCCTTTCATGTGTTTTCTCAACTTAGGTATGACCCATATATGGTCATACCTTAAGTCAATTTATTCTTTAGTTAAAAATGACACCGGTGAGATTCGAACTCACAACTTCAACTTTGCAGGTCTATGCCATTCCAACGGCTACGGCGTCATGCATATGCACCAATGTCCCCCAATCCCTGCCACGTTTTATACAATATTAATAAGATGTTGACTAATCCACAACTGCGCATAATGAAATCGTTATCATTCAAGAACCGCACACTGTTTGCAAAAAAGCGTGCAGTGCAATATATCATATTTATTTTTTATTTCTTTATATAAATTAATATATTTGTTATTTTTTTCAGAAACCGTTTACACTTGCTTGAAATCAGGCTTAAATCGCAAAATATGCCATATATTTTTTACGTTGTGTGATTATTATGAAAAAAGTCCTGCGGCAAAACCGACCACAGGGCTTTGAAA
>CAYZYS010000159.1:0-4555 GCA_964482605.1 uncultured Bacteroides sp.
ATACTTACCGCATAACGTGAAAAATCACACGACATAAGTCGTGTGATTCTTCTAAGGGGAGTATAAATAATTAATAAGGGGTTATATAAAGAGAAACAATAAGGGGAATTTCTCTTTACAAGTAGTAATATATCATATGGTCTAATAAAATGCAAGCACTTTTTCAAAAAAATTGTAAAAAAATATGTAAAAGTTTTTCAGGTGGTTATTTTAGAAGCGGGAATTACAGATTTATTGCGGTTTAAGGGCATATACACATATAATACGCCATGCGCGGGGATTTTTGCGGCATATATGGTCATGCGTCCTTATGGGTGGGATGTTCACAATCAGCAAAGCTGCATATAATATATGGAAAAATCAAAGCTTTCGCAACGGAGAGACGCAATGGCATGGGGAATTATTGATGTTAAGAGCCTTGAAATGATGTGCGCAAAGGGCAAGGTGGTGGTGGTTGACTGCCGCACATATGATGAATATGTTGAGGGGCATTATAAAAATGCAATTCATGCCGAGGGCGGCATGCTGTCTGACAGGCTTTTGGAGATACCAAGGGACAGGCGGCTTGTATTTTACTGCGACAGGGGTGCAGCCAGCATGCTTGCGGCAAGGAGGGCGGATGCAATGGGGTATGAGGCGTATAGTGTCGCAGGTGGTTATGTGGAGATTCAAAGGAGGAGTAAAAAGCATTGACAGCCATCATAATGCCGTTTTAAAATGAATGGGTACGTTTGTTGGCAGGAAAAGGATGTGTGGGATGAAGTTATATAAATTGGTGGCACCGTGCCATTTCGGGCTTGAGGCGGTGTTAAAGAGGGAGATAATAGATCTGGGCTATGAGATTAGCCTTGTTGAGGATGGACGTGTGACATTTGAGGCGGACGCCGAGGGGATATGCAGGGCAAATGTCGGGCTTAGGACGGCGGAAAGGGTTCTGCTGCAGGTTGCAAGGTTCAAGGCTGAAAGCTTTGATGAGCTCTTTGAGGCTACCAAGTCCATTGAATGGGAGGAGTACATTCCACGTGACGGGCGCTTTTGGGTAAAGAAGGCTAATTCCGTTAATAGTAAGCTGTTTAGCCCCTCGGACATACAGAGCATCGTGAAGAAGGCGATTGTTGAAAGGCTCAAGGTGGCGTACGGCATAGAGTGGTTTGCTGAGACGGGCAGCCCGTACCCAATCCGTGTGAGCATTATCAAGGATGAGGTGCTCATGGGGCTTGACACGAGTGGAGATTCACTTCACAAAAGGGGATACAGGCCAAAGGCGGGGGCAGCCCCAATATCGGAGACATTGGCTGCTGCGCTGATTATGCTGACCCCCTGGAACAAGGACAGGATATTGGTTGACCCATTTTGCGGAAGCGGCACATTTCCAATTGAGGCGGCAATGATGGCTGCCAACATTGCACCGGGGCTTAACCGTGATTTTGTGGCAAAGGCGTGGGACAACCTGATTGACAAGGCGGAGTGGCAGGCGGTTGAAGCTGAGGCAAGGGAGCTGGTTGACACAAGCATTGATGTTGACATACAGGGCTATGACATTGACGAGGAGGTGCTTAAGGCAGCCAGGAGGAATGCCGCGCTTGCCGGGGTTGAAGGGCTTGTGCATCTTCAGAGGCGCGATGTTGCGGATTTGAGCCATCCAAAGAAGTACGGCTTCATAATAACCAATCCACCGTATGGCGAGAGACTTGAGGATAAGGCGGCGCTTCCGCCCATATATGCGGCACTTGGCAGGCAATTTGCATCATTGGATTCATGGTCAGCATATGTCATAACCTCATATGAGGATGCGGAAAAATACATCGGTAGGAAGGCGGACAGGAACCGGAAGATATATAATGGGATGTTAAAGACCTACTATTACCAGTTCCTTGGGCCAAAACCGCCAAGGCATAAGGCACAGTGATGGCGGCATTGCTTTGTTAATTCGGGGTGAAATGAGTTGAGATATAAAAAAATATATTATGGTATGGCAGGCGTGGTTGTTCTTGTACTGCTTGTGTTACTGCTTGGAAGGCTTTTCAAGGCGGAGATAGCCATTGGGCAGGAGGTTGGGCAGGATGGAAGGCCTGAGCAGTGGAATGAGCTGATTGCCTCCGAGATTAACGATAAGGGCATACGCCTCATGGTTGACGGGCAGGCAACCGACATTGACAGCGGGGATGTTTACATGAGCGACAGCGGCAATGTCATGCTCTGGCAGGGGATATTTGCAAGGGTATTCCAGTGCAGTGTTGCCGTGACGGACACGGGTGTGATAATCCAAAAGGGTTCCACAAGGGTTGACATTGAGCCGGGGAGTGACTCGGTGACGGTTGGCGAGACCAAGAGCCCGGTGAAGGAAGCGGCGGTAATCAGGGATGGCAGGTGCTACATACAGTCGCAGGTGTTGGAAAAGTTTCTTGGGTATGAGGAGAACTGGAGCATTGCGGATAACACATTGAAGCTCAATGACACGAACAAGGGTGAAAATGTACTGCCATCACGTTTTTCCTACGCTGACATTGACAAGCTGCCGGAGGCGAAGGACCAGGGAAGGCTTAGCACCTGCTGGGCATTTGCGGCAGCCACGGCATTGGAATCAACATTGCTGCCAGGGGAGAGCCTCAAGGTTTCGGTAGACAACATAAGCCAGAACAATGGATTTGTGGGGACACAGGAGGATGGCGGTGAATGCATGCGGGCAATTGCCTACATGGCATCCTGGACGGGACCCGTTGCGGACGAGGATGACCCTTACGGTGACGGGGTGTGCAACACGGACGCTGAGGCGGTCAAGCACGTGCAGGAGGTCAGGATAATAGAAAGCAAGAACCTGGAGGCAATCAAGAAGGCAGTGTTTCTGTATGGCGGCGTCCAGACCTCTGTGTACACCAAGATGACGGACAAGGATTCCTCGTCACAATATTATAATAAGAAAAATAATGCCTACTGTTACATTGGCACCAACAGGCCAAATCATGACGTGGTAATAGTGGGCTGGGATGACAACTACCCAAAGTCAAGCTTCAACAGTGATGTCCAGGGGGATGGCGCATTTCTCTGCATGAATAGCTGGGGAGAGGATTTTGGGGATTCAGGCTTATTCTATGTGTCCTACTATGACTCAAACATAGGAATGCACAATGTTGTGTATACAGGCGTTGAGGATGTTGGGAATTATGACAACATTTACCAGACGGATTTGTGCGGCTGGGTGGGGCAGATGGGCTATGACAGTGATACCGCATATTTTGCAAATGTGTACACGGCGAAGGGGGACGAGGACATTGCGGCTGTTGCTTTTTACGCAACAGGCAAGTCCACGGAATATGAGATATACGTGGTTGAGGATTTTGTGAATGCCGCATCCCTTGAGAAAATGCAGTTTCTCCAGAAGGGTAGCTTTACCAGTGCGGGGTATTACACGGTGAAGCTGGACAATCCTGTTGCCATCACGGGCGGAAGCCAGTGCGCCATCGTGGTGAAGATTAAGACGCCGGATTCGGTGCATCCAATTGCAATAGAGTACAGGGCTGATTATTACACCTCACAGGTTGACATATCTGACGGTAATGGGTATATAAGTTTAAATGGTAAATCATGGGAGCATGTGGAGGAGTCCAAAAGCTGCAATATTTGCCTGAAGATGTTCACCAATGACAGGTGAGAATTAATGGAGGAGGATGAAATGTCCACAAGAATTATATTTGCCACGGGTAATGCTGATAAGCTAAGGGAAATACGGATGATAATGAAGGATGTCGATGTTGAGGTGGTTTCCATGAAGGAGGCTGGAATTGAGGCTGACATTGTTGAGGATGGGAGCACATTTGAGGAAAATGCCCTTATAAAGGCGAGGACTGTGGGGAAATTATGCAACTGCATAACCCTTGCGGACGATTCGGGACTTGAGGTGGATTACCTTCACAAGGAGCCGGGAGTGCATTCCGCCAGGTACATGGGGGAGGACACACCATATTCGGTTAAGAACAAGTCAATCATTGACAGGCTTGCCAAGGCGGTTGGTGACGAGCGAAGGGCAAGGTTTGTGTGCGTGATTGCGGCATACCTTCCTGATGGGAGCTGCATTACCACAAGGGGAACCATAGAGGGCATGATTGGCTATGAGGAGAAGGGGGACAAGGGCTTTGGGTATGACCCGATTGTGTACGTCCCTGAATATGATGCCACCACGGGGCAGATGGAGCCTGAGGTGAAGAATGCCATCAGCCATAGGGGCAGGGCATTGGGAGCCATGAAGGAAAGGCTTGTGGAGCTGGGGTTGGTTCAGCCAATATAAATGCAATATAAATGTGCAATATAAATGAAAAAATTGGTTGACAAGAATTTGTGGTTGTGATATATTAATTCTTGCGTTGCGGAAGAGACGGCAACGCAGGACATAACGGGGTGTGGCTCAGCTTGGCTAGAGCGCTTGATTTGGGATCAAGAGGTCGCAGGTTCGAATCCTGTCACCCCGACTTGGCGGCTGCCGTTTATAAGTTTCATATTGTTGTATGCGGGTGTAGTTCAATGGTAGAACACTAGCCTTCCAAGCTAGATACGTGGG
>CAYZYS010000160.1:0-1336 GCA_964482605.1 uncultured Bacteroides sp.
TATAATGCAGCAAATCCTGATACTAAATTAACCGGTGCTACGGCAATCTTTGGCGTGTGCATTTCAGGCCTTGCCTCCACGTAAAACCTTGACATTCCCTTTGTGTGGAGTTCCTCGTCCGTGAGTGCCTGGTTGAGTATCGCAAGCCCAAGTGACCTGTACCCGTACCCGTCAAGGTTCTTTGGACGGAGGTAGCCTGACACGTCAGGCACTCCCTTTATGTCCATTTTTGGCCAGACCGCCCTGCTGTTCACGGACGTGACCTCGTATAATCCTGATGCTGTCTTACCATACATGTCAAATTCCTCCCTTCATGGTCCGGTCCATGCCGGACATCTTTTTCTTTTGGAATATGATAACACATGTGGAAATGTTGCGTTTTTGTGGCAAACCCATGTTATGTAAAAAAAACGGCAGGCTTTCTGTCACGATTGCCTGCCGCCTTTTTCTTTACAAAAAACATATCTTAGTTATGGTTCTTTTAGGTTCCCTCAGGTCTTTGACACTGGTTTGAAGAAGTCCTGTCCTTCCTTACGCCCGGCATGATGGGCTTTGCTGTCAACATCCTTCCTTGCCTCAAACTTTCCCGCTTCCAGGGATTTTGCGGCCTCCTCAACTTCCGCCGGGGTCACAAGGGTCAGTTCCTGTCCGTTTTCCTGCTGTCCTGTCTGTTCCCTGAATGCATCCTGAAGCCCCTGCACAAACCCGTACCCGAAGCTGTCACAAAGCCTCCTGACGGATTCCGCGTCATGTCCGGGATGTTTCTGGCGGATTTGCCCACATTTCATGTGCATGTGAAGCACCATGTACCTGAACACCGCAGTACATGTTTTGACGTCACCCTCAAGACCCACGAACCCAATGAGCTGTGTCTGTTTCCCCGGTTCATGATGTCTGAATGCCTTGCAGCAATAATTTTCCGCAATTGTCTCGGAAAGGGGCACCATCCATGGGTCCCTGCGTTTGGAGCAGCTTAACCCGTCCACGGTGGCTTTTCTTACCTCCTGGGTTCCGTTGTCCTTGGATTCCGCCTCCGTGGGCTTTCTCCTTGCCATGCGTTCACGTGCCTTTAGGAACGAAGCCCTTACTTCATTCTCATCCGGTATGGGAAAAATCAGTTCCCTTGCCTTGATGTTGTAGTCTTCCATTGTTTTCCTCCTTCTTAATCATTGGTTTTCCTAAGATTTTAGCTTTGTATGTTTTTGTCACCAATTTTATGCATTCATTATACTATCTTAGGGTGGCAAAACAAAGCCCGATTACGCAAAAATTTATTTTTTGCATTTTGTTCAGGCTTCCAAGGTGGGCATGTTCTTTTTGACATACTCCCACGACT
>CAYZYS010000160.1:1436-4546 GCA_964482605.1 uncultured Bacteroides sp.
TTCAAATCTTGCAGTTCCCTTAATGAGGGCAGTCTCCACACCAAGTAGGGCAAAATCCACATAGGCACCAATGGGGTAATTCTTCTCACTATACTCCTCAGTGGAAATTGTGAACTGTACTAACTTATCAGCATACTGTGTTTCAACTACAAGGTTAAGTGGTGGCACGCCATTTACGGACACGCCGTCACCGGCGCCATAACCTACAATTTTGCCAGTGAGGATTTTGCCTTCTCTCAAAATCTTTTTTTTGAGATTAGCATTAATGACATGCTTGGATACCAAATAAGCTCCCATAGCAACAAATACCAGCCACATGAAACATCCTGCAAACAGAAATATAAGCTCGCCGCTTAGGATTCCACTAGCGATAAACGCTGTGGCAGCCATGTTTCCGACTATAATAAATATTATTCCGCACAGTAAAGTCATTAGTCCACCTCCTCGACATTATCCCCAGCACCAGCCGGTTGGGACGTTTCCTTAACCTGGGCTGTGTCTGCCACCATCTTTCTGCCAGATGGGTCAAACAACAGCAGCTCGGCATCTATGTCAGGCAGGGTGTTCATGAGCTGTTCCCTCATTGTGTTCAGTGCCTCAGTGCATGCCTGGCTTTCCACCATCAGCTCAAGGCCGTCCCCGATGTATTCAAGGAGCCTGGCTGGCGGTATCTGCCTGTTCAGCCCGTACTGGTTGGACAGCACGTTTGTCAGGTTTGTCCTTGCCTTTTGTTCAGCCCTTGCCGGTTTTGCCATGAATTCCATGTTTTCAGGCTTAAGGTCCTTTCCCAGTGAGCCTGGTCTTGTCGGGGGTCCCATTGGAACCACCGGGTGGATGCCCGTGGCAGCCATCCGTACCCTGTCCCATTCCCTTTCCGTTTCCGGGTCTGACACAATGCCAAGTCCGTCTGCCTCGATGTTGAGCTGCCTCACGTTGGCACAATGTCCTGCGGCATTCCCGAATGTTTCCCCATAGCATGGGTTGGTTGTCTCAATCCTCACGTAGCACTTGCCGTCATGCACGAAAAGCGCCGCAATCACGGTGAGGTTGTATTCAGTCAGGAAGCCCGCCTCCGATGAGGTGGCAATCCTGTTGTCAAGCTCATTCCTTGCGGCATCCCACAATGGGATGTCCGGCCTTGGCATCTGGTTCAAGGCTATCAGGTCAACCGCATTCTCAATCTCACGTGCAAGTAGCCTTTCATAGAGCTTTTCGGCGTCATTGGCCGCCCGTGTCCTGAGGAGGTCAAGCACGTCGCTGATTTCCTCAAAATTATTGGTGTCAATCACAAATCCCGTAAGTTTCCTCATTGAATCCATCCTTTCCGCCCTTATGGGCATCCCCCAAAGGGGCAACCTGTCAACGGTCAGTATGTGCCCGCCTCCAGTGGAAGCCATCATCATGGCAAACCCGGACAAAAAAATTGTAAAAGGGGCATCCCCGGCCAGTCCTTTTGCCGGGAAAGCCCCTGTTGCATTCTTCATGGTGTCCTGTGGCACGCGGCTGTCCCATCCTTACCAATGTGGGACGGAAAGCCATTGCCGGCGGGATGGCATGCCGGTTGGCATATGCCGTAGTGAAGCCTCACACGACTAAAGTCACGAGTGTGCGGCGGCTTATCATTAAAGCATCTGTATGGTGACGCTTTTTGATGTCTGGTTGTTCAAAATCCTCACCTCTATGCCGTCCATGAGGTCATCAGCCTGTATGCTGACAGACATGTCACAGTCATGTAGCGTCTTTGCCACCTTGTAATCCTTGGAATAGGAAAACTGTTCACGGAGGGTTTTGTTTCTTTCAAGGTTCCTTATCGCGCGGCGGTAAGTTTCCTTGACTTCATCAACAGGCATGTCCATCAGTTGCCCGATGCGCTTGAAGTCCATTTCGGCCTGTGGCCTTGCCTTTGGGCTTGGGTCAGGGTCAAGGCCGAAACGGTACCTTATCACCTGGTTTTCCCTTGGGTCAAGGGTGTCGAGTGCCCCGTAAAGGGCGTTGGTTTTCTCAGTTGTTTCATATACCTGCTCCGGTGACTTGGAATACTGGCCGGAACTGCCCTCCATGATGGCATTGAGGGTCTTTTCATCCCCGTACATCTGGGTGAGCTGTGCCTTCTGGAGGTCAAGGGCAAGGTACACGGCCTCGATTGACAGCCCGCTTGCGTCCCTGAGCTGTGCCGGCGTGGGGTCAATTATGCCATTCTTGGCAAGCATTGACTTTGCGCGGTTGACCTTGGCTATCTGCATGCCGTAATGCGTGGAGACGGAGTTAATCTCATTGACTTCCTTTGTGATTTCCCCCTTAATCCATGGGTCGGCAAGTGTTGTGAAGGCATATCCCTTGTCAGGGTCAAACTTCTCTATTGCCGTCATCAGCCCAAGTATCCCCGCCATGTACAGTTCCTCAAAGTGCTTGTGTACATATGTCTTGTACCTCTTGTGTATCAGCTTTTTGATGTAGCCCTCATTGAGGTACACAATCATCGTGTATGCATATGAGGCAAGGTCCGCAAGCCCCGGGTCATCCCTTGTGTCCCTGTATATGTAGAAGAACTCCATTGTGTACTTTTTCAGGGCATCCGTGCCCATGTTTTCCCTGGCCTTGTTCCCCAGCCTCATCAGCTCCGACGCACCGCTGCATACTGCAGACACCCCTGCCTCATCCATGCCTTCCTGTATTTGTGCGTACATGTCCATGAAATTTGGCAGCCCCCTGCCTTCCAGTACACCCTTCATGCCCATTCCTGCCCCGTCAGCATCCTGCCCTTCGCCGTCAAGGTCAATTCCAAGGGCAGTGAGGTCAACCTCATCGTCCTTTTCCCCAAACTTGAGTTCATCCTCAAGCTCGTCAAAACACTTGTAGTCGTTGTTTTCCATGTCCTTTTTCTTGCTGTTGTTCATTTTCCATCCCCCCAGGCACCATTGTAGGTATCCTGTACCTGTCACCCCGCCAAAAAAAAAACGGGCGGGAAGTTCCGCTTTGTGTTTGTCGTTTTAGCTGTTTCTTACCCGTCATCCAGGAAAAAGCCCAGTTCCATTGTCCCACCCCCATATTTTTTCTTCCATGAGATAATACAAATTCAGGATTGAAAAATGTAAAAAATCCCGAAAAAT
>CAYZYS010000161.1:0-4508 GCA_964482605.1 uncultured Bacteroides sp.
TTCCCGACCTACACCCTTAGCAGGGGCGCCTCTTCGGCCTCTTGAGTATTTCTCCGAATTTCATAAAATATGAAATTATGCGCCACCATGTCTCTGCCAAGGTTTTAACACGCATTTTTGATTGTATCAAATGTTGGCTACATTGTCAAATACAATTTTTACCTGATTACATTCTTCATTACATCCTCGTAAAGGTTGTTTCCCTGGCTGTCAATCACGACAATCACCGGAAAATCCTCAACGTACAACTTTCGTATTGCCTCGGTTCCAAGGTCATCATACGCAATCACCTCAGACTTTAATATCCTCTGGGAAAGCAGGGCTCCCGCACCGCCAACTGCTGCAAAATAGACGGCACCGTTCCTCACGATGGCGTCCTGCACCGCCTGGCTTCTCTTTCCCTTGCCTATCATCCCTTTCAACCCAAGGTCAAGGAGGTCAGGGGCATACTTATCCATCCTGCTTGCAGTGGTAGGCCCGGCAGAACCGATTGGACGTCCTTTTCTTGCAGGGGATGGACCCATATAGTATATAATGTTATTCTCCATCTGTATAGGCAATGGTTCACCTGCCGCCAATGCCTCCGCCATTCTCTTGTGTGCCGCATCCCTTGCAGTATAAATGGTTCCTGTGATATACACATAATCCCCCGCCCTAAGCATACCTGCATCCTCAGCCGACAAGGGGGCATTTATTTTCTTTTCCATATGTTCCTTTCCCAGTGATACATTATTTTCCTGCAACCCAGACTTTTTCCGCCATCAGGGGAGTTTTTCACAATACCCTGTGTACATGCCTGTTTACGTGGCAGCATATGTTCACGGCCACAGGCAGCCCTGCAATGTGGGTTGGATATGTTTCTATGTTCACAGCCAGCGCGGTCTTGCTTCCGCCAAGACCGCCCGGGCCTATGCCAAGGTCATTGATTTTCCGAAGCATTTCCGCCTCAAGCTCCCTCACATATTCCACAGGCGATGGCTCATCCAGGCTCCTTGTGAGTGCCTTCTTTGCCATAAGGGCGCATTTTTCAAAGGTTCCGCCTATTCCCACACCGACAACCATTGGTGGACATGCATTAGGTCCCGCATCCCTGACTGCCGTGAGAATTGCTTCCTTTACACCCTCAATTCCATCCGCCGGCTTCAGCATGAACACACGGCTCATATTCTCACTTCCAAAGCCCTTTGGCGCCAGCGTTATGTCAACACTGTCACCCTCCACTATCTGGTAATGAATTACCGCAGGGGTATTGTCCTTGGTGTTATCCCTGTATATCGGGTCTGCCACCACGGATTTTCTTAGGTATCCATCAACATAGCCCTGCCTTACGCCCTCATTGATGGCAGCCTCAAGGCTTCCTCCCTCAATGTGCACGTCCTGTCCCACATTGATGAACACAACCGCCATTCCCGTGTCCTGGCATATCGGTATCATTTCATTGCCTGCAATCTCAAGGTTTTCCTTTAGCTGCCCAAGTATCTGCTTCCCCAAAGGTGCCTTCTCCTCATCAATTGCCTCGTTAAACACCCGCAGCATGTCCTTGGACAGGTAATGGTTGGCTTCTATGCACATTTCCCTTATATTGGATGTTATGTCTTCGGTCTTAACTTTCCTCATCATCAACCTCCTCGAAGCCCTCAACATCCTTGTCCTGGTCATCCTTCGGTGTCTTCCTCACCTTGGACATTGTCACAACCTTGACACCTTCGTCAAGGTTAATCAGCTTGACGCCTGATGTTATCCTTCCAAGCACCGATATGTCTGAGGCTGCAAGCCTGATTATCACTCCCTCAGTGGTGATGAGCATGATTTCCCTTGTGTCATCCACCACCTTAGCGCCAATCAGGTTGCCTGACCTGTCGTTAATCTTGTAGCACTTGACGCCCTTGCCGCCCCTGTGCTGCGCTGAAAATTCATCCAGCCTGGTTCTCTTTCCAAGTCCAAATTCAGAAGCCACAAGAAGCTCGTCACCCTGACTGTCAAGCTGCACGCCTATGACAAAATCCTCATCCATGAGGTCCATGCCTATGACACCCATTGAACTGCGCCCTGTCACACGCACATCGGTTTCCTTGAACCTGATGCACA
Source organism: uncultured Bacteroides sp. (assembly GCA_964482605.1). Classification (GTDB taxonomy): domain Bacteria; phylum Bacillota; class Clostridia; order Lachnospirales; family Lachnospiraceae; genus Bacteroides_F. The sequence continues at coordinate 2,089 of CAYZYS010000161.1, forward strand.
TTCCAAGCTCGGTGACCATGATGATTTCCCTTGTGTCATCCGTCACCTTTACCTCGATGAGCTCATCATTGTCACGGAGCGTCATTGCCTGAATGCCGTTTTTCCTGATATTGGCATACTCTGTCACCTTGGTTCTCTTTACTATGCCATTTCTTGTTGCCATGAAAAGGTATTTGTCATTGTCATATTCCTTAATCGGAATGACCGCGGTTATCTTCTCCTCAGGCTGAAGCTGCAGAAGATTGATGATTGCCGTTCCCCTCGCCATCCTTCCTGCCTCAGGAATCTCATACGCCTTAATCCTGTACACCCTTCCCTTGTTGGTAAAGAACATGAGATAGTGGTGTGAGGTTGTCATGAACAAATCCTCAATGTAATCATTTTCAAGGGTCTGAAGCCCCTTAATTCCCCTGCCGCCCCTGTGCTGTGACTTGAAGTTGTCAGGTGTCATCCTTTTCATGTAACCAAGGTTAGTCCTTGTTATAACGACAGGCTCATCAGAAATCATGTCCTCCATGGATATGTCAAATTCATCAAAGCCGATTGAGGTTCTCCTGTCATCGCCGTATTTATCAGAAATCACAAGGATTTCCTCACGGATTACGCCGAGAAGCTTCTTCTCATCAGCAAGGATTGCCTTGTACTCCTCAATCTTTACGATAAGCTCATTATAGTCAGCCTCCAGCTTTGCCCTCTCCAAGCCGGTCAATGAACGCAGGCGCATGTCCACGATTGCCTGTGCCTGCGCATCTGACAGGGAAAACTCCTTCATGAGGCTTTCCTTGGCAAGCTGCACATTTTCGGAGCCCCTGATTATGGCAATCACCCTGTCAATATTGTCAAGGGCAATCATCAAGCCCTGCAAAATGTGGGCGCGCTCCTCTGCCTTGTTAAGGTCATATTTTGTCCTCCTGGTGACAACCTCCTTCTGGTGAAGAAGATAATATTTCAACATGTCACACAGGTTGAGCACCTTTGGCTCATTGTTCACAAGCGCAAGCATTATCACGCCAAATGTGTCCTGCATCTGGGTGTGCTTGAAAAGCTGGTTCAGCACTATGCTTGGGTTAACGTCACGCCTAAGCTCAATTGAAATCCTCATGCCCTGGCGGTCAGACTCATCCCTCAAATCCGTGATTCCGTCTATCCTTTTGTCCCTGACAAGCTCTGCAATCTTCTCTATGAGCTTTGCCTTGTTGACCATGTACGGAAGCTCTGTCACTACAATCCTGTTCTTGCCATTGCTCATCGGCTCAATGTCGGTAACTGCACGAACCCTGATTTTTCCGCGTCCCGTGCGGTATGCCTCCTCAATTCCGGTATGCCCGAGAATCATTGCACCTGTTGGAAAATCAGGTCCCTTCACAATGTCAAGAATTTCATCTATGGAGGTTTCCCTGTCCTCATTTACCTGGTTGTCAATTATTTTTACAACGGCTGCAATTACCTCCCTCAAATTGTGAGGAGGAATGTTGGTTGCCATTCCAACCGCAATTCCTGACGTACCATTGACAAGGAGGTTTGGATACCTTGACGGAAGAACCGTCGGCTCCTTCTCCGTTTCATCAAAGTTAGGTATGAAATCAACCGTGTCCTTGTTGATGTCAGAAAGCATTTCCATGGAAATGCGGCTGAGCCTTGCCTCCGTATATCGCATGGCTGCGGCACTGTCACCGTCCACGGAGCCAAAGTTTCCATGTCCGTCCACAAGCGGATACCTGGTGGAGAAATCCTGTGCCAGCTTGACCAATGCCTCATAAATTGAGGAATCACCATGAGGGTGGTATTTACCCATGGTATCACCCACGATACGGGCACATTTCCTGTGTGGCTTGTCCGGTCCGTTATTCAGCTCTATCATGGAGAAGAGTATCCTTCTCTGAACAGGCTTAAGGCCATCCCTCACGTCAGGAAGCGCACGCGCCGCAATTACACTCATGGCGTAATCTATGTAGGAGTTTTCCATGGTCTTCTGCAAATCCACTTCCTGCACCTTGTCAAAGATGTGTTCATCCATTACTCAATCCAATCCTTTCATGTATACATTATATACATCTTATATATCAAGATTTTTGACATATTTAGCATTATTTTCTATAAATTCACGCCTTGGCTCCACCTTGTCACCCATCAGTGTCGTAAATGTCACGTCAAGCTCAGCCGCTGAATCATCATCCATGTTCACGCGGAGGAGAATCCTCTTTTCAGGGTCCATGGTTGTGTCCCAGAGCTGCTCTGCATCCATCTCACCAAGACCCTTGTAACGCTGTACCTTGTTATTCTGGTCACGTCCAATCTCCTGCATGATTGCATTCAGCTCATCATCACTGTAGGCATACCACACCTTCTTGTTCTTCTCGACCTTGTAAAGGGGCGGCTGTGCAAGGTACACATGCCCCTGCTTGATGAGCTCCGGCATG
>CAYZYS010000162.1:0-4437 GCA_964482605.1 uncultured Bacteroides sp.
TATACTGCAGGCAAAGTAGCCGTCAGACCAAAGTATATATTTCTTCCAGTAAAACTTGCTTAAATAGCAGCCATGATATTGCCACATCCTGTGCGTGGTGTACTGTTTTAACCTTCCTGCAACGTCGGATATAGTTATATTGGGTTTGTATTCAAGCAGCAGGTGTATATGATCTTTGTCAGTTTCCATTTCAATAATAGAGCAGCCCAGTCTTATAGCAGCTTCATACATAATCTGCTTAACATCATCGTCAACACATCCAATAAATATCTTCCGTCTATATTTTGTGACAAATATCAGATGAATTTTCAGGCTGTATTTCGTGTGACCGCCACGCTTGTAACCATCCATGTCTTACGTGCTCCCGTCCGCCTCATTAAGGCAATCTTAGGTGTTTTTAAACCCCTCGGCATTGCCGAAAAGTCAGCCTTCACACCGTCCATGCCCATGAGTATGGCATATCCCGTTGACTCGCGCCCTTTTACGAAATATTCCTTGCCCATATAAATTACGCGGTCAAATTTCCTTAATCCCATTATCTTACGGGTTGTCACCGGCTGTTCGGAACCTTTGCCCTTAGTCTGCTGAAAATCACCGTCAGGGATACATTTCTTCCTGTAAAGAAGCGTATGTACTTCAAACGGCTTACCCGCAGATGCTATCGTACAGGCATCGTAAAAATGTTCCTTATCAACACCAAGCTCCATGCGGTTGGCTTTCGTTACATAGCCGAACGTCTCAACCGCATCCGGGTATCTCCTGAACAACTGTATTCTTATTGAGTTCATCTGTGTAGCATAACTCAGTTCGCCTTTCGTCTTACCCTTAAAATTAGGCTGTATCAAGCCCGCGTGCAGCTTCTTATGGCACTTGCTGCATAACGTAATGAGGTTTTCTGCCTCATCCGAGCCACCCTGACTCCTGAAGACGATGTGGTGTACTTCAAGCCGTGTATCCTTACTCTTGCCCTTACAGCATTGGCACTTATACTTATCACGGTTAAGCACCATAGCCTTGGTGTTTTCAAACCCGTAATTCGGCCCCTTGTTGTAACCCCAGTGTCTGTATTTGGGGTTGGCAAGTGCAGGGTTCTTCATAAGGTGCGTATCAAACTGTGCCGTTTCAAACACAAACCTGCTTACGGGTATAAGTTTCTTAACAGACTCAATTTCCTTAACGTGGCTGTTCAGTTTACTTATCATAGTCGGACTGAACCTGTCACTCTTAATTGAGTTCTTTCTATTCAAAAACCTTGCCTTGCGGTATCGGGTTTTCCTGTTGCGCCTGTTGCGGCGGTATTTACGCCGCTGTGTCATCTTATCCTTGATGTCGTTTCTTACGGCAACTTCGGACATGTATAAAACCTTACCGTCTTCAGTAACGGCTGCCGTACCGAATGTACCGCTTCCCGTGTCCACGCCAAGGGTTATCTCCTGTGTGTGGGAAGTGGTATCATACAGCAGCTTAATCGTAAACGGACGGCTTCTTACCACCTTGGCCTGACCGGATTTTAACATCCGGCGCACCTTGCCGTGGCGTTCCGTCGGCATGAGCGGATTACCGTTTTTGTCCAGTACGTATACCATAAGCGTCTCCTTTCGTAAATGTTAATACATAAGTCACGGCTTAATGCCGTGTGGTGCGTACTCCGTTACACTGTCACCATGCAACTTTTCCGTCTTCAACTCGACAATGATATAAAGGCTTTTACGCGTGCACCACCGGGATTTTCGTTACTCCGTACCCTACTTAGAATGCACACGGCAGAGTAGCGGTCTGTTGCGTCAACCGCAGGTGCCATAACCCCAATATCGTAGCCGGTGTTTCCGCCAGCTCAGTCTGGTAAACCTTTCACGGAAGCCACAGGGCTTTTTGCCCTGTGGTAATTGACAATATCCGCACCTTTGAGGTTCGTATAATTTGAATTAACAAGACTCTCAAACGCCAACCAGCCTGTACCTTTTCCTTACCTCCGCATATTCAGCCCCCGTGTTGGCGAGGAACTCCGCTATCTTTCCCACTGTCGGTTCCTGCCCGCACCGCTGGTTTGCCACCTCCCTTCCATTAGAGTCGTCCACGTACCCCGATATGACGTAGAATGCCTCTACCTTCACGGTCTTGAGCAGTTGGGTGTTGTACAGCATGCATGTACCTCCTTTTTGTTTTTTCAGGGGCAGGCATGGCCCGTGGCGGAAGCCCCTCCTCGGCTTGCCGTGGGGGCATTGGTGGTTTTTTTTTGAATTAACAAGGTCTTCAAACAAATCCCATCCAGCCTTTCCCTTTCTTGCCTTATTATGGCACGTTTTTCCGTGGCGTGTTCCTGTGGCAAACGCATGTGGTTTTCCAATGCCACGGACGGTATTCCCAATTTGGGCAAGCCCTCCTTCTGGGTTCTCAAACAACCCGTTCACGCGGACACGGCCTTGCCTGCCACCCTCCTTTTTCCCCTTTTCGGGATTAACCCTTGCCCGTCTTCCGTTCCATTGTCGCATGTATTCATGGGGTTGTGTTTTTGTGGCAAACGTGTCTCTTTTGTCCTGTGGCAAACGCATGTGGTTTTCTGGCTTTTCCGGGAATGGTTTCTGTCCCATGTCCTTTTCCACCGGTGTTTGCCATGCCAGGGGCTTTTCATGGTGGTGTCCATACTGGGTATTGTACATCTCCCCACGGGTGGCGGGCATGTGTTCCCCATGCATGGGCATGCCAGGCGGGAATGAACCAGTGGGAAAAAACAGGATTGGCATTGGCAACATGCCGGAAAGGAAGGAAAATGAAGGGACCGAAGAACTACGTGCTTGACACGAACATCCTGCTCACTTCGCCAAGGGCACTGCTTGGGTTTGACGACAACAACGTCATCCTCACGGGCACGACGGTACAGGAGCTTGACAGGAAGAAGACGGAAGCCGGCGAGGTCGGCTACAACGCAAGGGAGGCAATAAGGCTCATAGAGGCATGCAGGGAAAAGGGGAACCTCGTGGATGGCGTGCCGCTGGAAAATGGCGGGAAGCTCTACGTGAAGTACCTGAACATAGACGAGACCGTTGTGGAGCTGCCCGATGACTTTTCCCTTGCCAACCCTGACAACAGGATAATACTCACCATCCTCAACATGGTGCAGCCGGGTTACATGGACGGGACTGACGGCACCGCCCCTGCGGTGCTTGTGTCAAATGACACCTCCATGAGGATTAACGCATCACTGTTTGGCATAAGGGTTGAGTCATACAGGAATGACCACGTCGCCAGCAGGGGCAGGGATTACCTGGGCTGGAGGACAGTGCACGCACGGCCCGGCACGGTCAGCATGCTCAACATGGACGGGCAGTTGGCACTGGAAACCCGTGCGGTCGGCGTCGGGATGGAAAGCGGGATGCTGTACGTCATGCCTGATGAGGCACCGGACGGGCAGGAGCCGCCGGAGCTGTGTGAAAATGAGTACCTCGTAATCATGGAGGATGACGGGAAGGGCAACGTGAGGTCCGCCCTTGGCATGGTACGGGGCGGCGTGGTCAGGATTGTTGACCCGTGCCTGTTCGCAAGCGGCATAAGACCAAGGAACACCCTGCAGTCATTCGCCCTTGACGCGCTCCTTGCGCCACCGGAGGAAATACCGTTTGTCATCCTGAAGGGCGCGGCAGGCAGCGCAAAGACCCTGCTCTCCCTTGCGGCGGGGCTTGACGGCACGTATGGGGGAGACAGGTACAACAGGCTCCTCATATCCCGCAACAACGTCACCTCAGACGCGGAGTTTGGGTTCATGCCGGGTGGCATAGACGATAAGATGAGGCTGCTCCTCAACCCGTTCTTCGACAACCTTGACACGATACTCAGGAGTGGCGGTCCGGAGACGAATGAGCAGGTACAGATGCAGATAGACGACCTCTTTGCCTCAAGGGTGATACAGGTATTCCCACTTGCGTACATGAGGGGGAGTTCCATACCATACTCGTTCCTGATAGTGGACGAGGCACAGAACTCAACCAGGACGCAGATGAGGGACATAGTGACCAGGGCGGGCGAGCATACCAAGGTGGTGGTGTGCGGCGACCCTGACCAGATAGACAACCACGTGCTTGACCGTTACAACAACGGGCTTGTGTATGCCGCCGAAAGGTTCAGGGGGTCACGGTACTGTGCCCAGCTCACCTTCACGGAAAAGGAATGCGTGCGTTCCGAGCTTGCCATGGAGGCACTGAGGCGCATGAAGCCGTGAAACCCACCCCCGCCATGGGGCATGTGTTAATATTGTGTTGCCGGGGAGGGAGGAAATGCCTTTCCCAGACCCCCAACACATTCCCCGCCTTTCCATATTGGCGGGGATTTTTTCGCAAAAAAAAAAAAAAAGTGGCACGGGCGAAAAACCCGCTGCATAAAAACAAATTCCCTTATTTTTTTCAACCATTTCTCCCACCTCTCATTGTTTACCACAGTACA
>CAYZYS010000163.1:0-4416 GCA_964482605.1 uncultured Bacteroides sp.
CCTTCAGAATCTCCCTGTCCTGCCCATAAGAAAAATGCACATTTTTTAATGAAACGGAAAGCGGTTCATTCGGAAGCTCCTCCTCTCCCGCCTGCGGCTCCGAAAGGTCCAATATCCGAAAAATCTTGTCACTTGCGGCCATGCCATTCATCGCAATATGAAAATATGAGCCAAGCAGACGCAGCGGAAGGAAAAATTCACTTGCAAGCAGCACAATGCACAGGGTGCCTGACAGGGTAAGATTCCCCCGCAAAAAATCAGATACCGCCACCGCCATGCCAATTGCCGCCCCGCCGTATGCCACAATATCCATGACACTTGTGGAGTTGAGCTGCATGGTCAGCACCTTCATGGTAATCCTGCGAAACCTTTGCGCCTCCTCATCCATCCTGACTGCCTTGATTTCATCAGCCTCATAGATTTTCAGTGTCGTAAGTCCCTGCAGGTTCTCAAGAAATGAATCCCCAAGCCCCGTGTAAATGCTCCAATATCTGTTCAGCAATCGTTTTGCGATTTTCTGCACAACCACAATCGAAATGGGAATCAACGGAACACAGACAAGCAGGACAACACTTGCCTTCATGCTTACCCTGCATAAAATAACGAACAATGTAATCGGTGCCAACAAGCTGTAAAATAACTGCGGAAGGTATTTCCCAAAATAAGTCTCCAACTGCTCAACCCCTTCAGTTGACACCTGAACAACCTCTGATGAAGCCACCTGTTCCCTGTAAGCAGCGCCAAGCTTCAGCATTTTGTCATAGATTTTTTCCCTCAAAATCCGCTTCACATCCACGCATGCCAGATAGGATGCCCTTGTCTGCTGGCGTTCACACACAAAACGGACAACAATCACAACAGCCAGGACGATAATTGCCTGCCGCAGCATGACCATTGTCACCGTTCCACATATGACCTGTTCCATCAGCCCTGCCACCGTGAACACTGCAAAAACCTGCGACAGTAGTGCAATCCACTGCCACAGGATAATAGCCGCAACATATTTTTTTGCGTGGGACAAAAGCCCCACAAGTCTGGTCTTAATCATACTTTCTCCTATTCAACGGGCATTTTATGTAATCAGGTTTCCCATGCTTTTCAAGCTGATTGTCAATGTTGACGCATTGTGCAAAAGCGCTGATGTCGTGGGCTGTATGATTCCGCCAACGCCCAGCAGTATCAGACCCGAATTAAAGCCCACAATCGTGCGGTAATTTTTATGTATGCGCTTCATCAGGTTATTGCTGATTTCCTTCAATGTCACAATTTCATACAAATCATCAGCACCTATCGTCACGTCGGCAATCTCCCTGGCAAGCTGGGCGCCGTCGCTGATTGCAATGCCGACATCCGCAGCAGACAGTGCAGGAGAATCATTGATTCCGTCACCTATCATGACAACCTTTCTTCCCTGCGCCTTCTCCCTCTCCACAAATCCAGCCTTGTCCTCAGGAAGCACGCCCGCATAATATTCATCAACACCAACATTTTCCGCAATCACCCTGGCAGTCCTCTCATTGTCACCCGTCATCATGACAACCTTGCCAATGCCCGCCGCCTTAAGAAGCCTTACAACCTGCGGCGCCTCGTCACGCAATGGGTCCGCAATGCAAATCACCCCTGCAAGCTCACCGTCAATCGCAAGGTATAGCTGGGAATACTCACCCGGAATGGCGTCAAATTCAGCTTTTTTACCCTCCGGTATTAAACAGCCCTCGTCCTCAAAAACAAAATGGTAGCTCCCGATGATTGCCCTCCTGTCCTCTATCATTGTGGAAATTCCATGCGCCACAATGTACTCCACCTTGGAATGCATTTCATCATGAATCAGGTTCTTCTCCCTTGCAGCATCGACAACCGCCTTTGCCATGGAATGCGGAAAATGCTCCTCAAGGCATGCCGCAATGCGAAGAAGCTCATCCTTGCCCTGTCCGTTAAAGGAAACAACATCCACCACAACCGTACTTGCCTTGGTAAGCGTCCCCGTCTTGTCAAACACAATTGTGTCAGCCTCCGCCATTGCCTCAAGATACCGTCCGCCCTTGACAGTTACATTGTGGCAGCTCGCCTCACGGATTGCCGACAACACGGAAATCGGCATTGCCAGCTTAAGCGCACAGGAAAAATCCACCATGAGCACCGACAACGCCTTGGTGGTATTTCGTGTCAGCAGATACGTAATCCCCGTGCCAAGCAGGGTATACGGTACAAGCCTGTCAGCAAGGTGTTCAGCCTTTCCCTCCAACGAGGACTTAAGCCGCTCCGACTCCTCAATCATCTTCACTATGCGGTCAAATTTACCACTGCCCGCAGTTTTGCTTACGCATATGACAAGCTCGCCCTCCTCGACAACCGTTCCTGCATACACATAGCCCATCGCCGTCCTTCTCACAGGAAGCGACTCACCAGTGAGTGTTGACTGGTTCACCAATGCCTCCCCGGACTTCACCACGCCGTCAAATGGAATCACATTTCCCATGTGTACCACTATCTCATCACCAGGCCTTATACTGCCCGAATCAACCAATATCTGCTGATTGTCCCTCCTAAGCCACACCTTCTCAATGTTAAGGGACATACTGCGCGCCAGGTCATCAACAGACTTCTTGTGTGTCCACTCCTCAAGTATCTCACCGATTCCAAGCAGAAACATCACCGAGCCCGCCGTGTTGTAATCCTTCCGAAGAACCGACACGCCAATTGCCGTTGCGTCCAGCACGGGCACCTCAATCCTGCCCCTCGCCAGCGTGGCAATTCCCTGGTAAATGTATTTCAGTGATTTTACGGTTGTCACAGCCGCACGAATGCATGGCGGCACCAACAGCTTGTTGCCCGCCCTCATGACCACCTTTCCCACAAGCTTCTGCCAATACTCGTCATTTAGCCTTCTGCCTGAGTTGTCAAGGTAATCCTTTGGCACTTCCACCGCCCCATAGGAAAATGCGCCAAGGCATTCTAACAGATGATTCCTGCCGCAAGTATAAACAATTGTGGCATCCTGCGTCCTCTCCCGCACCTTCACGGATGTTATGCCTGACTGACGCCCTATGTAATAAACCAATATGTCAGCCTGTTCGGGGGTCATGCGCTTCTGCAGGATATGGATGCGCAGCCTGCCCCTTATGTCATGTTCTATTTTAAATCTCATGTTTCCTCCATTCCGCAGGCAAGCGGGCAGGGGAATTATCTCCCTCCCTACCCGCCGTACAACGCCTTGGCAGCCAATTTCCATATGTGCGCCCGTGTGCATAAGCAAGAAAAGGACACCCAAACAGGTGTCCCTTCCTTGCTTACAACGTCACTCTGCCACGTCTATTTCAACCTCAACAGCATCTTCCTTGTCTTCACCGCACACAGCAGCTTCCCTGTCCTTATTTATCTGCTGCGCCTCTGCGTATATGTCCTCTGCATTTTCCTGAATGCCCGTGGCAACCTTCATCACGCACTCCTTTGCCCTGAGCACCGCCGCAGTTGCATGGGTGTACGCCTTCTTGGCATCCTTGCTGGACAATATCTTGATTCCCGCCGTGCCAAAAAGCACGCCTGCCGCAAAAATCCCCGTTGCCTTACCGTTAATCTTCTTCAAGCTGTCTAACATATGTATGTCCTCCATTTCTATTAACAAAATCCAATGAAACCCTGTCCATTTTACCTTGCAATCCTATGCCTTAACCCCTTTTTGATGCGGTCACTGCACAGAACCAAACCTATTATGATTGCCAACACGGCAATCGCCAATGCATATGCCACCATGTCAACCTCCATTCCGGATGCCTCTCCCCATCCGTCTGTAAGTATACACTAACATTCATTAGATGTCAATTACCATAATGTCATATGACAAACCCCCGCCCATGCGAAGTTTTCTATTTCATCTTATATTTCCCAAATGCCTTTTCAGAATCCAAATGTACATCCTTGAAAAACACAACAAGCCATACAACAACTGAAACAATCGCCATATATTGTGTCAGGCAATAAGCCAACACAGCCCCCGCTCCTAAAATCATTGCCCAAATGAGAAAAGCATTTCTTTGGTCTTTGCTTAATTTTGCCATGTCATATAATGCCCTTTCTTCCTTGGGCATACCATTAAATCCACTCACCAACATTGCACCTTTTTCCTTTAAGAGTGTAAACAATAGTGCAAATAGTAAAAATACCACACAAAGAGTACCACACATTATAGAACCCATATTCATCCCCCAATGAGTAAACTCCCCAATCCAGCACTTACTGCCCCAACAATAGGGCAAAAGACAACCGGCCAAAGAATTAAATGCTCCGGAAGCCCCAATTTCAGCAATTCATTCCTTGGCTCGTAAAATGAATTTCCCTTTACGCCGTCAGCATGAAGTCTTGTGCCTGTTTTTTTAAGCAGCAGATAATCCAGAAAAAACAAATCTCCGAGGCTGA
>CAYZYS010000164.1:0-4390 GCA_964482605.1 uncultured Bacteroides sp.
ATTTACTCTTTTTCAATGAAAAACTTATAATCTCCTGCTCTAGTTTACAATTATTCTCTATTTAATCCTTATCGCTCATCACAAACTTGAAAGATGTAAAACTTAAGGTACAGCGACTCATCAGCCGCCCAGAGAATCGGATGGTCACAGCACTGCGTCCTGTACTCGACCTGGCGAAGCCTTTTATGTACATCCCTTGCGGCTTCCGCAATGGTTTTGGCGAAAAGCTCCGGCTCCATGAAATGTGAACAGGAACAGGTTGCAAGGAATCCCCCGTCCTTCACAAGCTTCATTCCACGCAGGTTAATCTCCCTGTATCCCTTCACTGCCTTTTTCACGGACTCCCTGGACTTGGTAAATGCAGGCGGGTCAAGTATCACCACGTCATACTTCTCCCCTGCCTTCTCAAGCTGCGGAAGAAGCTCAAACACGTCATGGCACTCAAACCGTACCCTGTCCGACAAACCATTAAGCCTTGCATTTTCCGTTGCCTGCCCCACGGCAAGCTCCGATGCGTCGACGCCAAGCACCTCGCTGGCTCCCGCCATCCCCGCATTAAGTGCAAATGAACCCGTGTGGGTGAAGCAGTCAAGTACCCTTGCGCCGCCGCACATCTGGCGTATTGCCGCCCTATTGTACTTCTGGTCAAGGAAAAATCCCGTCTTTTGCCCATCCTCAACATCAACGATGTATTTGACCCCATTCTCCACAATGTGGACATGCGTGTCAAAGGATGCGCCAATAAAGCCCTTCACCCTTTCCATGCCCTCAAGCTGGCGAACCTTGGCATCACTTCTCTCATACACTCCCCTGACAGGCATTCCATGTTCAGCGAGAACATCCTTAAGGCTGTCCACTATGACAAGCTTGAACCTGTCAATGCCCAGCGCAAGTGACTGCACCACGAGGACGTCCGCAAACTTGTCCACCACAATTCCGGGAAGCCAGTCAGCCTCACCAAATATGACCCTGAAGGCATCCCTGTCATCCTCCTTCAGCGTCTTGAGCCTGTAATCAACCGCTTCGCGCACCCGCTGCCTTATGAATGTCTCGTCAACCTGCACATTTTTCTTTCTCGTCATCATCCTCACGGTTATCTTGGATTTCCTGTTGATGAAACCCGTGCCAAGGCAATATCCGTCAAAATCCTGAACCTCAACCAAGCCGCCGTCCTCAATGTCCCCGTCATATGCGGCAATCTCATTGTCATATACCCATGCGCCGCCGCCCTTTAACTGGCGTCCTGCGCCTTTTTTCAATATCACTCGTCCCATTTCAACCTCCATCCTTTGAAAAGCCCCGCCATGGCAAAGCAACGGCAGCAATTACGCCGTGCCACAAAGATTAAAAACCGCAAGCCCCACAATGGCAAGGGCAAGGCCAAAAAGCTTCATCCAGGCAAACTCCGCCTTTTCACTCCCAAACAAGCCAAACAACTGGATGGCATACGCCACAAGCACCTGCGACACCACAATGGCAAGGGATGCCTTTGCAGGCCCCATGTCATTGATTGCCCTGACAACCGTGTAGGTAATGAACGCACCTATCACGCCGCCAAGAAGCGCAATCCTCGGCTGTGTCCTCAAAATGCCCGCCACCTCAGGCCTTCCACTGCCAAACCACATTGCCACGCACACAGCCAGCGCAGTAAGCTGAACAAAACCGCTTGCCACCCATATGCTTGAATTTTTTGCCACGCAGCTATTGAACACACCCTGTATGCTCATAAGCGCACCTGATATTATCGCAATCAAAAAACCTGTCATCACGCACCCCATTTCACAAATGATGAATATAGAATGCCCGAAAGACAGGTTTTCATTCATTTTTCCTCAACCGGCATTTCCGAGGACATAACCCTTGAACGTCCCGTAGCCCTCCTCCACCGTAACGGTGCCATCCCATACCTGGTGAAGCATTATCTCCAGCCTGATGTAAAAATCACCAATGTCCATGTACCTGGCACGAAGCGAGGTTTGCGCATACACACCACGCAGTGCAACCGAATGCTCATCGTCCGTGTTCACGTCACTCCTTGCAGCGGCAAGACCCGTGCTTTCCTTCAGCTTATCGGCATAGTCAAATGTAAATGTCCTTGCAACGCTTTCAGCCACCTTCGCATTTGCGGAATACGGCGTCACCATAAGCATCTGTGTGGTTGACATTGCCCTGGTCTTGAGGTTCTGGTTAAAATCGGGAATCTGCTGAATCCCGAACTGCACCCCTGACGCCTCAATGCCCGCAAGGTCATTTGAATCAACTATGGTATACAAAAGCTTACCTTCCTTGAACTGCGTCAGGCAATTCTCATAGGTACAGGTATTTCGCACAATTCCATATGACTCCTGCAGCGCAACGTATGCCTCAAGGCACTCCTTGAGCTTGTCATCCTGCAGGCTTGTGCTTCCCTTGTCATCAGCCTTGTCACCGCCCACATTCATGTATGCACCAAGCAGGGCGTAATTCAGCTTCGCAGATGAAACATCCCACTGTATTACCTGCTCAACCTGCGCATTTTCCTCCGTGTGCTCAAAATTGTCACTGTAGCTTGTGATGTCGGCAAACGTGTTCATGGACGTCGCAAACTGCTTATTGTACACCATCACGCTTGTATTGAATGTAAGCGGATAGCCGTACAGCTTGTCCTTGTAGCTTGCCGCCTCCAGCGCCTTGTCAGGATAATGCTCCGACGAATAGACTGACCCATATGCTGAATTTTCCCTGTCAAGCCCCATAAGCCAGGTCTTTTGTATGTCAACCGAGGATGTCAGGAATATGTCCGCACCATTGTCACTCTTGACGCAGCCCTCATAGACGCTGTTGAGGTAGTCATCCGTGTCCACCAGCTTAAGCTCCACCGTAACCTGCTCATTTGATTCATGGTAACGGTTGGCACAATCCTGGAAATATGATGTATAGCTGTCATCATCATACCACAGCGATATGGTCACGGGCTTTTCAAGATTCACGGTGGCAGCCTCATCCCCACCGTCCCCATTGCCCTTGCAGCCCGCAAGGCCCAGCACCAGCGCGGATGCCAGAATCACGCTGCCCAGTTGTCTCAATGCTTTTTTTAATCTCATTCAAATCTCCATTCCACAGGCACATTTTTACCGCCACTGCACAGGCGCAGATTAAAATGACGCCTTAAGCTTTTCCACCATCTCGTCAACATTTTCCCTTGTTATCACAAGCGGCGGCACAAGGCGGATTACGTTCGTTCCCGCAGTAAACAGTATAAGCCCGTTGTCCAGCGCCCTCTTGACGATGTCCCCAGGCTTGCCGTTAATCTCAATGCCCTGCATGAGCCCAAGGCCCCTGCGCTCCACGACAAAATCATACTCCCTGACAAGCCCGTCCAGCTTCTCAATCAGATATGCAGAAACATCCCTTACATTGTCAAGAATTTTTTGCTCTTTATATATGGACAAAACAGTCCTTGCAGCCGCACACGCAAGTGGGTTGCCGCCATAGGTCGTGCCATGGTCACCAGGCACAAGTGCCTTGGCAACCTCCTCCCTTGCAAGGAACGCCCCCACCGGGACGCCGCAGCCAAGTGCCTTGGCAACCGTGAGGATGTCAGGCTTCACGCCGTACTGCTCATATGCAAACATGGTACCCGTGCGCCCCATTCCGCACTGAATCTCGTCAAGGATGAGAAGAATGCCCTTCTCGTCACATATTTTCCTGATTCCCTTGATGAACTCCGGCTTTGCCGGATATATGCCGCCCTCACCCTGCACCGTCTCAAATATGATTGCACAGGTCTTTTCGTTAATCAGCTCCTCCACGCTTGCCAGGTTGTTGTACTCCGCAAACCTGATTCCGGGAATCATCGGGCCAAATGCCTCCTGGTAATGCCTGTTGCCAGTCACCGCAAGGGCTCCCATGCTCCTTCCATGAAATGAATGGTTCATGGCGATTATCTCATGGTCGGTTGACCCCGATTTAAGAAATGCATATTTCTTGGCAAGCTTGATTGCCCCCTCAATCGCCTCCGTTCCGCTATTGGTGAAAAACACCCTGTCAAGCCCTGCTGCCGCGGTTATTGCCTTTGCCGCATCCACCGCAGGCTCATTGTAAAAATAATTGGAGGTGTGTATCAGCTTGTCAACCTGAGCGTGAATCGCCTCATTGTACGCCCTGTTATTGTACCCAAGGGCAAACACGGCAATACCTGCGCCAAAGTCAAGGTACTGCTTGCCATTTACATCATAAAGGTAAACCCCGTCCCCGTGGTCAAGCACCACAGGATAACGATTGTATGTGTGGAACAAATGCTTTTCTGCACTGTCCATTATTTCCGTTGCATTCATGATTCTTCTCCATTCATTTTATATATTGGTGTCATAAAAATGCTCTGCGCCCTCACTCAAAATTGCAGTTCCGA
>CAYZYS010000165.1:0-4245 GCA_964482605.1 uncultured Bacteroides sp.
CAAATCCTTAAAATCAAAATTATTCTGATTTTTCATAGCATCACCCCCATTCCGTAAAAAATGGAGGCCAGAACCCACCCTGCAACACGGTTGTCCAGGGGATAATATACCACGTGTCCCCAATGTTTGCAACCATGTGAAACATCATTCATTTCATCATGTTTGCCTGAAATGAGAAAAGGCCCACGGCACATGCCGCAGGCCTTGTTTCCGTCAGTGCTGCCATCACCCATGGATGGCATCATGCATCCCCATCAGATAAGGGAATTCTTCTTTTTAACCACAAGCACAAATGCCGCCGAAAACAGTCCCATGAGGGTAATGAACAATGCCACATGCCCCGCGTCACCGGTCTGTACAACGACGTAATCAACCATGTCAACCGAGGCGCCGTCCGCAGCGGTGAAAAGGATGTCCTCTGCCTGTGCGTAGCCATCAGGGGCCTCAAGCTCCCTAAGCAGGTAACTTTGTCCTGACACAAGCCCCTCAACGGTCACGCCGTGTCCCTCAGTCACCCAGGTTGCAACCTCATTGCCGTCCATGTCATAGATGGCAAGCGTTGCCCCTGACACCTGGTTGCCCTCCTCATCAACCTTGTTGATTACCATTGACGGTCTTGCATAATCAACCATCGTGATTACCATTACCTCATCCATTGTCAGTGGCAGGGTGAATATCACGTCACTTGCAAGCTCATACCCTGCAGGTGCCGCCAGCTCATGGAGCAGGTATGTCCCGCCAAGGGTCACGTTCTCAACCACGTGGTCCGTGCCATCCGACACCCACTGGTCCACAAGCTGCCCGGCCTGGTCATATACCTGGAGGGTTGCGCCTGCAAGCTGCTCGCATTCAGGGTTAATCTTGATGACCTTGAAGTATGGCGTGGTGTCATCCCCGTCATCGGAATCATCCGGTGTTTCAACGGTGATTGTCTCAGGCACCACTGTTGCCGGGGTTTCTGCCGGTGTCTTTGTCGGTGTCTCTGAAGGCACGGTGGTTGTCTTTCCCACCGGTGCGTCTGACACGTTTGCAGTCACCGGCTCCGCGCTTGCCGTGGAAACCGCATGGTATTCAGAATCCAGTTCATACCCCTCAGGCGCGGAAAGCTCCTTCACGTAGTAATTCCCAAGTGAAAGGTTTGATATCCTTGCCTTGCCATACTCATTTGTTGCGGCAAATGTCGCAACCTGTGCCTTGGCCGAATTGTAAAGCCCGTATGTCGCGCCCTCTACGAACACGGATGAATCAGTGGAATCCGTCTTTGACACAATCACTGTTCCCTTTACGGGGTTGTTGCTGAACGTCAGTGAAGGGTGTGAACCCTTGCTCACCGTGACGGCCTGTACCTCATCGGAAAGCTCATAGCCGATTGGCGCCTTTACCTCCTTGAGGTAATACGTGCCCGCCATCAGCCATCCTGACGTGTAATTGCCCTGGACGGTTGCGTTTGCCGTTGAGTAAAGGGCATAGCTTGCATTGTACTGCACCTTCTCCGAGCCTGCTGACGGTACCTTGCTGTTGTCAATGCACACCGTGTTTGCAGTCTCATCATATTCCACATAGTGTGCCGGGATTGTGCATGCCTTGTCAGTGTAAATGCCATACGTGGCGCCATCCACCGGCAGCCCCGTTTCGGAATCCAGCTTTGTCACGCTAATCCTGCCCGGCTTCTCAAAGTTTGACCATTTCCCCTCAAATGAGGCAAGCACGGTCATTGCCGCTTCCATTCCTGAGTCATAGTCCCTTGTGCCAAACGTGAAGAAGCACACGTCCTCGCTCCTTGCGTAGCCTTCCGCAGGGGCAAGCTCCAGCACGGCATACTCATGTCCAGGCACAAGCTCGTTGCTGCGGTCACGGTCAGTTGTGCACAGCCCGTTTTCATCCGACACCACTTCCTGGAAGAGGAACTCAGAGGCGGTGTGCCCATCCGGAAGGTCGCTTCCACTGGCAATCAGCTCCTCAAGCATGACCACTGCCTTGTCACCGTCATCCAGCCCGTCCGCGCCCATTCCCGATGCGTCGAACATTGCCGCAAGGGTGGATGTGAGTGACGAATTGTCCTTTACCTTTGTGAGGTCATACACCCCAAACCTTGCGCCGCTTACCATGCGCCCGTTTGTCGCGCTTGTCTTGTTCCACTGGAGGGCTGCAACCAGCTTTGTGTCAGTGAATGACACAACCGAGGTGTTGTCCTCTGTCACGGACACGGCATGGACCGACGTGTCGTCAATGGTGTACCTTGCGGGTGCCGCCTGCTCCATTACGTAATAGGTCCCCGCAGGAAGCCCTGACATTGTCGCCTCGCCGTTCTCATCCGTGATGAGCTGCCCAAGGTACTGGTCACTTGAACAGTTGCTGTCAAGGTACACGCCAAAGAGTGCGTTCCTGAGTGCCTCGCCCGTGTCCTTGTCGGTCTTCTTCACCTTGATTGAACCCGTGGATGGTTCAGGCGTTTCAGGCTCCTCAGCCGCGCCCGGCATGATTGTTGCCTCATCCTCCGAATACTTTGTCGAGGACCCGTACTTCACCATTGTCTGGAGGCTGTCGTTCCCTGACGGGGCAAGGAACAATGCCCCATTCCCCTTCACGGTGCCCTTCGCCTTTATGATTATGTCCGAGGTGTTGTCAGCCCCGATGGTCACGGTGAACCACCCGTCATTCTTGCTTACCACTGCCCCGTCATAACCACTGATGGAGATGTCATAGTCAGCCGCGTCGGAATTGATGGAGTACCCATAGGTGAGGGCATTCCCTGAAATCGCGTCATGTGAGGAATCACGGCTTATGCTGAGCTGGGACGTGCCGTCATTGCCCATGTTGGCCTTTGCCGTTGCCACGAGGCTGTTCATTGCGTTCCATTCATCCTCACAGCCTGCCTTTTCCTTTATCATGGATGACAGCCCATAGCCTGAGCCGGAGCCAAACTCCCCCTCATCCGCAAGGAACTTCTTGATTGCGACTGCGGCCGTTGTTTCCGCCGCCTCCTCTGACAGCCCGCTTGTGGCTGTTCCCTCATTGTACTCCCTGAGGATGGCCGCCACGCCGTTGCGTGCCCCCTCCGAAAGGAACATCCCCTCCGGGTCCGTCTCCTCATACCCGTCTGACGCCGGTCCCTTGTATTCATATTCCACGCAGAATACGGCATCACCATCACTGTCGGTATACAATGGCACGTTCCAGTCATTTGTGCCCCCGCCACGGGTAATCTGGAAATAAGTTCCCTTGCCCGTTTCGGTCACGGTGTATCCGTCCGCCGCCTTTGCCATGACAAGCGGGCCGCTGAACACCGAGCCAAACGTGCTTAAGGCAAGTGCCCCCGACATCACTGTTCCCGCCACCTTGCGGAACAGCCTTTTTGTCCTGTTTTTCATGGTCTTTTCTCCCTTTCCGCCCCGTGTCTTTCCGGAAAGTACCCTGGCATCATGCCAATGGGCCCACCGGCCAACGGAACTTACCATAGTATGTGATTGCCTTGCCCACCCTACCCTTGTCTTTCATGCCCGTGGCAAAGCAGGAAAAAACATGCAACGGGGCACCCATGTGGGAAGCATGGCAAACCTTGTGCCAAACATGGCCATTTCACATACACTACCCTTTGCCACGGGAAATGCCATGGCAAACCATTGTCCGAGAAGGGAAGACCGTTTCCCACGGAAAACAGCCGTCCACATCCGCCATGTCCACGGGCATAATCCATCCTGCAGGGAAAGGACCCAACACACACATGGGTTTGCCACAAAAACATTGGTTTGCAAAACGTGGTATCATAAATCCAACAGGAAAAACAGGGGCATGTGAAAAGGCATGCGGAAAGGATGGTATTGATATGGTCAGATGGGAAAAGACAGGGAAAAAGGCAATCATTGCGGTAATGGCCGCGTCACTGGCAATGGCGGGGTGCGGGAACACGGCAAGCCCCGTGGCTGACGCGGCATCCGTGCAGGAGGCGGAAAATGGCGGGACGGCTGACGGCATTGCCGTTGCAATGGGGGCAACGCAGGATGACGCCGGCAAAGGCATGGACAACACAGGCATGCAGGCTGATGGCACGGGCGCCGTTGTCACGTATGAACAGCCAGGGGATGACGCTCCGTCCGGGGACGGGGAAAGTGACACTGAACCCGTTCAGGATGCCCCGGTTGTGGAGGCTGCCGTGGAAACAGGCGTAAATGCAAATGACACCATTGACACCACGGATGGCATTGGGGACATTGGGGAAATTGGCGCGGATGGCATGGATGAAGC
>CAYZYS010000166.1:0-4244 GCA_964482605.1 uncultured Bacteroides sp.
TCTTAAAATCATTATTACAATGAATGCATCCGGCATTCTGATATCTTGCCGCGTCCAATCGAGTGTGCAGATAACTGACAGATACACCAAAAAATGCCGCAATATCTTCCATATCCTCTTCCGCAGCATACAGCCTTCCCTCCAGCAGCCTCTGAACCTCTTCCTCAGAATACCCCAGCTTGTTCGCAAAAGTGCTTTGCTCTATGCCATTATCACCCAACAACACTCTGACATTATTGCCCAATACCCTTGCTTCATTCATTGTAATTCCTCCCAACAACACATCCTTACAACAAAACATTAATAATACCAACTTCAATGCATTCAGTGTTTTATGATAACATAGTATATGTTTTTTTACAAGAATTATTTCATACGCTTATGGCTCAGCACATCACAATCCCCGCCTTAACCTGAATGTCATGAAGCTGGCAGGTCTCCATGGTCTGGCGAAGCTCGTCCTTCCTTGTACCGTCAAGTACAACCACCACTGCTGTGTCACCCTCTGCCTTCAACTTCTCAAGCGTTGCCGGGTTGCTGTATACGGAATCATATATTTCAATTCCACCGCATGCTGAACTGGCATGCTCCACAACAGGCGCAATCCTTTCCAATGTCCTTTCACGGTTTCCCACAAACAACAGGCTCCGAACGCCTGTCTCCTCCATTGCCTTGGTAATGTAAGCCTCATCTGCTGTTGCCCCCTGCTGCCTGCATTTAAGGTTATGAAGACGTCTTTCAAATCCGTTCCCCGTAGCAGCAATCCCCATACAGCCAAGAAGCGGCACACGGTACTGATCCCTTATCTCCTGAATTATCTTCACATGACCATCAAATACATACTTTGCAACGTACCAGCACGCCCACAGGAAAAATGCAGCAAACACACCAATAATTAAATACTTAATGACAGTCTTCCACGAAACTGCCGAAGTTTGCGCTGCATCCATGGAATCATCTGCCGCAGTTGTTGCAGTTTCCGTGCTCGCGGAATACTCACCATCACAGTAATACGCATTATAGTATGTCAAATCCTCATCCTTGAACTTGGCTTCAAGGTCAGTTGCCAGCTTAAGATACGAACTCGCACTATCCAACGCAGCCTTCTGGGAATTCTCAATGCTGCTGTCCGCATACTGATATGTATACTCATTCAGCTTTGTTATGCTGTTGCCACCAAACCGTGAGTTAATCCCATCGCACAGCCCATCCATATACTGCACCACCGCTGCAAACAGCCTGCCGCACATTTCCTCATCATCATATTTCACAACGACGTTACAGGTATACGTAACCTTTGTCGCTGAAAGCACAGCTCCATCACCACTGGTCATATTCCCGCCATTGGTGGTAAAGGATACCCCCAACAATTGCCTTATATACTGCGTCTCAACATCCTTGCCAATAATTGTCCTCAATGCGTCCATCATTAAGTTGTCATCATAACACAACGCTGACAATTCCGCCTTGATAAACTCCGTATCTTCCCCACTTTGTAGAAGATATTGAGCACTGCCAATGTACATATGCTTATAATCCATTGCCAGTACTGGATTCTCACCAATGTACAAAAGCTGCTTATTGTACATTTCCCTATAACCCGCTGCCCTTTCCATATTTTCAAGGGTTGTCGTCGATGGCACATAGTCCCCTATGGATTTTTTAAGCTCCTCGATTGAGATTTTATCAGACGCCACACCATTAGTACCTGCCAACTGAGTTTCAGCCTGCGTGGTCACCCCTTGTCCTAAGGACTTCACGTACTTAAGCACCCCAAATCCTCCGCCAAGCACACACCCTACAAGAAGCACCACAACAAGGCTGCGCCAGTGACCTGCCATAAATATCAACATATCGACAATATCAATAGTATCCTCATAATCCTGTCTCATTATCTATAACTCCTTTACATATAATTCACATATAATCTTCGTATATAACTGCCATCCTGTCAACTGCTTTTTTAACTGAATACTTCTGAACATCAACAAGATTTCTCTCTCCCATTGACTTTCTTAATTCAGCATCCTCATATAGCTTTCTGACGGCGGCAAGATACGTGACTTCATCATCGACCTGATACAGGAAACCATTGACACCGTCACTTACCAAGTCCCTCTGTCCCCTAACATCAGTACATACAACGGGAAGTCCACACGCCATCCCCTCCATGATATTCACGGCAAGGCCTTCCCTGTGGCTTGCCGTTACCAACACGTCTGATATCCCATACATACTGTCAACATCCGTCCTGTATCCCAGCAGCTTAACCTTGCCATCAAGAGAAAATTTTCCAATAAGCTCGACATATCTTTGTTCATTGTCGCCTTTTCCCAAAAGAAGTAATTTGCAATTTGCCGGCAGCTTAGCCATCGCACTGATGAGAAAATTCTGATTTTTATTATCATTAAGTTCAGCGACACATATCATCAAAAATTCATCATCACCATACCCCAGCTTACGCCTTTGCTTACTCTTTTCATCGGCCGAAGCCTTGTGGAACCTTTCAAGATTGACGCCAACCCCGTCTATCTTCTCAATCCTTCCAGCCTTAAAGCCCCTGTCAACCGCATTGCCATAATCCTCATCATTAATGGTCACAATACAATCCGTACACCCCGCCATAAGCTTTTCCACGTGATAATACAGCATCCAGTTAACCTTAGGCGCTCCCTTGAAAAAATGAAAACCATGTGCCGTATATATCACCTTCGTGCCATACTGCCTTCTTGCCTTTCTTGCCGCAAGACGGGTAACCACGCTGCCCATTGGCGTATGCGTATGTATTATGTCATACCGGTTCTCCATTATGATTTTCTTTAACTGCCTGTAAGCCTGAATATTACCTTTGGCAAATGGTGAACGTTCAAACGGCACGATATATGAATTATCACACCCCCTGACCTCCTCCTCACCTGCCGAGGCATAATCCACCCTCCAGCCCTGTGCTTTGAACCACTCCATAAATGGGTAATTAAATTTTGCAAAATTTGCCAAATGCGATGTAAAAAGCACCTTATGTGCCTTTTGACTGTCATCTGATACCATCCAAATCACCCTATCAGTACCTTCTTCCCCTCAAATGCAAATCCATACTTCCTGATTCGCCCCTTTGGGATTCCCCGTGCAGCAAGTGAAGCCTCATACTGCTTTTCCTCTATCTGCACAAGGGCGGCGGCAACGGTATCATCAAGGGTTTCCTCGCGCCTTGCATTACGCACCTTGAATTCAAGGATAAATGCATCCCTTTCCCCGTCCCTTGGCACAATCATCACGTCATACCGTCCAAAGCCGCTTTCACGGTTCGAGGTAAGCTCATAGTCCTTTCCAAGGCTCACCAGTAGCCCCAGCACAAAGCCATGGTAAAAGCGTTCGGGTCTCTGCCTTTGGTTTCCGTCAATGTCAACCGCGGTACCGGTGTCAAAATAGCTGAACGTGTTCAGTGCAACGTCATTCATGTATTCGTTCATGGCATCAAGGTCACCCGCAAGGAGTGCCTTCACAAAGCCATTATAACTTGTGTTATCCCTTTTAAACCACCCCTTGATCATGTTTCTGAACATCAGCCGGACCTCACGGTTGGTAAGGGCAAGCTCATACCTCCACACGCCATCCTCTGTTTCAGTATCGCAGCTCACAACCCTCAGGTAACCCCCCGCAAGCAGCAGGCTCCACAATGCATCCTCAGCATCATCCAGCTGGTTGAACACTATCTGTTCATCGATGCATATATCCAGGTTCTTCCCCTCAAGAAGGTCACCCATTTTCTGCTTCACATCGGGTGCACCCTCACGCACCAGGCTGTTCACAAGCCCGTTGGCGCTTGTGTTTGCCCAGTATGGCTCAAAACGTCCCGTATCAAGCAGGTTAAGTACCGACCATGGGTTGTAGATGTCCCTGTGGCTTCCAAACGTGAAGCCGTCATACCAGTCCTTGGTCTTCTGCTTTTCACCTGACATGCCATACTCATCAAGCCCTGCAAACACCTCCTCCTCCGTAAGCCCAAAGGATATTGCGTATTCATCAGATGTTGTTGTCACAACCTTGAGGTTATTAAGGTCTGAAAAAATCGACTCTTTACTAACCCTTGTAATGCCGGTCATGATTCCCCTGTCCAAATAAGGATTTGTTTTAAAGGTTGAATTAAAGAGATTCCTTGTGAACGCAACCATCTCATCCCAGTAGCCGTTAAGGTACGCCTCCTGCATTGGCGTGTCATATTCATCAAGCAGGATTATTACCTT
>CAYZYS010000167.1:0-4240 GCA_964482605.1 uncultured Bacteroides sp.
CTGAATCTCAAGCCTTGCACTCTCTGCTGCCGCCTTTGCAGCCTCCTCAGCCGCCCTTGCCGCTTCCTCCGCTGCCTGGCGCTGTGCCGCCTGAATATTATTATATGTAGCCTCTAATGCCGCCTGCGCATCCTGCACTGCCTTTGCCGCAGCCTCAGCCTTCTGCGCCTGGTCTGCTGCCTGCTTTGCGGCATTTTCCGCCTCCTCCTGTGCCTTTGCCGCCTTGTTGCCGGCATCCTCGTCATCCCCCCATATAAGGATGTCCTTGTCCTCATCACCCGAAGACTTCTTGCCATGTTCAGGCAACGCCGTCTTGGCATCGTTCTGTCCAAGCCTCAACGGCTGGTTGCCATAGAGCTTGCCATAATCGTCCTCTTCCTCTGCAGGCTTCTTGAAAAATGCAGCCAGCACCAGTCCAACGACTACCTCAATGAAAAGAACCGCCACTGCCACAATCCCCGTAGTGGTCAATGTATTTTTAATCAAATTCGGGCGAATCACCTTGCCGCTTGCAGTACCCTCCTGAAGGACGGATATGCTCTCCACCGGCATAAGGCTTCCTGCATTATCGCACGCGCTCTTGGCAATTGCATCAACATATGCCTTGGCTGTGTTCTGGTCAGGATTCTGTACCGTAAGCTCAATGATGTTACTGTCGGCAGGAGATGAAACCGTCAGGTACGCTGACATATCCTCCGAGTTGCCCGCAAGCTGCTTCGCCTCGTCAAGAATCGCATCACTCTTGAAAATGTATGCGAAATCATCCTTAAGGCCGCCATTCTCGGCGCGAAGCGCCGCATCATTGTCCTTGCCGGGAACCACATAGAGCTTCGCCGTGGATTCATACACCTGCTTGGTCTTATTATACAAAACCCCGTAGGATACTCCCCCTGCAACCAATACCGCCAATATCCAGACAAGCGCAAACCTTGCAAATCTTTTCATATTCCCTTAGCCTCCATTATCCCCATTTTGAAGTACTTGCACCAGCCTTAATCAATACAGGCTTTCCGGATACTGCCCCTGCTCAATGAGCCTGCGGATTGAAGCCACAACCGTCGGCTTATCCTCCTTGTACGTCACGCCAAACCATTTATCATTGGATTCCAGGACGGTAACTGCCGCACTGCCATCCTTAATCATCGAATCAACAATTGATGGAAGAAGGTACTCACTCTTAATGTCGCCCTCACCCAGCCCACTCAAGAATGTCTTGAAGCCCTCCTCAAGCACGTCAAGAAATTCAGGTGTAAAGCCCCACATATTCATTGACACATGCGAATGCGGGTCAATGTCAACCAATGTGCCGTTCACGTCATGTGCGGCGCCGCCCTCGGTTTTCACAATGCCGGAAGTCTCATTGACGCCAACCAGGTGCCCGCTGTCATCCGTGACACACACGCCCCTTGTCACTGCACCATTGTCACTCAGGGTATTGCCGAGAATGAACCCTGCCATGCAAATGTCATACTTCACATCAGATGTGTGTCCGTCCGTAAGGTAATCGTGAATCTTCCTGAAGCCTTCCTTGCCATAGTAATCATCCGCATTAATCACCATGAACGGCTCCCTTACCACGTCCTTGCAAACGAGGATTGCCTGCCCTGTTCCCCACGGCTTCTTGCGGCCCTCCGGCACACCAAAGCCTGCCGGAAGCCTGTCAAGCTCCTGAAATACGTACTCAACCTTCACCTTGGTTGCAATCCTGTTGCCCACAACCTCCTTAAAGGTCTCCTCCAAATCCTTGCGGATTACAAATACAACCTTGTTGAAGCCCGCTTCAATGGCATCATGTATTGAGTAGTCCATGATGATTTCCCCATTAGGTCCCATTGGCTCAAGCTGCTTGATTCCACCCCCAAAACGACTGCCTATTCCAGCCGCCATGATAACCAACGTCGTGTCCTTCATCTCCATCAACCGCACCCGATTTCAATCCCGCACGGATGCTTCTCCCTTCCTTCAATAAGCTAATTACCCTTATATTATCACATTTATACAAAAAAATCATTATATTTTTTATTATTCATTAACCTCAGGATAATAATACCAGTTAATCTGGGTTATCACTCCATCAGCATCCGAATGGTACACAAGCTGTACAAAATCATCATCATATGACACATACTGTCCCTTAATCGGCGGAATGAAGTACATGTATTCCAGCATCATATTTCCATCCTCAAGACTGCCTTCACCGTTGTAGTTAATGATTCCATACTCAAGTCCGCCTGTCACCTTGAGTTCCTCCAGCCTGTCAATGGTGGTGGTCCCATACAGGAATTTCCCAAGTATCGTGGCTCCATCCTCGCTCATGACATTCTGGTTCAGGCTGTCCTCGTCCCTGTAAAATGCGTCACGCACATCCTCAAGCTTCATCCCCGTATGCGTGCCCCTCGCAAATATGCGCTCACTGTCAGTGCATTCCACCCCATACAATGCCATTCCACTGCCCCAGTCATTGAAATACAGGCAGGTCTTGCCGTTGGTTCCCTGGTACGTGAGCACCAAATCAGGATTGGCCTCGGAAAACATCTGCTCCTCCGACGATGGCTCGCCCAGCGCCGCCTTCACCGCTTCAACGGAAGCCCCATAGGACACTCCCCCAACCACAAGGTCAGCCTGCGTGAACTTCTCGGCAGTGCTTTTCGGAAGCTGGGCATAGGTGGCTGATTCCGGCTCCACATAGCCGTCAGACACCTCCCCCGTGTTACTTCCATTACATGCCGAAAGCCCCAGCACAAGTGCCGAGGCCATCACACAACATATGATTTTGCCTTCCCCTCTCCCCATATTCCCCTTCCTTTCCAATTACATTTACATCATAAATCTCATCTACTGGTTCACACAGCTTGCAATAAGAAGGTCAACCACCTTTTCAGCCATTGCCGAATAACCAACCTCAAGCTGGATGTCCTCGCCAAGCTCCTCGATAAGCTTGTCATATGATTCATACCCGTTGTCAACGGCTATTTCCTCACCATAGCTCCTAAGCTCATCATCCGTCACGGTGATTCCCTCCTCGCCTGCAATCAGGGTCAGCACCATCTTCTCCTTTAAGTAGCTCTTTGCATATTCCTCAGCCTCAGTTGCAAGCTCATCCTCATCAGCTATGCCATACACCTGTGAAAGGTAATCCTCAAATGAGGTTATGCCATAATAGCTTCCGTAATACTCATACTCGCTGCGCACATTTGTCTTGATGGTATCCGCAGTGCTGTTAAGCTCCTCCTCCGGATAACCGCTGACGGTGGTGTTCTCATCAAGCGCTGTCCAAATCTCGGAATAACAGCTGCTCTCATAGCTGCTCTTTGCCATGTCCTGGAGATACTGCTTCGCATATGCCGTAAACTCCTCGGTTGTCGTTGCATCCGTATCATAATTTCCCGTTGCCACAAGCTTTGCAACGAAATCCGCATCATAATCAGGCAAAACCTGCTCTGTTATTGAGCTTACGGTCACGGTGAACACAACATCCTTGCCCGCAAGGTCAGTGCTGTAATAAGTATCAGGGAACGTACACGGAATTGCATACTCCTTGCCAACCTCAAGCCCCACAAGACCCTCATCAAGGTCTGTTATGAACCTGCCTGAGCCAACCGTGTACTGGACATCGGTTGCGGTGCCGCCGCTGAATGCCACGCCGTCCAGCGTTCCGCTGTAATCAAGCGTGATTGTGTCACCATTCTTGGTGACACCCTCGGTAATCTCATTGGTATCGGCAAAATTGCTCCTGAGATTGTCAATGTATGCGGTCACGTCCTCGTCTGACACCTCAAGTGAAGCCGCGTCAACCGTCACGGCAATCCCCTTGTACTGTCCAAGCTGCACGTACTGTTTGTAATCCTCAATATCCTTCTTAAGCTGTTCCCCATAGTTGACGGCTGTCGAAGTACTGCCATCATCCGAATTACCCTTTCCAAAACCACAGCCAGCCAGTGATGCAGTCACCGTCAACGCCAGAACCGCACTTAAAAAAAATCTTTTCATTATAATAATCTCCATTTCATTTCTTCGCAATATACCTCATACTTATATCACATTTCCTATGAAAAATAAAGTGCGTTTCCTCAATTCACACTCATTTCACAGGTCGGGCACCATCACTATGGATTTCCCGAAAAATATATGCTACAATTGCCACGGTTCACCCTTACATATGTATATAAGAAAGGTTTATATTTCATGAATACAATATTTAACAAATTCATTAGTGCAATGCTATGCCTGGCAATGTTAA
>CAYZYS010000168.1:0-4235 GCA_964482605.1 uncultured Bacteroides sp.
TATGTCATCATGCCAGCAGGCTCTCGACATAAGCCTTCATCTTGTCACATTTGCAATTGGCAAAGAAAAGCTCCTTGAACTTCTCGCCTGCCACTGCACCCTTGACAAGCTCCTGGTCAAGGTTCTTAAGGATGTCAATCAGGCTGTCCTTGAATGCAACCTTTCTTACCTCATTGAGAATCTTTGCGTTGCGCTGCTCCGGAACAACCCTCTCCTTAGGGTATCCGCCGCCCGGCTCTCCCTCAAAGAGCTTCTCAAAGATGTATGTCAGGTTGAGCTCCGCACCCCATCCAAATCCCTTGGCAAATGGAAGTGCTATCGCATTGCCGTTGTTAATCTGCATGAACATGTAAGCATCTGACGGGTCAACAACGTGTCCGCAGATTACGCCCGGGAATGAATTGAGCGCCAGCATTGCGCCCTCCCCTGTACCACAGCCCGTCACCACAAAATCAGCAGCACCGCTGTTGAGAAGAATTGCGGCAAGAATGCCGTTCTGTACATATGTAAGCTGTGCCTTGTCATCCGCTGAATACATGCCGTAATTGTCAACGGTGTGCCCCTTTGCGGACGCAACGGCGTTAAGTGCGCCATAAATCAATTCATTCTTGGCAGCCTGGCTGTTCTCATTAATTAAAGCGATTCTCATATTATCTCCATTCCGCGTGCATATGAAAACATATGCCGCATGTTTTATTGGTGCGTGGTGATGTCCAACCCACCAGCGCACATAAAATTAGTTTATGATAAGACGCAGCGTTTGTCAAATTTCATTTTCAATCAGCACATCCCCACCCAATTCCAAAAAGAAATTCCTCACACACTGCCTCCACGTTGTCCTCCGAATATTCCACCTGCCTTGAAAAATCCTTCACAAGATTGATTACCTGCTTTTCCCAAAGTGGATGTCCGCATTTTCCATACAGCCCCGCAAGCATCTGCCTGAGCACGACATAAAAGCTGACCCCAAACCTCACCTTGTCGAGGACATCATAATCCTCCAGCGCCTTCGGCACATACCTGTAAAGAAGGTAAATGAAAATGTTGGCGGCAAGTCTTTCACCGTGCTCAATCGCAGCAAATGAAGCAGCCATCCGTTCCCTGTAAAGACTGTCCTGCGCATCCTCAAAAAGATACGTAAAAGCAGCATCCCTCATTACAGTCCAGGATTCATTCAAAACCTCAAGGCTGTCATATATGTCAAACAATGTCCTCCCAAGGGCAGGATTCATTATTTCAATCCCTGGTTTAACCGTATTGGCATGACATGCGAAGCCCTCCATTTTACCACTGCAATTAATCTTGTCCTGGTAATCCTCCGCCATTTGCAGACACAGGGCAATCCTTGTGTCAATGTTGCCCTCTCCTGACTCAATGACGTTGACCAAAGCCTGCCGGAAAGCCATCAATTCTCCGGTCCCGACATTTCCGTCACATTTTACCCCATAAGGGCATTGGGATTCACCAATCCCAACCAGCCCAAATCGCCTGTCATCATACAGTATTATCCTTGCCGCCTCCTCGCAGGCAAGTCCCAGACCCTTCTCCGCATAAGTCCCGCAGTCATTGGTAAATCTGGGAAATTCCCTGCACACAAGCCCCATGTGCTCCTCGCCCAGTGCCGTGTACACCATACACAGCCCATCATCCCCCAGATGCGGGCAATTGCCATCCACAAGGCGAAAGCAGGTATCCCCGTCCTCGTCCTCCATTAAAGAAGAGCGAAGCCTTGCGCCCCACTCTCCCTCAAGCGAATCAATGTATTCAAGTGTCTCACCATCCAGCTCTATGAGCCAGCCGCCGCGGCAGCAATTGTCGGAACAACTGCCGCCCGTGCATTTAAAATCGCCATAATATGACGGAACAAATGTGTTCATGATTCCTTACACCCTCACCTTAATTCCCTTTGTGTCCCTGTGGGCAAGCTTCATTCGCCCAAGGTCCACGCTCCTGCCATGGTACTCAATGACCACGTCCGCATCCTGCGGCATGATGTAAACCTCGGATACCTGGTCATCCTTCGCCAGTTTAATTCCCCTGACGCCAACAGCTCCCTTCTTCTTCTCTGGCACATCACCCAGCGGGAACTTGAGAAACACGCCATTTTCCGTCTGCACAACAACATTCTGGCTGCTCTCAATCACCTGGTCCTCAACAACCTCGCCGTCATAGGAAAACCTTGAGTACACCTCGACCCTTGCATCGGTTTTTTCAATGCTGATTATGGTGTCGCCCTCATTTAACTTGGTTGCGGCAACAGTCCTTTTCTGCGCTTCAAATTCAGAGGCATCCACAAGCTTCATCATCCCCTGCCTTGTGACAAACAAAAGCTTGTGTCCCACGATTGCAGCCCCAGGGCACAGATACACAATGTTTTCACCGCTGCTGTCATAATTTCCTAGGTTGTCAATCGGAACGCCCTTGTCACGAAACCTTGTGAACGGTATGTCCATGACCTTAATCTGATGAAGGTTTCCATTGTCGGTAAATATGCATATCTTGTCAGTGTTCATGCATTTAAACACATACCTGTTCTCACTGTGGACGGCATCCATATTCCTTTCATACGCCGCCATGTCAATTGTCTTGGCATACCCAAAACGGTCCATGAGGAAGGCAACCTCCGCCTCCTTCACCTGCTCCTCCACGTAAACATAGCTTTCAGCATCAAGGATTTCCGTCTTTCTTGGGAGTGCATATTCCTTCTTAATCTTCTGCAAATCCTTCTTGATGACATTCTTCATTGCCGTCCTTGAGCCAAGGATTTTCTCATATTCCGCAATTTTTTCAAGTGTCTCCTCATATTGCTTCTGCAGCGCAAGCAGCTCCAGCCCAATAAGCCTGTACAGCCTCAGCTCCAGGATTGCATTTGCCTGCCTTTCGGTAAATGAAAGCTCCCTTGCCTGCTTTTCGGATTCAGGACTGCGAAACCTTATCCCCTCCACATTGCCCGTCATAAGGCAATCCTTCGCCTGGCTTCTGTTCTTGCAGCCCCTTAATATCTCTATGATGAGGTCGATTATGTCACAGGCCTTTATGAGCCCCTCCTGAATCTCCTTGTTGTCCTTCTCCCTCGCAAGAAGCGTGGTATACTTCCTCTGGGCAAGCTGGTACTGAAAATCAATATGGTGGCGGATTATCGCCTTAAGTCCAAGCGTCTCCGGCCTCCCATCAACAATGGCAAGCATGTTCACGCCAAATGTATCCTCAAGCTTTGTCTTTTTGTAAAGCAGGCTCTTAAGCTTCTCCACGTCGGCATTTTTCTTAAGCTCAAGGACTATCCTTATGCCCTCCTTGGAGGATTCATTGGATACGTCCACCACATCAGAGGTCTTCTTGGTTTCAATCAAATCAACCACGTCCGACAGGAATTTGCCTATGTTGGCGCCAATCATGGTATATGGGATTTCAGTCACCACCAGCTTGTCACGCTCTGACTTTTTCGTGGCAGGCTCAAATTCCACACGTCCACGAAGCTTAATCTTCCCGCTTCCCTGCTCATATATCTGCTCAAGCTCCGACTTGTTTACCACAAGCCCGCCTGTCGGAAAATCGGGTCCCGGCACATAACTCATCAGCTCACCCGTTGTTATGTCCTCATTGTCCATATATGCGCAGCAGGCATCCACAACCTCGCCAAGGTTATGGGTCGGAATGTTGGTTGTCATGCCCACCGCTATTCCCTCAGCACCATTAATCAGCAGGTTGGGTACCCTGACAGGCAAAACCGCAGGCTCTTTTTCTGTCTCATCAAAATTCGGGACAAAATCAACCACATCCAGGTCCAAATCCGCCAGGTACACGTCCTGCGTGAATTTCTTGAGCTTCGCCTCAGTGTATCGCATTGCGGCAGCGCCGTCACCCTCTATGGAGCCAAAGTTTCCGTGCCCGTCCACCAGCGCCATACCCTTCTTGAAATCCTGCTCAAGCACCACAAGAGTTTCATAAATTGAGCTGTCTCCGTGGGGATGGTACTTACCCATGGTGTCACCAACGATACGCGCCGACTTACGGTGCGGCTTATCGTAATTAAGCCCAAGCTGCTGCATGGCATACAGCACACGCCTCTGCACGGGCTTAAGCCCATCCCTTGCATCGGGCAGCGCCCTTGCGGTGATGACGCTCATCGAATAGTCAATATATGATTTCTGCATCAGTTCGGAATACTCCGTCCTGACAATCTGTTCAGCCATTTGTCACTGTTCCTTTCTGACCACCAGGTAAATGCCAACATT
>CAYZYS010000169.1:0-4198 GCA_964482605.1 uncultured Bacteroides sp.
ACAGTAACACTTTATAATACGAATTGGGTGTTAAAGAATTGTAGGTATCAAAATTAATGTTTACATAATACGATATGCTGGCAACTCCTAGAGGTACTTAAACCTCGGGGTTACTGCCCTATCCCCTCACAAGCTTGCCATTATACAGCTTTCTAGGGATGATGTTGATTTTAAATTCCTTTTGGAGAGTCTTAAGCTTTGGGAGTTCATTTTCCGTTATTATGGAAATCACGGTTCCCATTTTGCCGTTCCTGCCGCAGCGTCCTGCCCTGTGTTGATATTCCTTGACATCCTCAGGGAGGTTCACGTTAATTACAATATCTATGTCATTTATCTGAAGCCCGCGGGAGGCTAAGTCTGTTGAAACAAGGAAATTAAGCTTTCCTGTCCTGAAGGCTTCAACTGAATTTTTGCGTGCAAGCTGGTTATCCGAGCCATAGAGGGATTCTGCCTTGTAATGGTGGAACTTCAGCTTGTCAATGGTCTCCTCAATGTCATATGCCGTATTGGCAAAGATTATTGATTTCTTTGGCTTCATGGCTGCAATGACCTTGCGCAGCACATCAATTCTGTCACGTCTTTCCGTAATGATGTACATATGCCGGATTGTTGTTGGAATGCTTGTTTCGTCATTTATCTTAATGACAAGTGGATTGGAATTATAATCACCTGCCAGCCGGATTGCCTTAGAATCCATGCTTGCCGAAAACATTAAAACCTGTGTGTATTTCATCAGGGCTTTCCTGACATCCGTTAAACCTTCCACGTTATCCTTTGAGAGCATCTTATCGGCTTCATCAACTACCAGTGTCTTTACGTTGTGAACGGAAAGCTTCTTCATCTTCAGAAGCTTCATGATTCTTCCGCACGTTCCGACAACAATGTGTGGCTTGAGCTTTAATGCCTCTATCTGCCTGTTAATGTTGCCATCGCCAATCAACTGGATTGAACGAACATTAATCCCTGACTTGTCAGACAATGTCTGAATCTGTCTTAAAACCTGGATTCCAAGCTCCTGTGTGGGAACCACTACCAATGCCTGCACGTGTGAATCCGCTGCATCAATCCTTGCAAGCAGGGGAAGCACGTAGGCAAGGGTTTTTCCTGAGCCTGTCTGGGAACATCCAATCACGTCCCTGCCGTCAATGATTGGGGAATAGGTTTTTTCCTGTATTGGTGTTGGTGTCGTGATTCCAATGGTACACAATGCATCGGTGACCTGACTGGATACACCCATTTCAGTAAATGTCATCTCAATCTCCATTCGTAATTATTCTTAATTAAACGCAAGAAGATTGTACCAAAACATCAATAAAAAGTCCAGATTCATAGTTCATTACCAGTCACATCATCCTGTAACTGGTAATCATATATCATAAGGTACTGCCCTTGGTTGATGTCATCATTCTTGAGCTTGTTGAGCTTCTTAATCTCGCGGACATAATCGCTTGTGCTTACGCCTGTGGGAGCATACTGCTCTGCAATGGACCAAAGTGTGTCGTTCTTGTTAATCATGATGCAGTCATAATATCTTTTCACGGAGGCATCGGGCGTGTTCCTGTCACTTGCCTTGACAATCATGTTGCCTGTCAGGAAAACCACAATGGCGGCAACCAACATAATCAGAAGAATTGTCCTTTTGTCCACGATTCTTTTTTTAGTTCCGTGTGCTTTTAAATTATTCATGGTAATCTCCATTCCTGCCCTGCGTATGTGACTAAGGCAAACATTCGTTCTGTATAACGGAATAATATCACTCGAACAAAAGTTTGTCAATACAAAAATCGAACAAATTTTCTGAATATGTGTTTGCTTTTGTGACTGGTATGTGGTATCATTGATTAAGTCAGGAAAACGCCTGCGGAATGGAGGATTAATATGGCATACGGAAGAATTACTGCCAAGCAGACTGAGATTTTGGAATATATTAAGAGTCAGATACTCAACAAGGGTTATCCGCCCTCGGTTAGGGACATATGCGAGGCTGTTCACCTTAAGTCAACATCCTCTGTTCATGCGCACCTTGAGACGCTTGAAAAGAACGGGTACATTCGCAGGGACCCAACAAAGCCCAGGGCGATAGAGATTATTGATGATAATTTCAACCTTACCAGGCGTGAGGTGGTGAACGTCCCACTGCTCGGGCAGGTTGCTGCTGGACAGCCGATTCTGGCTGTTGAGAACATAACCAATTATTTTCCGATTCCTGCTGAATATCTCCCTAATGATGATACATTCATGCTCAAGGTCAAGGGTGACAGCATGGTCAATATGGGAATCTACGAGGGTGACATGATAATGGTCAGGAAACAGTCAACTGCCAGGAATGGCGAGGTTGTTGTGGCAATGGTTGAAGATTCAGCCACAGTCAAGCGCTTCTATAAGGAGGATGGACATTACAGGCTGCAGCCTGAGAATGATTTCATGGACCCGATAATAGTTGACAGTGTTGAAATAATTGGCAAGGTAATTGGGCTTATCAGGCTCAACATTGCGTAATGTGGATTGATGTGGCGCAAAAAGGGGCAGGCAGCCTGACGGTTGCCCACCCCATGGTATTATGGTTTGGTTTAGATACATAACTGATGTAGATTACATACGCGGCATATTGATTTTATATGTCAAAGTCATACCGTACCAGCTCACAATTTTTCATTCCATAGGAAGCAAATTCCTCATTGCTCATGTCATGGAAATATGACCTCACAACCCGCGCAATTCCGTTGTGGGCAACCAAAAGGTACGTTTTATCACTGCTCTCCCGCTTTATGTCGTCAAGAAGATTGTATATCCGCTGTGCGAGGGAAAGCATCGTCTCGCCGCCATCATAGCTGTCTATGAAATGTCTTTTTGCGTCCTGGAACTCTGCACCGTCCCTTGGCGTGGATTCAAATCTTCCGAAGTTCTGTTCCTTGAGCCGGAATTCGCACCTTCGGGGTATTTTGCTGAGCTGTGATATGCGCAGTGCGGTTTCAGAAGCCCTTACAAGGGGTGAGTAAAGTATTTCGTCAATTCCGTGGTTATCCGCTGACAGCTTACTGCCAAGCTCCTCAGCCTGCTGTTCACCCAGCTTTGTTAGGGCAATGTCAGTTGCACCGCATATTTTGTTTTCGACATTCCAGATTGTCTGTCCGTGCCTTGTGAAATACACGCAGGGTCTTTTTTCATACAATATTATTTTTCGTGTGCCGGAAGCCACATTTACGGACGTGTTGATGTTTACGACATTATCCCTGCCATCGCCTGCAATGCCACTGTATTTGGAGGAATTGTACTCATCCACGATTTTTCTTAGTATTCCGGCATCCCTTGGCTGCTTTTTTTCGTATTGTCCGATTCCCACAAGCTTCAGGTTCAGAAGATTCCTTCCGTTAAATACTGAACCATCGGTGAGGCAGTCCCAGAATGAATCCCAGTTTTTCCCGTAATAACTGGAAAGCCTGAGCTCTGACTGAAGCTGGCATTGAAGCTCCATTGGACTTGAATTGCCGCCTATGTCAAGGTACAGAACCTTTTTGTTAGAATCGCCATTCCTAATCATGTAATCTCCAATATGTAAAATAAATTAGCCCCATAAGTCATATTTTCCTGATAAAGCGGAGCTCAGTGAGCCGCTTGAGGTGTACTGGCTTGATGAGCTTTCTGCATTGGCACTGGCATTGTCGGCTATGTGGGTGGCAACATAATTTAACTTATTGGCAAAGGATGAATCACTGCCAAATACATTTTTAATGTCATCCACGGAGCAGGCTGACAATTTATCGGAATCCACGCTAAGCGTGCCGTTCTTTGACACGGTGATTCCGATTCCGCCCAAAAGCTCTGCATTATCGGTGCCAAGCTCCTTCAAGGTGCTTCTGTAAAATGAATCGAGGGAGCTTGTCGAAGTTGTCAGGTTTTTCAGCGTTGAATTGATGTCATCTGCAAGTTCCTTGACATATGTGACAACATCCGCCGTGTTGCCGGACTTCTCAGCCTTGTCGAACACGGAATCAGTGCCATCCTCCATAAGGCTTGAAAGATTGTCCGTAATGCCCTCTGCACTTAGCTGTATTTTTTTGTATGAATAAGAAGTTGATGAATAAGTGCTGGCATTCTTGGCATTGAGCGCATCCAGCAGGGCATTGCCTGTTGACGTTGACGTGCTGCTGTCATTGATGTAGTCAAGCAGGGACGTGGTAAGCCCTGAATATCCTGC
>CAYZYS010000170.1:0-4197 GCA_964482605.1 uncultured Bacteroides sp.
AATTATCCATGGACAATATTATTCCCTTTTTCTGGCATTCCACGGAAAGCTCCCTCACAAACTGCAAAAAGTCAGCCGCCCCATCCTTGGACACATTTTCAAAGTCAAGGTTGATGCCGTCATAGCCATAATAAGCAGCATCAGACATCAGCGTGCCAATCAGCCTGCTCCTGTTGGACTTGCTTCCAAAAAGCTGCACTGTGTCCAGCTCCTTTGAAAAATCATTGACCAGCGGCCACACCTGCATTCCAAGACCGTGAATCCTGTCCACAATGTCCTTAGCTGCATAACAATTCATGCTTCCATCATTGCCGCTTATGGCGTACCATGTAGGCGAGACCACATTAATCCCCTGCGTCTGCGCAATCAGGGAATCAAATGCCTGGTTTCCCGCCGTCCCCTCCACCTGAAACCACGCAAGGGACACCTTGCCGTCAAGGTAAAGGTGCTGGTAATCATCCTGATAACTTGATTCCCTCGTCTTAGAGGTTATGTCGCTCACCAGGCCGGACTTAACGTAGCCCACCACTCCTGAAGCAGTCTGCACCTCCACCCAGTCGCCAACATTTTTCCTGTATACAAGTTCATCATCCTTTGCAAGCTGCTCAAGTACAGGGCTTTTCACACCGCCCCTGTAACGCACCTGTGTCTGCTTCGACACAGTCACATAATTGTCAGTCACATTTCCAAGGCTTATGACAACCCTGTCAGGCCCGCAATAATAACCGTACTCCATATCCGTCACGTCTGCCACCTGGTTCAGGTTAAGGTATGGCTCCCCATCCCCCAACACCACAAGCGGGCTGTCCTTGGAGCCTGAATTGCCCTCCTCATCAGAATAATCCCTACTGTCGGGCATATATGTATATACATGGGTGTCATCAGCATAGAGCACCCCCTTGGTTTCCTCATCATAGTAAAAACGCTGGTTAATCCGTCCCTCAACCACTGACTGCGGCAGGTACACCTCATCCCCCACAAGCATGCCCCTTGTGTCAAGCCGTTCCCCGTTGACAAACACAAGCACACCGTCATTCTCCGCCACATCAAAATATTCATACAGTGACATCAGCTTCCCCGTCGGCATGTAATGCACCGCAAGCACAACCGCGGCAACCACGGCAGCGCACAGCACCAATATTCCCGCCAGCGCAAGGCGAAGCCTAATCAATTTCCATTTTCTTTTTCTACGGTTCTCCATGTACATTCATACCCTTTCCTCATACTAAGGCACATACGGCAGCCTTGACTGCCGCACTGCCTTTTAGTATAGCACCAAAGCGCATTATTCAAAAGAGTTAATTTACATTCCATGCATAAAGGGGTTTGCCGTATTGCAATTAATCCATGAAAAATGCCTCCAGTGCCTTTTCAAGCTCACTCCTTTTTTCAGCATAGCTCATGGTTTCACTTTTCTGCACGGCTGATCTTCCCACATTGGGGTCCCATCCGTACAGCTCAAGGACATCCCCCCTGACGGGGTAATTGCAAATGCTTGCGGTATCACCACCGTCAACATATTTGCTTGCATATACCCGGCAGCCCTGGTATTGCTCCATGTCAACCCTTGCGCTTGCCATCCTGAGTATGTCCTCCTCCGTTGAAACCATGACCATGGCATCATCATAAAAAGCTTCAATTGTCTTTTTCCCAAGCACCACATAATCAGCCCCATTTGGAAATGCTATTCGCACATCCACAAGGTCGCCGACCTCAAGGCTCTGTCCCGGCTCCACGAAGGAATACCCCTGGCTTCTTGCCTTTCCTGAATTTCTAACGGCACTGCCAAGCTCCTCCTCCCATGTGTCGCCAGACCCCTCCTGTGCGGCATACGCATTGATTGTTGCATCTATGCCCTTGTCGCTCATGCCCTTCACCACCACAAAACCAGCAATGAAAGCAATTAGTCCAAGGGCTGCCAACCCCATGCCCTTAAGTGCCTGAAGCATGCCAAAACGCCTTCCATGTCTTAGGATTACGCCCCACCTCCATCATCCTGCCAAGCCAGGCACAGGTGGATGGTTCCATACACGACACATCCGCCGTGTATGGAATCTGCTCCACCCCAAGCCCGAACCTGTCTGATATTTTTCTCAAGCATGCCCTGTCCCTGGGCAGCGAAAGATAAGTCACCCTACTGCCTTCAAGCCTTTCCATCATGGACATCGCCTCCCCCAGCTTCCAGGGTACAAGCCCACAGACCACGAAGCGAATGTCGCTTCTGGCAAATTCACCTGCCCCGCAGGGCATGTCAGCGGATATGTCAAGCACCACGTAATCGTGACCCTGTGCCATAATCCATGGCACATCTACCCCCTGCTGACCATATATCCGTATTTGCCTTGTAAGCCTTTCGGGAAGAGAACCTGCCAGTCCCCCAAGGATGCCCTGCCGATTCAGCTCCACAAGCCCAACACCATATCCACACACATTGGCGAGGTAGCTGGCAAGCATAATGGAATAATGTGTGGCACCAACACCGCGGCCTGTCCCAAGAACCGCCACGGATATCGTACCTGCACTGCCTCGACTGTTATTGCCTCCTGTTATTTTTCCTAAAAATCCCTTTGACATTATCACATAATTCCCCCGGCAATGCCCTTATTCCATTCCCTGCACCAACCCCAACGCCCAAATCGCGGAACATTGCGTCAAACACCTGTGCAAGCCCATCATCAACCGCATCCCACCTATACTGGCACGGCATCCTGTAAAGCCCTGCCTGCGCACCTGCGCCCCAATGCCCTTCATCAGCGATTCTCCTTGTGAGGCCATAAAACTGCCTCCCGTCCATATGATTGAGAATACACAGCACATCACCTGTAACGCCTTCCCTCACCGTCCATGCCTCAAAAGACACGGCAGCTTCTACAAAGGCTTCCTCCTCCCAGGGCTTCGCACACCCCACAAGCACATACACATTCCTTTCCTTGGGTGAATCAACCATGTGGCTTATCCCTGCCTCCATCAGATTTTTTCTGCCACCCCAGTCACACACATGCACATCCCATAAATCCTCAAGCCTGACACAGCCGTTGTAATCCGGTATGAGTTGTATGCCAAATATGGAAAATGCACCGCTGTCCCCCAGCTTCCCAAGCCGTGCCAGCGCCCTTGCGGATTCATTGCCACTTCTGTCAAAGTAAGCGCATGTTAGCCCCTTAAGTGAAAGGTATTTTGTAATTGCAAGTGCAATATGCGTTGTGCCTATTCCCGGCTTCATGCCGATAAGGTTGACCTGCAATGATATGTGAGCTTCCCCAGTTATTTTACTGCTTATGCATTCAAGCGCCGCCTTAACCTGCGCCACACCCCTGAAGCGCAGCAGCGGACTATGGTGAATGCATTTTTTGATTATCTTGGCTAACTGTCTGGATTTAATTCGTTCAATACCTGAGTTTCCATGCCCACCGGTGAGCATGAACATGATAAGCATCCCCAATGCATATATGTCGCTTTCCTGCGCCGTCTTCAGCCTGTGATACTGTTCCGGTGCCGCATATCCAGCGGTTCCAACACATACATTTCTACTGTGGTTGGCAAGTGCCGCACTGTCATAATCCAACAATATGACACGCCCGTCCCTGCCCAACATCACATTCTCCGGTTTTAAGTCCAGGTGGACAATCGCTCCTTCCTTGCGGTTATGCAGGTAACAAAGCACCTCGCATAGCTGCAGGGCAATTGCGCAAGCCTCGGACTCCTTTAGTTTTCCACCATTGCCGACACGGGAAGCCAACGTTTCGCCGTCAATATATTCCTCGACGACATATACTCTTTCATCATCTTCTTCCACGTCATAAATAATTGGAATACCGGGATGCCTAAGATTCTTTAAAAGATTGACCTCGTTCTGATAATACCCCATACTCAGGTCTTTTTTGAAGCTTTTGACTGCACGTAATGTATTAAGTCTTTGATGTCTAACCAAATAGACGGTGCCGGAGGCTCCATGCCCAAGCTCTTCAAGCACCTCATACTTCCCTGATAATAGTTCTAACCTATCACTCTCCCTTTACCAGGGGAAGCTCTCACATCGGGGTTAGTATAAATGATTGGATGGATTTTTGCAACACTGATTTTTTGTCATTATAAATATATGAGCGAATATAATATTTTTCATACCCTTCTTAAGACCTCCCATTGACTTTTTTCAAATTTATGCTAGTATATGGTTAACATCTCCCTCAGGCCTCT
>CAYZYS010000171.1:0-4162 GCA_964482605.1 uncultured Bacteroides sp.
TGTAGGCTATGAGTGCCGTGTTATGGGTGTTCCTAAGACAATTGACAATGACCTGGCAATTACGGATCATACGCCTGGCTATGGCAGTGCGGCGAAGTTCATTGCGTCATCCCTTAAGGAGATTGTCCGTGACGGTCTGGTGTATGACTATCCGACAATCACCATCGTTGAAATCATGGGACGTAATGCAGGCTGGCTTACCGCTGCATCAGCGCTTGCCAAGTCGGATGACTGTGAGGGTGTTGACCTGATATACCTTCCTGAGAAGGTATTTGACATCGACGCTTTCATGAAGAGGATTAAGGAAAAGAGTGCGGCGAAGAAGTCACTTGTAATCGCCATTTCAGAAGGTATCAAGGTTGCTGACGGCAGGTATGTGTTCGAGCTTGCTGATCACGTTGAGTTCGTGGATGCATTTGGACATAAGCAGCTCGCCGGTTCAGCAAAGTTCCTGGCTGACAAGATTGGTGCGGAGCTTGGCATCAAGACAAGGGCGCTTGAGTTTTCAACACTGCAGCGTTGTGCAGCCCACATGGCATCACGTACCGACATCACTGAGGCATTCCAAGTTGGCGGTGCCGCTGTCAAGGCAGCATTTGAGGGAGAGACAGGCAAGGTTGTTGTGCTCAAGAGGGTATCTGATGACCCATACATTTGCATCACCGAGACCAATGACGTGCACAAGATTGCCAACATTGAGAAGAAGGTTCCCCTTGAATGGATTACGGATGATGATTATGTGACGGATGACCTGATTCATTACATAAGGCCTTTGATACAGGCTGAGCTGTCACCAATCATGGTTGACGGTCTTCCAAGGCATCTGGTTTTAAATCAGTAAATTAATAGTCAGTACAGTAAGGGGGAAGCTGTTGCGGTTGACAGTTCCCCCCTTATTAACTTGAAGTGAAAGGATTGGATTTATGATTAAGACACTGGCGGCGCAGGTTAAGGAATATAAGGCTGCGTCCATTGCAACACCACTGTTCATGATACTTGAGGTGTTGATGGAGACACTGATTCCGCTGCTTATGGCATCCATCATTGATGATGGAGTCGAGGCGGGGAACATTAACCACATTTATGCGGTGGGGGGACTCATGGTGGTCCTTGCCATAATCGGGCTTTTGGCGGGAGTCCTTGGGGGCAAGTATGGCGCCAAGGCTTCAGCGGGTCTTGCAAAGAATTTAAGGAAGGCGATGTTTGAAAAGATACAGACATATTCCTTCGCCAACATAGACAGATTCAGCACGGCGGGGCTTGTCACAAGGCTTACCACCGATGTTACCAACATACAGAATGCATACCAGATGCTGTTGCGCATGTGCATGAGGGCGCCAATGTCACTCATATGTGCCATGACCATGGCGTTCTTCATCAACGCAAGGATTGCAAGCGTTTACCTGATTGCGGTCATTGCCCTTGCATGTGTACTCATTTTCATAATGACACGTGCAACCAAGTACTTCAGCCAGGTGTTTGACAAGTATGATGACCTGAATGCGAGCGTGCAGGAAAATGTCTCGGCAATCAGGGTCGTGAAGGCGTATGTCAGGGAGGATTACGAGAAGGAAAAGTTCACAAGGGCCAATGGCAACCTGTATAAAATGTTTGTCAATGCGGAGAAGATTGTAATATGCAATGCCCCGATAATGCAGCTTACGGTGTACACCTGCATCCTTTGCATAAGCTGGATGGGAGCGAAGATGATTGTGGGAAGCAGCCTTACAACCGGCGAGCTCATGAGCCTTCTTACTTATTGCATGAACATCCTCATGAGCCTTATGATGCTGTCGATGATATTCGTAATGATGACCATGAGTGCCGCAAGCGGGAGGAGAATCGCAGAGGTGCTTAAGGAGGAGAGTAGCCTTGTGAATCCTGAAAATCCTGTCATGGATGTGAAGGATGGCAGCGTCGTATTCAACGGGGTGAGCTTTGCGTATGGCAAAAGTGCCCATGAAATGGTGCTTCGTGACATTGACTTTAATGTGAAGTCAGGTGAGACAATCGGTGTAATCGGAGGTACGGGAAGTGCCAAGTCAACATTGGTGAGCCTTATCAGCCGTCTTTATGACGTGACTGAGGGGTCTGTGCTTGTGGGCGGAAGGGACGTACGCGAGTATGACCTGGAAAGCCTGCGCAATGCGGTGTCCGTGGTACTCCAGAAAAATGTGCTGTTCTCAGGAACCATCCTTGAAAACCTGCGGTGGGGCAACAAGGATGCAAGCAGGGAGGAGTGCGTGCGTGCCTGCCAGCTTGCTTGTGCGGATGAATTTATTGACAGGTTCCCTGAAGGGTATGACACCTACATTGAGCAGGGCGGAAGCAATGTGTCAGGCGGACAGAAGCAAAGGCTCTGCATTGCCAGGGCGCTTCTCAAAAAGCCTAAAATCCTCATACTGGATGATTCGACAAGTGCAGTTGATACCGCCACGGATGCCAAGATTCGCAGGGCATTTGCGGAGGAGATACCTGACACGACCAAGTTCATAATTGCGCAGAGG
Source organism: uncultured Bacteroides sp. (assembly GCA_964482605.1). Classification (GTDB taxonomy): domain Bacteria; phylum Bacillota; class Clostridia; order Lachnospirales; family Lachnospiraceae; genus Bacteroides_F. Next base: position 2,508 of record CAYZYS010000171.1, read on the forward strand.
ATATCAAGTGTGCAGGACTGTGACAGGATTCTTGTCATGGATGACGGGCGAATCAGCGGCTTTGGCACACATGCAGAGCTTATGGAGAACAATGAGATATACAGGGATGTGTATGAGTCACAGACCAAGGGCAACGGGGATTTTGACCAGCCGGCATAAAATGCCTGCGGAATGGAATGGAGAAGGAAATGGCAGAGGAAAAGGTAAGAGAGTTTAAGGGCGGTCCGGGCGGACGCGGAAGGGTGAGGGGCCCAAGACCGAAGCTTAAGAATCCCGGAAAGCTTTTTAAAAGGGTTATGGGATATGTGTTTAAGGATTATGCGGTTCATGTGGTGATTGTGTGCATCTGCATATTCATTGAGGTGTTTGCCAGCATACAGGGAACGCTGTTCATGCGGACATTGATTGACAGCTACATCACCCCGATGATAGGACAGCCAAATCCCGATTTTGCCCCGCTTCTGAGGGCGATACTTAAGGTTGCCGTGTTCTACGGGATTGGTGCGATGGCAACGTGGATTTACAGCAGGATAATGGTAAATGTGAGCCAGGGAACGCTTAGGAATCTGCGTAATGATTTGTTTTCGCACATGCAGGACCTTCCGATAAAATATTTTGACACTAATTCACATGGCAACATCATGTCAATATATACCAATGACATCGATACGTTAAGGCAGATGATAAGCCAGTCGATGCCGCAGATGTTAAACAGTGCAATCACCGTTGTGAGCGTATTTGTGAGCATGCTGGTGCTCAATATCCCGCTGACCATTGTCACGCTGCTCATGGTGGGAATCATGATGCTGGCAACCAAGGCTGTTGCGGGACAGAGCGGAAAATACTTTGTGGTGCAACAGAAGGCGCTTGGACAGGTCAATGGTTACATTGAGGAGATGATGGAGGGACAGAAGGTCGTTAAGGTGTTCTGTCATGAGGAGGAGAGCATCAGCGAGTTTAACGAGCTGAATGAGAAGCTGTTTGACAGTGCATACAATGCCAACCAGTTTGCCAATGTCATGGGGCCAATCATGTCACAGCTTGGAAACTTAAGCTATGTGATATGTGCCATGGTGGGTGGCGTGCTTGCGCTGAATAATTTCTGGGGCTTTACGCTTGGCGGGCTTGCAAGCTTCCTCACCTTCAACAAGAGCTTCAGCAGGCCAATCAACCAGGTAAGCCAGCAGTTCAACAGCATTGTCATGGCGCTTGCCGGTGCTGAGCGTGTGTTTAAGCTTCTTGACGAGGAGCCGGAGGTTGATGAGGGAACTGTTACGCTTGTCAATACGAAGGAGGTCGGCGGCACCATCACGGAGACGGCGGAGCGCACCGAGCACTGGGCGTGGAAGAGGGTTGACGATAAGGGCAATGTTGAGCTGGTTCCGCAGAAGGGTGATGTGGTGTTTGATGACGTTGACTTCGGGTATGACGAGGATAAGATTGTCCTCCATAACGTAAGCCTGTTTGCCACACCGGGACAGAAGATTGCATTTGTCGGTTCAACCGGTGCAGGTAAGACGACAATCACCAACCTCATCAACAGGTTCTATGACATACAGGACGGAAAAATCAGGTATGATGGGATTAATGTCAACAGGATTAAAAAAGCTGACTTAAGACATTCACTTGGAATAGTACTTCAGGATACACATCTT
>CAYZYS010000172.1:0-4157 GCA_964482605.1 uncultured Bacteroides sp.
AGATTGGTTACATGTTAAAGGTAGAAGAAGCATAATTTTTGAAGGAGGTGCCATAATGGATTTATCAAATTTGAGCCCTGCAGCAGGGTCAGTTAAGAGTGATAACTTCAGGAGAGGCCGCGGACATGGTTCAGGCAATGGCAAGACAGCCGGTAAGGGCCACAAGGGTCAGAAGGCTCGTTCAGGAGCACCAAGGCCGGGCTTTGAGGGTGGCCAGATGCCATTATACAGGAGAATCCCTAAGAGGGGCTTCAAATGCATCAACCACAAGGAGATAGTTGGAGTAAATCTTGACAGGCTTGAGAGATTCGAGAACGGTACAGAGGTTACTGTTGAGCTTCTCGTTGAGACAGGCATTGTGAGAAACCCTAAGGACGGCGTTAAGATTCTTGGCAACGGCGATTTCACAAAGAAGCTGAATGTCAAGGCTGATGCCTTCAGCGAGGGAGCAAAGGCGAAGATTGAGGCTCTTGGCGGAACATGTGAGGTGTGCTAATGCTTAAGACACTCTGGAATGCATTAAAGATAAAGGAAATCAGAAAAAAGCTTCTCTATACCCTTGCGATGGTTGTGGTTATGAGAATCGGCGGCCTGCTGCCAATTCCGGGCGTTGACACAGAGTATTTTAGTACACTTTTGAGTAACATTGAAGACATAAGCATTCTCAGTGCATTTACCGGCGGCTCATTCGAGAAAATGTCGGTATTTGCGTTGAGCATAACCCCGTACATTACGTCATCCATCATAATCCAGCTTCTGACCATAGCGATTCCGAAGCTGGAGGAGCTCCAGAAGGAAGGAGAGGATGGCAGGAGAAAGATTGCGACCATAACAAGGTATGTGACCATAATCCTTGCCCTTGTCGAGGGCATTGCCATGGCAATCGGCTTCGGCAGCCAGGGACTCATCAAGGATTACCAGGGCATGAGCACAATCCACTATGTGGCAAGCATAGTAGTGGTTGTAGCTGCACTTACCGCAGGCTCCGCAATATTGATGTGGATTGGTGAGAGGATAACTGAAAATGGTGTTGGGAACGGCATATCAATAGTGCTCCTCATCAACATCATCTCAAGGATTCCTGAGGACATTGCCGCACTGTTCGAGCAGTTTGTCATGTCACAGACTATCGCCAGGGGCGTGCTTGCTGCGGCAATCATACTTGCAATCCTTGTTGGGCTGGTGACATTCATCGTGTTCCTGCAGGATGGTGAGAGGCGCATTGAGGTTCGCTACGCCAACAAGATTAACGGAAGCAGGCTTCCATACCAGGGCGGGCGTTCAACCAACATTCCGCTCAAGGTCAACACGGCAGGCGTAATGCCGATAATATTTGCATCATCACTGATGCAGTTTCCGGTAATCATTGTCCAGCTGTTCTCATCAAAGTCATATGAGTGGACAAGGTACTTAAGCTCCTCTTACTGGTGCAAGACCGGTAACTGGAAGTATTCGATAGGACTTGTGGTATATCTTATTTTGATTGTTGTGTTTGCTTATTTTTACACGTCAATCACCTTCAATCCGATTGAGATTGCCAATAACCTGAGAAGGCAGAGTGGCGTAATCCCTGGGGTCAACCCTGGACGCCCAACCAGTGAATATCTGGACAGGATATTGAATTATATTGTATTAATCGGCGCCGTGCTGCTCATGGTGGTTGCGCTTGTGCCGATACTGTGCTCAGGGCTCTTCAACGCCTCGGTTTCATTTGGCGGAACATCCCTCATCATCGTGGTCGGCGTTGTGCTTGAGACCATCAAGCAGATTGAGTCCATGATGGCGAGAAGGTATTACAAGGGCTTTTTGTCAGAATGATACAAATGTGTGATAACGTGTGTGCGATTGCGTTGTGCCTTGGGGGCAGCCCCCTCATGGCGGTGGTTGCACATGCGTTATAACCATATAAATGGAAATGCAGTATAGGAGGAGTGTATGAAGATTATCATGTTGGGCGCACCGGGAGCCGGCAAGGGAACACAGGCAAAGAGAATTGCCGAGAAGTATTCCATCCCGCACATTTCTACAGGAGACATATTCAGGGCCAACATCGATGGCGGCACTGAGCTGGGCAAAAAGGCAAAGACATACATGGACAAGGGTGAGCTTGTGCCGGATGCACTGGTTGTTGACCTTGTGATTGACAGGGTCAAGGAGGCTGACTGTGCCAACGGATATGTCCTGGATGGATTTCCGAGGACGATTCCGCAGGCGGAGGCACTCACCAATGCACTGAAGACGCTGGGTGATGCTGTCGACTTTGCAATTAATGTTGAGGTTCCTGATGAGAACATAATCAACCGCATGTCAGGAAGGCGCGCATGCCTTAGCTGTGGTGCCACATACCATATCCTGTTCAATCCGACAAAGGTTGACGGAGTGTGTGATTCATGTGGAGAAAAGACGGTACAGCGTGATGATGACAAGCCTGAGACAGTGAAGAACCGCCTTGGCGTATATCATACACAGACACAGCCTTTGATAGACTATTACAGAAATCAGGGGGTACTCAGGGAAGTTGATGGAACCCAGGACATGGATAAGGTGTTTGGGGACATCACGGCAATCCTTGGGTGAAAATGGAGAAGAAATGTCTGTATCAATAAAATCGGAACGGGAGATAGAGCTCATGCGAAGGGCAGGTGAGATACTTGCCCAGGTGCATGAGGAGCTTGGAAAGATAATTAAACCTGGGATATCCACCTGGAAGATAGACCAGACAGGGTATGAGATTATTAAAAGCTATGGCTGCGAGCCTTCATTTCTTAATTATGAGGGATATCCCGCGTCAATCTGCGTGTCGGTAAATGAGGAGGTTGTACACGGAATACCCAGCAAGAAGCGTTTCCTTAAGGAGGGCGACATAGTAAGCCTTGACGCAGGTGTGATTTACAAGGGCTACCACTCGGATGCGGCAAGGACGCACGCCGTGGGGGAGATAAGCCCGGAGGCGGCAAAGCTCATTGAGGTCACAAGGCAGAGCTTTTTCGAGGGAATCAAGCATGCGGTTGCCGGAGGGCACCTGTTTGACATATCCAACGCCATAGCGGATTACATTGACGGATATGGGTACGGCATAGTCCGTGACCTTGTGGGACACGGGGTTGGAAGCGACCTTCATGAGGAGCCGCAGGTTCCCAATTTCCACCAGGCAAGGAGGGGGATGAAGCTTGTAAGCGGAATGACCCTTGCGGTTGAGCCCATGATAACGCTTGGCACTGACCAGGTTGACTGGCTCTCGGACAAGTGGACCGTGGTGACCCGCGATAAAAGCTATGCTGCACACTATGAGAACACCATCCTCATAACGGATGGGGAGCCGGAGATTTTGTCCCTTGGAGGACTTGGATAACAGGAAAATCAGTATAAATGCAGGACAGGACATAAAGTCCTGATATGGAAAGGCGACGGGATGGATGACCGATTCACACCAGGCCGTATTGTGACATCCAAGGCTGGCCATGACAGGGGTTCGACGTACATGGTGGTGGCGACGGACCAGGATTATGTGTATGTGGCTGACGGCAGGCTTAAGAGGGTCGACAGCCCCAAAAGGAAAAAATCAATACATCTGCAGTACACCGGATACCGTGACGCAATGCTTGGCGACAGGCTGGAGGCGGGTGATGTGGTACGGGATGAGGAGATAAAACGTAGCATAAAAATGTATACATTGACAGGAGGAAATTAATGTCAAAGGCAGATGTAATTGAGATTGAAGGCAAGGTTGTGGAGAAGCTTCCCAATGCCATGTTCCAGGTTGAGCTTGAGAACGGGCACCAGGTTTTGGCACACATAAGCGGTAAGCTCCGCATGAATTTCATCAGGATTCTCCCTGGTGACAAGGTGACCATTGAGCTTTCACCATATGACCTGACAAAGGGCAGAATCATTTGGAGAGACAAGTAGGCAATTTTTTGTAAATAAAACTTGATATTCACATTTTAAGTGTGATATAATTCAAAACGTACTTTTTTTGAAAGGAGGCTTTGACAGTGAAGGTTCGTTCATCAGTAAAACCGATTTGCGAGAAATGCAAGGTCATCAAGAGGAAGGGTGTCATCAGGATTATCTGTGACAATCCAAAGCACAAGCAGAGACAGGGTTAATAAAGCATAAAACCGTAGGTTTATGTTGAAGCAGGAAAGATATTCTCT
>CAYZYS010000173.1:0-4101 GCA_964482605.1 uncultured Bacteroides sp.
TGCTTCCGTGCTCAAAATCAGCTCCCCTTGCCATCTGCGCCTTCATTATCTTGTCAGTCTCCTCAATGAGGATTGGTATGAATCTCAGTGCAATTGACATCATCATGGCAATTTCATGCACCGGCACATTTATTTTCTTGAGAAAGCCAAGCCCCTTCTCAAGCCCGTCAGTAAGGTCATTCGGTGTTGTCGTGAGGGTCATCAGCGAGCTGCCGATGATGAGGTAAATGAGCCTTATCACCATGAACGCCGCCATTTCCACACCCTCCCTGGTAATCTTAATCACCCAAAAGGACACCAGCACCTCGCCATCCGTCAGGAACAGGTTGAACATCGCACTGAATATGGCAATGTACACAATGCTCTTAAGCCCCCTGACCATGAACTTGAACGGAACCCTGGAAACCTTGATTACCCAGACCAGAAATGCCGTCGCAATCATGTACATTATGATGTTTCTCCCAAGGAACAGTGATATGAGAAATACCAGCGTCCCCACCAGCTTGACCCTTGGGTCCATGGCGTGTATCGGGGACTTCGCCTGATAATACTGTCCTATTGTTATGTCTCTAAGCATGTCACTCCTCTATTCCGCAGGCGTTTTCCGCCAGACCCTTCTCCTATACAGCCATTCCCAGTGTCTTAAGTATCTCCTGCCTTGCCTCCTCCACCGTTATCGCATCGGTGCTGACATTAAAGCCAGCAGCCCGCAGGTCGTTCATGATGTAGGTGACATCAGGAGCCGCAAGCCCTACCGCTTCAAGCTCCCTGTAACGGGCAAACACCGCCCGCGGCTTGTCGTCAAATATCATTTCACCGTCATTCATGACCATTATCCTGTCGACATACCTGGCCACATCCTCCATGCTGTGCGACACCAAGACCACGGTAATCCCCGTTTCCTCCTGGAGCTGCCTTATGTGGCCGAGAATCTCATCCCTGCCCTTCGGGTCAAGTCCCGCAGTCGGTTCATCCAAAATCAGGTACTCCGGCTTCATCGCAAGCACCCCCGCAATCGCCACGCGTCGCTTCTGTCCCCCCGACAGGTCAAATGGCGACTGGTAGTACAGGCTTTCCTCAAGCCCCACAAGCCTCAGCGCCTCAAATGCACGAAGCTCCACGTCCTTCTGGCTCAGTCCCTGGTTTTTCGGTCCAAAGCACACATCCTTGAATATGTCCGTCTCAAAAAGCTGGTGCTCAGGGTATTGAAACACCAGCCCCACCTTGTTGCGCAGGTGGGACATGTCATAGTCCTTGTCATATATGTCAATGCCATCAAAATATATTTTCCCGCTGGTCGCCCTCACAAGTCCGTTGAGGTGCTGTATAAGGGTGGATTTCCCTGAGCCCGTATGCCCTATGAGCCCGATGAACTCCCCCTTGTCAATGACACAGTTCACGTTCTTTAACGCCTGCTTCTCAAAGCCGGAGCCAATCTCATATGTATAACTAATATTGTCAACTATTATTGACATTTTCTATCACACTATCCTTCCATATTTCGCAATAATCCATATACGCGCAGTGATTGGCAGCACAAGCCCAATTCCGCCTGCAATCAGCCCCTCACCTTCTTAAGCGCCTCCACAAGCTCACCGTGCGTCAAAATACCGTCAGGCAGGTCAACGCCCTCCTTTTTGAGCTCATACGCAAGCTCTGTCACCTGTGGAACCTCAAGCCTTAAGTCCTTAAGCTTCTCCACCTGCGAGAACACCTCACGCGGCGTTCCCTCAAGCATGACTTTGCCACCGTCCATGACATACACCCTGTCAGCGTCAATCACCTCATTCATGTAATGGGTTATGAGGATTATCGTAACGCCCTCCTTGTCGTTGAGCTCATGCAGCACCTCAAGCACCTCGGCACGCCCCTTCGGGTCAAGCATTGCCGTTGGCTCGTCAAGGATTATGCACTTTGGCTTCATGGCAACAATCCTCGCAATTGCCACACGCTGCTTCTGTCCGCCGGAAAGCTTGTTCGGTGAGGCATTACGATACTGGTACATCCCCACGGCCTTAAGGCTTTTCTCAACCCTCTCCCATATTTCATCAGTGGGAACGCCAAGGTTCTCCGGCCCACATGCAACCTCCTCATCCACAAGGGTACACACAATCTGGTTATCGGGGTTCTGGAACACCATCCCCGCCCGCTGCCTGATGTCAAGAAGCCTGTCCTCGTCAGCAGTGTCAATCCCATCAACAACCACCGTTCCCTCCGAAGGGTACAGCAGTGCATTGATGTGCTTCGCAAATGTTGACTTTCCTGAGCCATTATGCCCAAGAATTGCGACGAAATCACCCCTCCTCACATCAAGGCTCACATTATTGACAGCAGTGGTTATGCCCTCCACATTGCCTTCCTCATCACGCCTGAAATATTCAAATGTCACATTTTTCGCACTGACAATGTTGTCTTCCACTCTTTAATACCTCTTTGTGTAGCATAAAGGCACAACGGTATGCGCCGCTGTGCCCAATCCCTGCATCATTTTCTTGAAATTAAACCAACTCAAGGATAACTTCCATTGCTGCATCACCCTTACGTGGTCCAACCTTGATTATCCTTGTGTAACCACCCTTGCGCTCTGTGTACTTTGGAGCTATCTCATCAAAGAGCTTTGCAACAAGGTCAACTTCCTTGGTATTTCTCTTCCTTCCGGCTGCCTCAGCAGGCACCTCGGTCACAGGATAGAGAACCTTGAGCATCTGGCGCCTTGCGTGAAGGCGTGATGGCCTATCCTTCTTGACTGTCTTCTCAACAGAGTCATATACCGTAACCCTCTTGCCGTCAACAACTTCCTTGACCCTCTTGCCGTCAGCATCCTTCCTTGCAACCTTGGCAGTTACGGTAACCTCGTCGAAGTTATCCTTCTCCCTTATGGCAAGTGTGATAAGGTGCTCTGCGAACTTCCTTACTTCCTTTGCCCTTGCCTCAGTTGTGGTAATCCTGCCGTGATATATGAGCTGTGTTACCTGGTTTCTTAAAAGTGCCTTTCTCTGGCTTGATGTTCTTCCAAGCTTTCTATAATTTGCCATAATATCCTCCTTTTCTTCGCCGTATGGCAGACGTGCCGTTGGCACCTGCCGCTGCGGTGTAACCCAGGGACGCCTGGCAGCAGCCCTGAGCCGTAACCCATGCATCTTTGGACTTACTGGTTACATTTTTTATTAAAGTGAGGGCTTCCCCCACCCAACACACGGCTGCCATGCTTTCGTTGGACTTACTGGCTGCCGTGGTCTTAACACATTTGCAATATTACATTAATCCTCATTAGGGCTTAACTGCAGCCCAAGGTCCTTGAGCTTCGCAAGAACCTCCTCAAGTGACTTGCGTCCAAGGTTGCGAACCTTCATCATGTCATCAGGGGTCTTGTTGCACAGCTCCTGCACGGTGCTGATGCCAGCCCTCTTGAGGCAGTTGTAGGAGCGAACCGAAAGCTCAAGCTCCTCAATGGTCATCTCAAGCGCCTTCTTGTCCTCGTTCTTCTCCTGCTCAACCATTACCTCTGCAAGCTTTGCATTTTCTGACAGGTCGATGAAGAGATTCAGGTGCTCGCTTAAAACCTTGGCAGCAAGGCTTACTGCCTCGTCCGGTGCAAGCGTCCCATTGGTGTATACGTCAAGTGTCAGCTTGTCATAATCAGTCACCTGACCCACACGGGTATTCTCAACTGACATATTCACACGCTCAATCGGTGTGTATATGGAATCAACGGCAATCACGCCAACAGGTGTGTCCTCCGTCTTGTTCTTGTCAGATCCCACATATCCCCTTCCCTTGGTGATTGTAAGCTCCATTGAAAGCTTGCAGCCCTCACCGCCGTTAAGGTGTGCAATCACAAGCTCAGGGTTGATTATGTCGATGTCACCGTCAGCCTGTATGTCACCGGCACGAACGATTCCCTCGCCCTCAAATTCTATATATGCCGTCTTTGCCTCGTCGGAGTCGCTATTATTCTTAATCGCAAGGTTCTTGATGTTCATGATAATCTCAGTCACATCCTCCTTGACCCCAGGAATAGAGCTAAATTCGTGCAGAACACCGTCTATCTTCACCTGGCTCACTGCGGCGCCCGGAAGTGAAGACAGCATGATTCTTCTC
>CAYZYS010000174.1:0-4003 GCA_964482605.1 uncultured Bacteroides sp.
TGCCACGGGGGAAGCCATGGACGGGGAACCTGAACCGGAACCGGGACAGGATGACAGGCTGGTTGCCATCCAGGAGGACGGGAATGACACCGTGTCAAGGGAAGCCACGGAGATTGCAAACCTTGCGGCGGAAGGCGCGGCGTCAGTCCTCCGCCTTGGGGGGACGGCGGTCCCCCTGATAACCCCGGACACGAAGGCCGGAATCGTGAAACAGGAAGTGAAGAGGAAAATGGATTCCGCAGTGACGGAGGGGATGGACAGGATGACGGACATGGACTGGGCCATACTCCACATAATGGGGAGCAGGGGGGAGAACAGGATTACGGGCATATCAAGGGGAATAGTCGCAGGGCCAATGGGGGAAAAGTACCGCAAAAGGGAGGAAACACAGGCATGCCTCGACAAGCGGATGCGGGAAAGCGTGAAAGGGCTGGAACAAATCGGCGCAATCGACAAGGAAATCCTAAACACCCCACTCGTCACAAAGGCGCTCCTGTTAATGCTAAACGACAAGGGAAAGGCGTTTTACAGGGCAAAGTACAACAAGGAGCCGGTCGAGAGTGAACGCCAGAAGGTAGTGAAGACGCATGACAACGTGGAGCATGGGTACGGCATCCTGTCGGTGGGCGAACAGCTCAGGAAGAACCAGATGATGTTCCAGGACGTGAAGGACCTTGCCCCAAGGGGGGAGGCGAAAATTGCCACAAAATACGGTGACTACATCCCCGACATCTCCTACAAGTACAACGGCAAGAAGACACAGTACATCGAGTATGAATGCGGGAACACTCCGCAGCAGGTATTTGAAGTCAAATGTAAGAAGATGATGTCCGTGTCAAACTACGTGGATTTCGTGTCACCAAACGAAAAGGCCAAGGCGAAACTGATGCAGCAGATAGACATATGGATTGGCCGGATGGACAAAAAGGTCATGGACGACATAATTGTGAGGGTCTCGACCCCAAAGGTGATAAGGGAAAACGTGGAGACGGGGCAGATATGGGCAAACCAGTGGAGGAAGGGGACATGGACCTCCGGCGGGGAGGACGGAAAATAAGCATGCCCAATCATCCATACTGTAAACACAGGGAAAACGGGGCATGCCATGCGGGAATGCCACCAATGGGGAAGGAGGGATTTGCCATGGGGCAGTTATTTGCGTCATTCATTGCATTCAACATAAACGGGTTCAATTACATGGTGTACCAGGCCACGTCCAATTTCTACGTGCTGATAATGATTGCCTGCGCGGTTGCGTCGGCGGTAGTGAACCTCCGTGAGGTGATGGAGGAATACGTGGTGGAGGAGCAGAACATACTGTGATGCCGCCACGGCGTCCCTGCCACGCCAGGCAACCGGTCTTCCTGCCAAAAGGCGGCGGTTTCCCGTAACCGGGTATAATTGTAAACTACTTATATAATGAAAGGAAGTGATTGCCATGCAGGTCCAGGGTATAAGGGACAATGAAAACCTTACGTACAAGTCAGCGGTTGACCGTGGTGAGTTCCTGTCGTACTGCAAGGCGGTGGGCATACCAAGCGCGGTGCTTTTCCTGTCATTCGGGATGATAATGGTGTTTGGCTCATACGGCAGGCTCCTGCTTGCGCCAATGGTCTGCATCATGTGGGGCGTTGGCGTGGCATGCGCGATGTTCCTGCCGTCACACCGCAAGTCCATAATGACTGAGACGATGACGACCATATCGGTTTACCTTGCCGCCCTTTACGTGCTCAAGGTGGTGATAGGGATGCTTTCGGGCATGTCGGCAAGCACGCTTGCCGCGTCGCTGTCGATTTCCATGTCGGAAACCTCGAACAACACGGGGATGGGCTGGCTGCAGAACATGCTCACCATAGGCGCGGTGGGCACGCCCGTCGGCTTCGTGGGACTCCAGGCACAGAGGCTTTTCAAGCTGAGGAGGAACGCAAACAAGGTGAAGGCAATGAAGCAGCTCAGGAACATGAGGGACACGAACAAGAACTACCAGTGACGGCGGCAGGACACCGCCACATGGGAAGCCCCGGCCAGGTGCCGGGGTTTTTGCTTTTCCAATCCGGACCATCATTCAATCCGGACCATCACGCCCTTGGCAATCCTCATTGCCCGGCAAGACCGTTTCATGTCCCCATGTCCCCGTGAACCCATGCCCCGGCCTTCCACGTCTCCGTCCTGCATGCCAATCCATGCCTTGCACACACATTTGGTTTGCCACGGGAAAAAGAAAGGGGACAGGCACATGCCATACTGCCACTTGCAGGCTTAAGGAAGGGAACGTCCCCATGAAAGACCCATGGACGGTTCCTGAAGGCGGCCTGCCATTCCGGCACGGGAAGGAGGTTTACCAGGTCATGAAGATGATATTCAGGAATGCCAGGGAGATGGGGCAGATAATGAGGGCATTGGATGAGGACAAGGAATACCTTGAGATTCCGCTTGACCATGAACAGGTCAGGTGTTGCAAGCTCATACTGAGTGATTTCCTGTCAAAAATCAGGAAAAAGTCGGCTGATGATGGCAACACGGGCTTTTACCTCACAATGCTCATAATGATGTACGCCATGTCAACCCAGATGATTGAGGCATTTGGGGTGTCCAACATCAAGGGCATCCTTGAGACGGGACAGGGCACGTTCCCGGACGGGGCATGAAAACGGCCACAGCAGGCCACAACAACCAAGGGAAAGGAGACGCAGTGGGATTCACTGCGGGAAAATCAATGAAGAAGAACACAAAGATACTGATAATCCTTTTTGCGGCAGTCATATTTGCCGTTGGCGCGGGGTACGGGGTACTGACCGCAATCAATTCGCAGAAGACGAAAATCTACATCTTCAACGCGGACTACAAGGCAGGCACGCAGGTCAACACAAGCATGTTCACGCCAATGGAGGTGGACAAGAACATTGTGATTGAGGGAAAGAAGGGAAGCCTCAGCACCGCGTTTGTCACAAGCTCTGAATATGACCAGATAATAAAGACGGGCGATTCCCTGAGGACCGACGTCTCAAAGGGCATTTACCTCACGAGCGCGCTCCTCACGCAAAAGGGCGGCAATGAGATTGAGAACACCATGACAAGCACTGCAATAGCCGTCACGGTGAGCGTGAACAGCATCACGGGCGTGACAAACGAACTCAGTGCCGGTTCATACGTGAACCTCACCGCAATAACCGGGGCAAGCACCACGACATACCAGAAGATGAGGATTCTTGACGTGCAGAAGGCATCAGACGGGACAATAACCGCCGTCACGGTGGAGTGTGACTTCGAGACACAGCAGGCAATCGAGGAGGCAAGCAATAGTGGATACATACACCTTGGGCTTGTCAATTCCAATGGCTATCAGGTGATTGACACGTCCTCAAGTACGGAGGAGTCATCCACCACTGCGACAAAGTAAGGGAAAAGAAGGTTTCCACCCGAGGAGCCGGGAACCCAGGCGGGTTGCCCGGTTCCATTGGGTCATGGGAACATGGGGACTTTTTTCCCCTTTGCGTTTGCCACACAAGGGAGGACACATGCCGCCGTGTCCCATAATAAACAAGGAACAAAATGGGGCAGGGGACGGCTGCCGTCCATGCCGTCAGGGAAAACCACATGCCAGGGCACGGGTGCCCGGCATGTTTAACATAAATTCAAAGGTTGAAAGGGAGGAAAAGGAAAAATGAGGAACGTCATTCTCATGGACTCAAGGATTAACTTTCTCCAGTCAGTGCAGATGCGGGTGGCAGTAAACGGGCCAGGCGACGTGAACATAACCGACGCCATGACGGATTCGTCAGGACTGGTGAAGTACGCGCCGGGTTCGGTTGATGAGGTAATCGTTGCCGACAACATGATTGACGCCGAGCCTGACTGGGACATCCTGGGGTTCAGGGTCACTACCTACGCGACATCAGGCGCCGGGCTTGCAATGACACAGGGCAGGCCGTGTTACGGGGTGTTTGGGATGCAGGACGGCGGGAAGCTGCTGGACGCGCTGAACGCGGGGCCACCGGCGCCA
>CAYZYS010000175.1:0-3896 GCA_964482605.1 uncultured Bacteroides sp.
AATGGAGGCAAAGCGCCAGATGGGGGAGATAATTGGTTCTGCGACAAAGCATTACGAAAAGGACTGATAAGATTTTTATATGAAAAATGTAAGAAAATGCTGAATAATGCATAATTGTGAAATGTGTGATATAGGTGTGACAAAATGTTCAGAAAGTGTTAAAATGCTTTTATGATTAATAAAATTGGGGAATGGTATTTTAAGGAGGGGTTAAGTGGATAAGCGTACTATATTGATTGTGGACGATGTGGCACTCAACCGTGAGACCGCCAAGGATGTCCTTGAGGATGAATATGAGCTGTGGGAGGCTGATTCTGCGAGGGCGGCGCTGGACATGCTTGAGGACAGGCAGCCGGACCTCATACTGCTGGACATTGTGATGCCTGAGATGGACGGATATGAGGCAATTAAAGTCATTAAGGCGAAAAACGCATGGCATAAGATTCCTGTGATTTTCCTCACGGGAAATGATGATTCAATCAGTGAAATCAAGGGCTTTGACCTTGGTGCGGCGGACTTTATCAAGAAGCCCTTTGTGCCGGAGGTCATGAAGCGCAGGATTAAGACCCAGATGGAGCTGTACCTGTACAAGAACCACTTGGAGGAGATGGTTGATGACAAGTGCCGTGAAAATGAGCGCATGCAGGATTTGCTGTCCGTTGGCTTTGCGGAGCTTGTGGAGTGCAGGGACGGCATAACCGGAGGGCACATTAAGGACACATACATTTATTTCAAGGCATTCATAGAGGAGCTGCGCAAGGACCCGAAGTACAAGAATGATTTGACGGATGAGTTCGTCAGGTGCGCGGTACGTTCGGCACCGCTTCATGACGTGGGCAAGATTGCCATATCGGATGATGTGCTGCGCAAGGCGGGCGGGCTGGACTCGGATGAATTTGACTATATGAAGTCCCATACCATCATTGGCGGGCAGACGTTTCACAAGATAAGGCGGCAGGTGGGTGACAATTATTTCATTGTCACTGCGGAGGACATGGCAACCTACCACCATGAAAGGTGGGATGGAAAGGGCTACCCAAAGGGGCTTAAGGGTGAGGAGATTCCGTTGTCCGCAAGAATCATGAGCATTGTGGACGTGTATGACGCCCTGACCTCCAAGCGTCCGTATAAGGAGCCTTACAGCCATGAGAAGGCGATGGCGATAATCGTGGAGGGACGGGGGGATGCATTTGACCCTGACCTCACGGACCGGTTCATTGCCATTGCGCCTGTGATGAAGGATTGCCTGAAGAAGAAAGAGGAACTTAAGTCAAGGATGTAGAGATGACAGGAAAGAGGAGAAGCATGAATAAGATTGCAAGCTTTACGGTGAACCACATTGACCTGCTTACGGGAGTTTACGTGTCAAGGAAGGATTACATTGGGGATGAGGTGATAACCACATTTGACCTCAGGTTCACAAGACCTAACGAGGAGGCTCCGATGGACAATCCGGGAATCCATTCAATTGAGCACCTTTGTGCGACATTTCTCAGGAATCACCCTGTGTGGGCTGACAAGACGGTTTATTTTGGGCCGATGGGCTGCCGTACCGGCTTTTACGTGATATTTGCAGGGGATTTGAAGTCCGGGGACATAATCGGGGTGCTGCGTGAGATGGCGGATTACGTCCTTGCATATGAGGGTGAGATTCCGGGATATTCACCGAGGGATTGCGGTAATTACCTGGACAATAATCTGAAGCTTGCCCAGATATACATGAAAAAGTTCAAGACGGAGGTGCTGGATAATCCGGTGCCTGAGAGGCTCAATTATCCGGTCTGACGTGGAATGCCAGCCGGGATTGCCATGTGTGAAGCTATGATGTTCGGGGTTTGTGAAGGATATGAAATCAGCAGCGGATTTAAGGAATATATTAAGGCAGATTGACCATAGGAGTTATCCTGCGTACAAGGATACAATGGGCAGTTATGATTTTGGAAAATGGCAGCTTGCCATTGAACATGTGCAGGGAGACCCTTTTGCGGCGCCGTCAAAGGTGAGCGTCAGGGTTGCAGGCAGGGTTGCGGGTTTTCCCGAAGGGCATTATGATTCAGATTACAGGAGGATTGCACTTCAGGATTATCTTCTGCGCCAGTTTGGGAGGCAGCTTGAGAAGTCATCCTTTCAGGCGAAGGGCTCAGGGAAAAGCGGATTGTTGTCGGTCAGCAGGCCGGGACAGGAGGTGCTTGAGCGCACGGCGTGCCAGATTGATGAGACAAATGGCGACGTCATGGTAAGGTTTGAGGTGGGCTTTCCTGCCAATGGAAGGACAGTCAACTCAAGGGAGCTTGAAAAAATATTTTTTGATTACCTGCCTGAGTGTGTCGAGCACACGCTGTATGCCAAGTCACTTGACATGGATAAGGTCAGGCAGGCGGTTGAGCTTGCGGATGACCAGCACCACATCAGGGGGCAGCTAAGTGAGCTTGGCCTTGTGGCATTTGTTGCCAATGGTGCCATACTGCCAAGGGAATCCGGGGTTTCAGGACGCCCGATGAAGAATGGCGTTCCTTTTGTGTCACCATCGTCCATGGAGGTGACAATGGAGCTGCCGCATCTTGGGACAATCAAGGGAATGGGCATCAAAAAGGGGATAACGCTTATTGTGGGCGGAGGATACCACGGAAAGTCAACGCTTTTAAAGGCGCTTGAGCTGGGTGTTTACAACCACATAAAGGGTGACGGCAGGGAGTATGTCATCACTGATGACACGGCGATGAAGATTCGCGCCGAGGATGGGCGCAGCATTAAGAATGTTGACATATCCATGTTCATACGGAATCTCCCAAATGGCAAGAACACGACGTCATTCCAGACTGAGGATGCAAGCGGGAGCACATCGCAGGCGGCTAATGTGATGGAGGCTGTTGAGGCGGGAACCAATGTGCTTTTGATTGACGAGGACACAAGCGCCACTAATTTCATGATTCGTGACGAGCTTATGCAGCGTGTGGTAAACAGGGAGTCAGAACCGATTACGCCATATATAGACAGGGTTGAGGAGCTTTACAGGGAACACGGTGTGTCAACTGTGCTTGTTGCGGGAAGCTCAGGGGCGTATTTCCATAAGGCGGACTGCATTCTCCAGATGAAGCAGTACAAGCCTGTTGAGATTACGGAGCTCGCAAAGGGCGAGGCGGCAAGCTATCCAATCCTTTCAACGCCGGTTGAGCCTTATGAGCTTAATGTGCCAAGGCGCATTGTGAAGCCTGACGCATCATTGCGCAGGGATGACAGGATTAAGATCAAGACTGGCCGTGATTCATTTTCCATTAACAAGGAGATGGTGGATTTAAGGTATGTTGAGCAGCTTGTGGACATTGAGCAGGTGACGGCATTGGCGTATTTTCTGAAATATGCGCAGCTTCATGTGTTTGATGGCAGAAGGAGCCTTGTGGAGGCTGTTGACCAGCTTGAGGGGCTCATTGAACAAAAGGGGCTTGCTGCCGTGTGCGAGAGCAGATATGTGCCGTCAGGGCTTGCAAGACCAAGAAGGCAGGAGATATTTGCCTG
Organism: uncultured Bacteroides sp.; assembly: GCA_964482605.1. Classification (GTDB taxonomy): domain Bacteria; phylum Bacillota; class Clostridia; order Lachnospirales; family Lachnospiraceae; genus Bacteroides_F. The sequence continues at coordinate 3,517 of CAYZYS010000175.1, forward strand.
CATTAACAGGTACAGGAGATTGTGATTGCCTGCATGAAATGTGTCTGTGACGGTTATAATTGTGGCATATGAAAATGCTTACAGGAGGCTGCTGTCTGATGGAAATTAAATCAATACTCATCAAGGATACAACAAGGGAGGAACGAATCAGGATTGTGGAGCAGGGGCTGAGCGTGTGCGGTGGGGCATGCGACTACTGCAATGGCTGTGACAATCTGGGAGGGGGTTCCGTGGATTCCTTTTTTGAGCCGTACATCAACGGTGAGAAGGAGCTGCGACAGTTGAATGAGGAATATCGCAGCAACTCAGGAATGGTGAAATGAGAGGATTAAATTATTGAACTTACTGCGTAAAATAAAGCTGCTGGACATTGTATTTGG
>CAYZYS010000176.1:0-3874 GCA_964482605.1 uncultured Bacteroides sp.
CTTGAACCCAACCTTCACAAGCATCTGGAAAAACTCAAGCTTCTCATCAAGGCTCATCGGCTCAATCAATGCCTGGTTTCCGTCACGAAGGTCAACTGAACACCACAATGGCGCTTTTTCAATGCAATCCTTCTTCACCCAGTCATAGCAGTCAACCGGCGGCATAAAGTAAGTTTTCTTGTACTGTCTGTAATCAAACATATCATCCCTCCATTATTAAATGTAATTGATTAATTTGCAAAAAAAATCTCCCATCCCTCCTCCCATTATATGGGTATTAAGAGACGAAAGACATAATCTCACGCGTTACCACTCTCATTCACAGTCTCCTGTGCACTCATCGGATACGTACCGAAATGCCTCCGGCATTATATCCTTGCCACTATAACGGTTGGCATCCGACCACGTCTACTCACCCCCTGTACACAGGCGGCTTTCAGGCGGCTGCTCCGAGGCGAGTTCACGTGCTTCCCCTCCGCTACCTTGCACCCTCCGGCAGCTCTCTGAAGTCAGTTCCACAGCTACTACTCCTCTTCATAGCATTTATCAGTATTAATTTCACAATGAGTTGATTATACACAAGTTGCAGGCAAAAGTCCAGCCTTTTTCCTCATTTTTATCACATTTTTATCACAATCCCCAGGTAAAACGCCTTATTTGTCAGCACCCTTGAGCGCCTGTATTGCCGCCTCGTCAACCTCCTCACGCGAATAGCGTGCCTTCTGGTAATATTGGGTAATTGCCTCCAGCCTGCCATCATCACCCTTAAGGTAGCTCCTCGTAAGCTCAGATGGCACCATTGAAGGGTCTGGCGACTTAAGCCCATTTTTCCTTACATTCTTAAGTATCATGGACCTATACAGCCTCCTGAAGCGCTGGTTGGCTGACGCCCTGCCCGACATGCCACGGGGTCTCCCTGCCCTTCCTGGCCTCAGGGCTTCAACCCTGTCACCGTCACGTATGAACTCCGCCTTGTCGCCATTCACCGCCATGCACATTCTGCTTTTCATCACATTGTTAAGCGCCCTTATGAGCAGCACAACAAGCACGGCAATTATCAATATTGCCGCAACGATTATTGCCGCATTAATCCACTTTTGCAAATCACCGTCCGGCATGGCAAGTCCCATGCCGCCAAACTCCTCGCCCTCATCGCCGCCCGACATGTCAGTGTCACTGTAATCGCCATTTTTCTGGAACTTGCCAAGAAGCACGATAAATCCGATTATAAGGTAAGCAATCCCCCTTGCCAGCGCCTTCAGCGGAACCGCAATAAAGCCGAAGCTGCCTCCCCCCACAAAAAGCCCGATTCCCATCGCCACAAGGATTCCCGCCACCGCAAGCACCATTATGTACTGATTCACAAGGCTTAACTGCCTCCTTGGGAAATTGGCGGTATCCCTGTTTTCCTCAAAAACCCTGTCAAGACGCGCAACATTCTGGTATACAAGATAGCATGGTACATACAATGCGGACACGGCAACCGACACCTCAGACACAATCGGCGTGCCATAGCCCTTTCCCGAAGCATACGCCGCCAGCATCACGACAAGGAAATACAGCGGCGGGCACTCCTTGAGCTGTGACGTTGCGCGAAACCTGACAAATGACGAATAGCCCACAAGCACCGCAACAACTATAAAGTAAAAAAAACCTTCATTTTCATCCCTGGCAAATATAACCGCCATGGCAAGCAGCAATATATGAAAAAAGTAAAATTTTCCATTACCCTGCACATTATTCCTTATGACATGTGCCGCCACCACGGGAACCATGACCATAAAACAGCGCCACATGTCAGCGATGGCAAACCCCAGCGGCTCAAAGCACACAATCACCATAAGCGTGAAAAACACAAGAAACTGCAGCAGGCACTCCAGCACAAACATTACCTGCCTGTTATGTCTCATCTCCGTCATCTAAGCTCAACCTCCCAAGGCAACACCTGTGCATGCGGGCAAAGCTCCGGCTCACCCTTCATGCCTTCATGATACGGCATTATCCACGCCTTTGCCTTACCTTCAAGGCACATTTTTTCATACTTCAATTGTAAATCGCGCCCCTTGCCCGATGATATCAGCACATAGTGGACATCATTACCATTCTCAGGCAGCATCCCTGACAAATCACCAACGTCCCGTGACAAATCAATCCTCGCAAGCCCAAGGAGCATTGAATTCATGTGCGCCGAGCCGCTTCCCGAATAAAATGAAACGCCTTCCCCCGTAACCGCATCAACCCCATTGGTCACAAGGCTCACCTCCATTCCGTCAGAGATGAAACGCTGTATGAGCCCCGCGGCTATGGATATGCCCTCCTCCTGGAGCCCCTCGTGCACAAGCATGCCCTCATGCATGAGGTCGAGCAGCACGCACACCTTCCTATTGGCAGTAGTGTCCTTGAGGTTGACCTTCAACTGGCCCGTCTTGGCGGTTGCCTTCCAGTTCACCATGTTCATGGTGTCCCTCGTCTCATAATCCCTGATTCCCCTAAATTCAAACGGGTCCTCATAATCATTGTTCCTGACCGGCAGCTCACCGCACAAGCCGCTGTACACCATTGAAAGCCTGCCTGTGTCGACAGCCCTTGGGTACACGACAAGCTCCTCATAAAAGCCAACCTTGAAGCTCATTATCTCATTCATGAAGAGCCCCCTGGACACCAGCTCAAGGGTGTCAATGTGGTAAAGCCCCCTCCTGGTGCAGGTTATGGGAACCCTTCTTGTAATCCTCTGAAAAAACAGCAGGGAAAAAACATCATTCTTATACGCCTTGTCCGTCACGTTGGAATTGGATGCATCCCCGTCAAAATGCAGGCTTCGGTCCATCTGGAGCTTTACGTTGACAAATGGGATTGGAAGCCATTTGTCATTGGTTATAACCTCCACAAGCTCCACCTGTTCCCCGCACACAACTGCATCCGTCGAAAAATGCAGGTCGGCGGAAAGCCTTCTCGTCCATAGCCTGCCGTACACACGTGCGCACAATGCATACACTGCCCCCGCAGACAAAAGCAAACACAATAATTCCATTTACCTTGAAAAATCCTCCGTTGGCATTGCCATCCTGCCAAGTATGCCCCCTATGAGCTGGTCACGGTTGTCCTTCATGTTCATGCCAAGCTTGAGCACAAGCCTGTGGGCAAGCACGCTCACCCCCGTTGCCACAATATCCTCCGGAACCACGTAATTCCTGCCCTGCACATATGCATGGGCACGGAGCGCACGCAGCCAGCCGAGCATTCCCCTTGGGCTTACGCCAATTGACACCTCCGGAAGCTTCCTTGTGGCATCAACCACATCCACAACATATTCCACAAGAGTTGGATGAATGTACACTTCCCTCGCCTCCTGCTGCATTGCCACAATGTCCCCGCCGCCGCACACAGGCGAAACCCTGTCATAAGGATTATCCGTCATGAAGCGTCCTGCCATTGCAAACTCCCCCGCCCTGTCGGGATAACCAACCGAAAGCTTCATCAAAAACCTGTCAAGCTGCGCCTCGGGAAGCACGTACGTTCCTGCCGTCTCTATGGGATTCTGGGTGGCAATCACAAGAAATGGCGCACCAAGCCCCAATGTCTCATCATCAATTGTGACCTGCCCTTCCTCCATGCACTCAAGCAGGCTTGACTGTGTCCTTGGCGTGGCACGGTTGATTTCATCAGCCAGGACTATGTTGGCAAACACCGGTCCCCTGCGCAGCACAAATTCACCCTGCTTTTGGTTGTAATAATGTATCCCCGTGACATCCGACGGGAGCAGGTCAGGAGTGAACTGAATCCTTGAAAACTCCGCATCAATGGTCCTTGCAAGGGTTTTTGCCATCATCGTCTTTCCCGTTCCAGGGACATCCTCAAGCAGCACGTGCCCATC
>CAYZYS010000177.1:0-3852 GCA_964482605.1 uncultured Bacteroides sp.
GTCAAGGTTGTCGGACTCATATCGGCAATATCAAGGCTTGGGGATTCAAAGCAGAAGTCAGTTGATTATGACATGGTGGATAAGGATTCTGCGACAGGCCTGTTTAACAAGAAGGCGATGACGGACTATGTTGCAAGCAGGATTAATCACCTTAGGGACAAGGGAGTGGATGAAGGCTTCTGGCTGATTATATGCGACATTGATTATTTTAAGCATGTGAATGACACCTACGGTCATCTCTTTGGGGATGAGGTCATATACAGGTTTGCACAGACACTCAAGGACTGGTTTGGGGATCGTGGCATTGTCGGGAGAATCGGCGGTGACGAGTTCATGGTCATGACCACGGGACCGGCGATGGAGCTTTCTGAGCTTCGTTCAATCCTGATTGGGATGAGGAAGGAGCTTGAGTGGGCGTTCCAGGATAAGGTGAAGGAGTACAGGTTTACCACCTCCATAGGCGTTGCAAGGTATCCTGACAATGCGACTGACTATGAAAAGCTTTTCAGGACGGCGGACAGGGCGTTGTATATTGCCAAGGAAAAGGGGCGCAACAGGTTCATCACATACAACCCTGAGCTTCACGGTGATGTGGATGAGGCTGACGCAACAGGCAGCTACCTTAACAAGACCGAGATGAAGCCAATGGCAAAGGTTGACATGGTTGCCAACCTGATATACCTTTTGGCACAGCATGGCAGTGACGTGGTGCAGAGCATACTTGCGGAGCTTGTTGACCATCTCAACATACACGGGACCACCGTTTACGTGGCTGATGACAGCGGAAGGCTTACTGCCAGGTGGACGGGCGGAAAGTATGACATTTCCGTTGATGACCTTGGCGATTATGTGGATGGTGATTATTACGGGCTTTTTGATGAGAATGGAATATTGGTTTGCAATAACGTGGAGAGCTTTGAGGGCAAATGCGATTCCATGTATGGATTTTGGAAGGAACGTGGCATAATATCCACATTGCAGTACATGGTGGGAGCCAAGGATGACGTCGTGGCGTTAATCACCTTTGACATATTCGGTGAACACAGGAGAAAGTGGAGCGAGAGTGACGTTGAGATGTTGTACCTGCTCATTAAGTTTATGGGTAATGTGCTGGAGTCGTGATGAACAAGGGTAGATTAAAAAATGCAGCCATAAGGGTGCTGATGGTGGCTCTTTGGCTGATGATATGGCAGATTGTCAGTGCTTTAACAGGACTTGGTTTTTTGTTTCCGGGTCCTGTTAAAGTATTTTTGTGCCTTTGCGGAATGCTGGGGAAGGCGGAAACCTGGGCCATCCTTTTCTCCACGGGGAAATGGGTCATGGCGGGGGTTGGAATTGGGATTGCTTCGGGGCTTGTGCTTGGGGGCATTGCAAGGCTGCACCCGTGGGTTGATGCATTTTTCCTTCCCGTGGTGGAGGTCATGAAGTCCCTTCCCGTGGCAACCTTCATCATACTTGTGCTGATGTGGACGGGTTCGGGCAGGGTTGCAATGTTCATATCCATGGTTGTCGTGTTTCCGCTGGCGTATCAGGGCATTGGCGAGGCAATTGGCAGCCTGTCCGCTGAATTGGACGAGGTGGCAGCGGTGTACGGTATTGGCTGGTCAAGGAGGCTTCGCTTCATTGTGCTTCCTCAGTGTGTGCCGTATCTTCGCACAATTGTCAGGTCATCTGTTGGGATGGGCTTTAAGTCAGGGGTTGCCGCTGAGGTTATAGGTCTTACAACCGGCTCTGTAGGCGGGGAGATGTATCTGTCGAAGCTTTACCTTGAGGGTGATGTGCTGCTTGCCTGGGGGGTTCTTGTTGTGCTTGCGGTGGTTGTTGTGCAGGCGGTTTTGCTTTTTCTGATTGGCGTGATTGACAGGGTGCTGGGAAGGTGGGCAGCCTGCAACCGAATGACGGAGGGCATGGCTGAAGCGGAAAACCACGGATGCGGCGGATTGGTTGATGTTGAGGCTGTGTCAAAGTCATATGATGGTGCCGCCGTGCTTGAGGGAGTAAGCCTTCACGTAAGCACGGGCGAGATTCTGTGCCTCATGGGCGAGTCGGGGATTGGCAAGACCACGCTGCTTCGGGTAATCATGGGGCTTACGGGGAGTGATTCGGGTATCTGCCATGTGCAGGGGAACATATCGGTGGTGTTCCAGGAAAACAGGCTTTGTACGCAGATGTCAGCAATTGAAAACATATGCATGTGCATGCCGGAGGGGAAGTCGGCGGCATATGGCTGCCGGAGGCTTTTGCTTGAGCTGCTTGGGGAAAAGGACATAACAAGGCCTGTGGGCGAGCTTAGCACCGGAATGGGAAGGCGCTGTGAGATTGCAAGGGCGCTTGCCGTACCATCCTGTGTGGTTCTGATGGATGAGCCGTTTGCGGGGCTTGACAGTGTCAATAAAAAACGTGCAATTGAGTTCATATTGAGGCACATTGGCAACAGGCCGCTCATAATCACCACGCATGACGCGGATGATGTTGGTGCCCTTGGGGCGAGGGCTTTGGTTATTGACAAGAAAGTTGTTAATTGATAAAATATATCTGTTTGTTGTGCATTGTGTTGAGGCGGCACAAAATGCGGTGGCAGTGCCCGTTGCGCGGGCAGCGTGCCTGATGTCGGCGTGGCTTTATGCCACATCGTGGATTGAACGGATGAACGCCTTGGGAATGGAGTTGTTGTATTCATATGAGACATGCAGTGTTTTCGATATTGGTGTGGAACGAGGCGGGTGTGTTAAGCCGCATTGCAGGGCTTTTCAGCAGGAGGGGCTACAACATAGACAGCCTTACGGTTGGTGTCACGGAGGATCCAAGGTATTCCAGGATGACCGTGACGGTGACGGGGGATGATGATGTCCTTGAGCAGATTGAGAAGCAGCTTGCAAAGCTGGTTGATGTCAAGGAGATTGTGGAGCTTCCGTCAAATTCCTCCGTGTGCAGGGAGCTAATCCTTGTGAAGGTGCAGGCGGATGCCTCACAGCGTCAGGATGTGGCGGCGGTTGCCAACATTTTCAGGGCCAACATAGTGGATGTGAAGGAAAATACCATGACCATTGAGCTTACGGGCAACCAGTCCAAGCTCAATGCATTTATTGAACTGCTTGAAGATTTTAAAATTACAGAGCTGGCAAGAACGGGGATTACGGGGCTTGCCAGGGGTGCTGCAAGTTTAAAATAAATATTTTATCAATGGAGGACCATAGTAAAATGGCAAAGATTTTTTATCAGCAGGATTGCAATCTTTCATTGCTGGATGGTAAGACCATCGCTGTAATTGGCTACGGAAGCCAGGGACATGCACATGCATTGAATGCAAAGGAGTCAGGATGCAACGTGATTATCGGCCTTTATGAGGGCAGTAAGTCATGGGCTAAGGCTGAGGCACAGGGATTTCAGGTATATACAGCAGCTGAGGCAGCAAAGAAGGCTGACATCATCATGATTCTCATCAATGATGAGCTTCAGGCTGCAATGTACAAGAAGGACATCGAGCCAAACCTTGAGCCGGGCAATATGCTGATGTTTGCACACGGCTTCAACATTCATTTCAACCAGATTATCCCGCCTAAGGATGTAGATGTTACTATGATTGCACCTAAGGGACCTGGACATACAGTACGCAGTGAGTACCAGGCAGGCAAGGGTGTTCCTTGTCTTGTTGCCGTACATCAGGATGCAACAGGTAAGGCACTTGACCTTGCACTGGCTTATGCGCTTGCAATCGGCGGCGCAAGGGCTGGCGTTCTTGAGACAACCTTCAGAACAGAGACAGAGACGGATCTGTTCGGTGAGCAGGCAGTTCTTTGCGGCGGTGTATGCGCACTTATGCAGGCAGGCTTTGAGACACTTGTTGAGGCT
>CAYZYS010000178.1:0-3753 GCA_964482605.1 uncultured Bacteroides sp.
CGGTAGACTCCGCGACCGGCGTCCCCGTCTATTCCCTCTACGGGCGCGACAAGAAAAATTTTCCGATTGCAATTTTACTTATTTAATTATATTATATAGTTTGTGAGATTTTTTATCCGAGAGTTGGGAGGGCACACCTTTGTTAGAAATTAAGACGAACGAGGCAGATTCATCAGCAAAGATTATAGTGGTTGGCGTTGGTGGAGCCGGCAATAATGCCGTTAATAGAATGATAGATGAGAACATAAGCGGTGTTGAGTTTATCGGGGTCAACACGGACAAGCAGGCTTTACAGCTCTGCAAGGCTTCAACGCTTATGCAGATAGGTGAAAAGCTTACCAAGGGCCTTGGTGCGGGTGCCCAGCCAGAGGTTGGTGAAAAGGCCGCTGAGGAGAACATTGAGGAGATTACCCAGGCTCTCAAGGGTGCAGATATGGTGTTCGTCACCTGCGGAATGGGCGGCGGAACAGGTACGGGCGCAGCCCCGGTTGTCGCAAGGATTGCCAAGGAGATGGGAATCCTGACGGTTGGCGTGGTGACCAAGCCGTTCAAATTTGAGAATAAGACACGTATGACCAATGCGCTGTCAGGGATAGACCGACTTAAGGAGAATGTTGACACACTGATAGTGATACCTAATGACAGGCTCCTTGAGATTGTTGACCGCAAGACAAGCATGCCGGATGCCCTTAAGAAGGCTGACGAGGTGCTTCAGCAGGCAGTTCAGGGAATAACTGACCTTATTACCATACCGGGTCTCATCAACCTTGATTTTGCTGATGTGAAGACTGTCATGGTCGACAAGGGCATTGCACATATCGGAATCGGAACCGCAAGCGGCGATGACAAGGCAATAGAGGCCGTAAAGCAGGCTGTCACAAGCCCGCTGCTTGAGACCACCATAGAGGGTGCGTCACACGTGATTATCAATATTTCGGGTGACATTAGCCTCATTGAGGCGAATGAGGCTGCCGAGTTCGTTGAGGAGCTCACTGGTGACGGAGCCAATGTCATCTTTGGTGCGGTATATGATGATGGCGACGAGGCCAAGGACACCTGCAGCATAACCGTAATAGCAACAGGCATTGAGGAGAGGGGCACTGCAAGCGTCAACAACGTCATGGCAGGGCTTAAGACCCCAAGGAGGCCGGTGACACAGGGCTATGCACAGCAGGCAGTGCAGCAGCCGCAGCAGTCTGCATCACAGCAGTCGGGGGGCGTGCAGCCAAGACCCATAGAGTCATCCGTGAAGGAGGATTCCATCAACATACCAACTTTCCTTAGGAGAAAGTAATTTACATATTGTACGTAATGAATGCGCATACAGGGGTGACGTCGGAAGTCATCCGGGTGTGCGCTTTTTGATTATGTTTTCTTACATTTCATATTCTGACAAATTATTCACGCCGTCTGGGTTATAATGCCAATGAAGGATGGGTGTGATGGTTGTATATCTTGATGTTGTGTTTCTTGTTAATTTCACCCTTGATTTCATCATACTCCGCCTGTGCGGGGCAGCTTTGGGAAGGAGGGCGGCTTATCCGCCACTGCTTGCCGCATCATTTTTTGGAGGGCTGTATGGGTGCATCATTGCAACTGGCATAATTCCAATGCCAGCCGCCACTTTAACCACTTTCATTGGTGTGCCGTACATATTTTCAAAAATGTGCTTCCCGGGTCTTTCCATCAGGGGTCGCTGCAGGTCAATGCTTTCCATTGTGCTCACGGCGGTTCTTGTGGGAGGGCTGTGCACGGCGGTGTATGAGCACAGTGGGCTTGGCTATGTGCTGAGGACATATGCAAATGCGTGCTGGTTTTTGATGCCCCTGCTTTTGCTTTCCGTCATTTTGGTGTCACTTGGGAATAGGAGCATCAACAATGACAGGAGCTGCCGTAAATTGATGTACAGCGTGGAGATGGTGATTCTTGGTGAGAAAATCCACGCCAGGGCTCTGGCGGACACCGGAAATGTGCTGGTTGACGGCATGCTGCGGCGTCCGGTGCATGTGGTTGACAAAAGGCTGCTTGCCCCTGTCCTTGGTAAAATGCTGGAGGATGGTGAGCTTGCGGTGAAGGCGTCGCTGCACCATATACCATATAGCACGGTGGGCAGGGCGGAGGGCAGCATGGTGGTGCTTAAATGTGATTACCTGAGCGCAGTGCCGTGTGCCCGTGGTGCGGGGACACGTGCCGTATGGTATGAGGAGGGCGCATTAATCGGGCTTTCCGACACATGCCTTTCGGGGAGCAGGGCATTTGACATGCTGCTGAACGGTGAAATAATATTAGGAAATGGAGATTAGTGGATTAATATGTTGATTAAGGTTTCGGTTCCCAATCATTTTCAGTTTAAGGTGATACCCACACTGAAAAACCTTCTGATGCTCGGCTCCAGGGAGGTTCACTACATAGGGGGCTCGGATGTGCTTCCGGCACCCCTTGAGCCTGACGAGGAGGCGATGGTGATAGCTGACCTGGACGGGGAGCTCGCCGAGGAGGCACGCTCCGTGTTGATTGAACACAATCTGAGGCTTGTTGTGTACATAGCCAAGAGGTTTGACAATACAGGGGTCGGTGTGGAGGATTTGATATCAATTGGGACCATAGGGCTGATAAAGGCGATACATTCATATAATCCTGACAAGAGCATCAAGCTTGCAACCTACGCATCAAGGTGCATTGAAAATGAGATACTGATGTATCTTAGGAGAACCAGCAAGAACAAGGTGGAGGTGTCCATTGACGAACCGCTTAACGTGGACTGGGACGGCAATGAGCTGCTGCTTTCGGACATCCTTGGCACTGATGAGGACGTCATATACAAGAACATTGAAAATGAGGTCGAGAGAAGACAGCTTGTAAGCGCAATAGGTAAGCTTAATTCAAGGGAAAGGCTGATAATAGACTTAAGATACGGGCTTAGTTCACCGGAGAGCCATGAGATGACCCAGAAGCAGGTTGCCGATTACCTGGGTATTTCACAGTCTTATATATCAAGGCTTGAAAAGAAAATCATCAGGCGGCTCAAGAAAGAAATGTGCAAATGCCAATGACAAAAAGATGTCCGGCATGGTATAATTCTTAAGCTGCATTGTAATGAAAAATCATATGGGTATATTTGTGAGATATAAAGGAAGGATATACAATTGGCTGAATACAGATTGCTTAAGATGGATGGAAATGCCAAGAGAGGCGAATTTCACACGGTGCATGGCACCATACAGACACCTGTGTTCATGAATGTGGGGACGGTGGCTGCAATCAAGGGAGCCGTGTCGACGATGGACTTAAGGGACATAGGCACGCAGGTGGAGCTTTCCAATACCTACCACCTTCACGTCCGCCCTGGGGATGAGCTTGTTAAGCGTATGGGCGGGCTGCACAAATTCATGAACTGGGACAGGCCGATTCTTACGGATTCAGGCGGTTTTCAGGTATTCTCCCTCGCGGGGCTTCGCAAGATAAAGGAGGAGGGAGTGACCTTCCAGTCGCACATAGACGGACACAGGATATTCATGGGGCCGGAGGAGAGCATGCAGATACAGTCAAACCTTGGCTCCACGATAGCCATGGCGTTTGACGAGTGCGCACCGAGCACTGCGGACAGGGAATATATGCAGGCAAGTGTTGACCGCACCACAAGGTGGCTGTTAAGGTGCATTGACAAGATGAAGGAGCTCAATGAAAGGGAGGATACCGTCAATAAGGAGCAGCTTCTCTTTGGAATCAACCAAGGGGCGACCTACATAGACA
>CAYZYS010000179.1:0-3686 GCA_964482605.1 uncultured Bacteroides sp.
AGCACATTCATGAGGCGGCATAAAATAAGACCCATCCCCCAATGGGGATGGGTCTTTGCCTCACTTCGTCAAATCCTTTATGACCTCACCTGCCACAATCAGCCCTGCCACTGACGGCACAAATGCAACACTTCCGGGGATGTCCCTTCTTTCCGTGCATTTGTGCTCCGCACCGGGTGGGCAGATGCAATTGGTTCTGCAGCTTATGCTCATGTCCTCGATTGGCCTTGTGGGCTTCTCGGTGGAATACACAACCTTAAGCTTCTTAATTCCGCGCTTCCTGCACTCATGGCGCATCACCTTTGCAAGCGGACACATTGTTGTCCTGTATATGTCATCAACCTTAAAGCTTGTCGGGTCAAGCTTGTTGCCTGCGCCCATGCAGCTTATGACAGGTACATTGCATGCCTTGGCACGCATTATGATTTCAAGCTTTGCAGTCACCGTGTCAACCGCATCCACAACATATGAATACTGGGTAAAGTCAAATTCATCCGCATTTTCAGGAAGATAGAAGCAACGCCTCACCTCAACCTGTGCATTGGGGTTGATGTCAAGGATTCGGTCACGCATGACCTCTGCCTTGTACTTCCCCACGGTCTTTCTCGTGGCGATTATCTGGCGGTTGATGTTGGTGAGGCACACCTTGTCATCATCCACAAGGACAAAGGAGCCAACCCCTGTCCTTGCAAGCGCCTCAACCACGTAACCGCCAACGCCGCCAATCCCGAAAACGGCAACCCTTGCCCCAGCCAGCTTATTCATGTTATCCTCGCCAAGCAAAAGCTGGCTTCTCGAAAATTGATTCAACATATCATCCCACACTAATTGGTAGCTTTTACAAATGCCTCAAGCTGCTTCATTGCACTGCCATTGTCAATCATCTCCTCGGCAAGGTGGATTCCTGCCTCAATTGAATTGGCCTTTCCTGCAATGTACAGTGCAGCACCAGCATTCATGACAACAGCCGTGCGCCTTGCGCTCTTCTCACCGGCAAGCACCTTGCGCGTGATGTCGGCATTCTCCTCCGGCGTTCCGCCCACAAGGTCATCCTTGGTGCATCTTTCAAGCCCGAACTGCTCCGGTGCAATCTCATACTTCTTAAGCTCACCATTCCTGTACTCACACACTGAGGTAGGCGCGCTTGCCGATATTTCGTCAAGCCTGTCCTGCCCGTATACAACCATAACATTCTCAACCCCAAGGTTGTGAAGCACATTTGCCATTGGCTCAAGAAGCGACGCATCATACACGCCCATGAGCTGTGACTTGATGTTGGCAGGGTTGGTAAGCGGTCCGAGTATGTTGAATACCGTCCTGATTCCAAGCTCCTTGCGGATTGGCCCGACATACTTCATTGAAGTATGGTAAACCTGTGCAAATATGAAGCAGATGTCATGCTCATCAAGAACCTTCGCCATCTTTTCAGGCTCAAGCCTGATGTTGATTCCAAGTGCCTCCAGGCAGTCGGCAGCGCCGCTCTTGCTGGATGCCGCACGGTTTCCGTGCTTTGCGACAGGCACGCCTGCGGCAGATATCACAAATGAAGCCGTTGTTGATATGTTAAAGGAATTGGACTTGTCCCCGCCTGTCCCGACAATCTCAAGCGCCTCCTTCTTGGTTGGCAGTTCAAGGGCGTGCGCCCTCATCTCCTCCGCTGAAGCAGTAATCTCCTCAATCGTCTCACCCTTCATGGAAAGTGCGGTAAGGTATGAGCTCTTGAGAACGTCGCTTGCCTCACCGTCCATGATTTCCTTCATGACCGCCTTGGCCATGTCATAGCCGATGTCTTCCTTCTGTACCAGCTTGCCAATTGCTTCCTTAATCATTTTTATATCCTCCTAATATATTTTTTTAATCTTTTGATAATACGCCAGCTTTCATTCCAGCACTGAATCCACCACGTCAGGCAGCTCCAAAAGGGAGCTTATCACATGGCTGTGGTCATCCACATCGCCAAAGCCGTATTCAGCATAGATGAACGGGACACCCGCCTGGCGGCACGCATCACAGTCCCCCTGCGTGTCACCCACATACACGGCGCTGGATATGCCGTTGCGCCTGATTACAAGCCCTATGTTGTCAGCCTTCAAAAGCCCCGAATTGCCGGGACACTCCCTGTCGTCAAACAAATCCCACATATTGTGGTGCTCAAGAAATGTCTCAATGTACCCTGCCTGGCAGTTGCTCACTATGGACAGGTGGTAGCCCTTGCCCTTAAGTGTCTCAAGCACACCCCGAAGCCCCTCAAAAAGGATACCGCCCTTTTCCCTGAGAAGCTCCTCCTCCCTGCCACAGCATTCGCTTAACAGCCTGTTCCTGAACTTCTGGCTAAGCCCCGGCACAAGTGCCTCCATGATTGCCTCCATGGGCTTGCCCATCAGCCCCTTTATCTCCGGTTCATCAATCCGCCTTTCTATGCCATTGGCAGCAAATGTCTCATTCCATCCGGCAACTATCTGCCTGGCGGAATCCCACAGCGTGCCATCCAAATCAAATATAACAGCCTTCATCCAAATTTTCCCTACCCCTACCGCAACTGGGCAAGCCTTTCCTTAACCTGTTCAAGCATGCGGGTGTATTTTTCAAGCTTCTCCTTCTCCTGCTCAACCTTCTCCTTAGGCGCCTTGCTGGTGAACTTCTCGTTGCCGAGCATGCCGCGGCACCTTGCAATCTCACCGCCAAGCCTTTCCTCCTCCTTGGTGAGCCTCTCAATTTCAGCCCCCACGTCAACGAGGTCGGCAAACGGCATGTATATGACTGCATCCGGAACCACGGTTGACACAGCATCCTCCGCAATGTTCGCCCTGTCGCCCTGGATTATCACCTCTGAGGCATAGCCGAGGGTTCCGAAGAATACCCTTCCATTTTCAAATACATCCCTGATTTCCTGCTTTTCCGACACCACATAAACCGTTGCCTTCCTTGACGGGGCAACATTCATGTCGGTGCGGAGCGTCCTTATGCCGCGGACGGCATTCTTAATGATTTCAATGTCATTTTCTTCCTTCGGGAAGTCAAGCTCCTTCCTGTACACAGGCCATGAGGATATCATGATTGACTCCTCCTCGTCCTGGAGGTTGCAGAATATCTCCTCTGTGACAAACGGCATATACGGATGAAGCATCTTAAGGGAATTAATCAGCACCGTCTTAAGCGTCCAGATTGCCGCAGCCCTTGTCTTGTCAGCCTCATTGTAAAGCCTTGGCTTAACCATCTCTATATACCAGTCACAGAACTCATTCCATATGAAGTCCTGAAGCTTTGACACCGCAATGCCAAGCTCGTATTTCTCCATGTTCTCAGTGACCTCGGAAACAACGCTGTTCATCTTTGAAAGAATCCACTTGTCCGCAGGTGTCAGGCTGTCCGGCACTGAACTGTCAAGCCTCCCGTCCGTGTCATTCATCATGATGAACCTGGACGCATTCCACACCTTGTTGGCAAAATTCCTGCTTGCCTCAACCCTCTCCCAGTAGAAGCGCATGTCATTGCCCGGTGCATTGCCCGTAATCAATGTAAACCTCAGCGCATCGGCACCGTATTGTCAATTACCTCGAGCGGGTCAATTCCGTTGCCAAGCGACTTGCTCATCTTGCGTCCCTGTGAGTCTCTTACAAGCCCGTGGAACAAAACCTTGTCAAATGGCTTCCTGCCCATGTGCTCATACCCTGAGAACACCATCC
>CAYZYS010000180.1:0-3667 GCA_964482605.1 uncultured Bacteroides sp.
CATATGCAATCTGCATTGCAAAGCTGTCCATGGCATTAAAATGGTTGCAGGTGATGACCGCACCGCTGTCAAGTCCGTCAAAATTCTCAAGCCCCTTGATTTCCTTGATTATGAGCTGCCTTTCAGCAATCATGTGATTCATGAACCTGCGCGCAATGACATAGGAAAGCTGCCTTTTCAGCTTTGAATAAGGCCTCCTTGGAAGGTAGTTGACCTCGTCAGGCTTAAGCTCCCTTCCCGGCGGGTCCTCCTCAACATCCTCGTCAAACCTGCCCTCGCGCTCATACTGCGCAATTTTGTCCAAAATGTCAAGCCTTGCCTGTGACTTCTCGGTTCCGCGCCTTTTCATGTAATTGTCTTCCTTGACAATCTCATGCTCGCATATCTCAAAAAGCTGTGAGCTTACCTCGGCGTCAATCTCCTTCTCCTCCTGTGTAAGTTGCCTGCTCACCTCACATATTTCATCATGGCATGACACCCTTTTTGCATATTTCCAAAAATACCCGCCAAGGGTACAGTCCTCATAACGCCAAGGCTTTGCCGTCATATTGTAATGCACAAGCATTATCTCATTTTCAGGAAGCGTCACCTCACTTGGCGCCTCAACATTCCACGCAACGGGAATCCACCTCACCCTGCCCTTGCATATCACATTGAGGTAATCCTGGTCCTGTGCCACCACAAATGTATACTGGCTTGCAAGCCTTGAAAAAAGCCCCGGAAAATCAGCCTCCCGAAGCGCCTTCGTATTCATGAGGAGCACCCCGGCATTGAAATACTCGCCCCTGTCAATCCCAAGCACCTGCTCAACATAACGCCCAAACACGTCCATCTGCTGCACAAGCTGGTCATTCACCGCCCCCACATAGAAGCCGTCAAGGTCATACCTGTAAAACCTTGAAATATCCCCAAGCACCACCACATCACTGTCAAGGTACACCACCTTGTCATATTCCGGAAACATATCAGGAATGCACAGCCTGTAATAAGTAGTCATGGTGTAATAATCACGGAGCGAAAGCTTATCCTTCATCCCCTCCATGTAAGGGGTCACATCAACAAATGTAGTCTCAAACCCCTCTCGCATCATATCCTGGACACGCCTCTGCCCTTCATCACCAATGCCCGTATTCAGCACGTAAAAATGATATTCATAATCCCTGGATGCGTTATCCATGACTGACTGCATCGTCACCATCATGAATTTCACAAAAGCCTCGTCCACCGCAAAAAATATTGGTATCATCCTTATCATACACCTTTTTTAGATAAATATATTCATAAAGTATATCATCAAATACATAATATCGAAATATTTTGTGAACCTCGCTTACCTTCCACTGCTTGATGTTGGCAGTGTGTGGGTATGGCGTATAAAAAAGCCGCTTTGAAAAATGCCTGACAACAGTATGCCTGTGCAGGAATTTCTGGTCATTGTACCTCTGGGGAAGCATTTTCCTTGAGGTCGTGCTCCTGTATATGGCACTCTGGTCAGCAAATAATAACTTTCTTGTCTTGATAAGTTTCCTTGACTTTTCAAGTATTCCAGTCTCCCTCATGCGCTTAAGGTTAAAAAGCAGCACCCCCGCATTGATGTAATTGTGGTTAAGGATGTATTTGCCATAATGGTCCCTGGCGGCGGCATATTCGTAATCGCTAACGTCTATGTCATAGAGAAGCCTGATGTCCCTGTTGAACATTATGTCGACATCCAGGTACAAAAGCTTGTCCGGCATGCCGGGGACGAGGTCCGCAAAAAGGCGCAGCAGGGTATACGGCGAACAGTAACAGCCCTCATTGGGGCAGCCCGCAAACTCCCTTTCATACAATTCGGTCACGTCAACCCTTTCCACAACATTGCCCTGGTTGTACTCCTTTGCAACCGAATCAAGGAAATCCACCGCCGACTGCGGCATTGGCGTGTATTCAGGCTTAATCCTCGTCACATCCATGGTATAAATGTATATATGGAAAGGTTCATCCGTGTCAGTCCTTTTGAGGATTGACAGCATGCAGGTCAGCACACCGTCCATCACCCCTTCATTACCCGAAAACAATATGTTAATCATGCTTTTGGCTCCATCCTGATTACCGTTCACTTACAATCATTTTTCCTTCTTTACGTACCTCACAAGCTCCACAGTATTGTTAAGGCTCCGCAGCTTCATGGCTTCGTATGCCTGGTTTCTCAGGGAGGCGCGTTTTTCAGGCATGGACGCCTGCTGTGCCTGGCTAAAAAACGGGCCGTCCACGTAGGTGGTCATCCTCACCCCGCTGCCATGCCTCTTTTTCTGGTATGTGTTGGTAAAGCAGAACACAGGGCGTCCATCCGCCGCAGGATAGCGAAATGAGGCATCCCTGAAGTTCCTTATGCCCGTGAAATACGGCCAAATGTGGGCTTCAGGGTATATCACCAGCGCATTGCCGCCATCAACGACCTTTTTAACCGCCCCCTGGAAGTTTTTCATTGCCTCCCTGTCATCAGGAAGCGGAATGGCACCAAGGTATGGCGTAAGCCGCCCAAGCACCGGCATGGACACGTTATTCGGGTGCACTATCACCCTTGCATCCCTTGGAAATGCAAGCATTGACGGAATCAATGCATCCGCCACGGGATTAGTGTGGTTGCCATACAGGTAAAAGCCCCCTCCCCCTGCGGCATTTTCCCTGATGAAGCGCTTTATCACATCCCCGCCCACAATCCTGTGATGGTACTTAAGCTTGAGGAACAGCGCCGCAATCGGCCTTGCCACCACACTGTACAGGAAAAAATGCTTAAGTCCGTTGCCAAACCCGCTCATCCTGTAATCGTAGCTGCCGTCTATCCTCTTGGGGGTAATGTGCGCTGTCGAAAATTCATCATTTTGCTCATCACTGTAATATACTGTTTTTTGCTTCATAATGTTAATTTTTCACACTAATTCATAATCATCCAGCATAATCCTTATCTGCTCCACAGGGTTGAACATCATGACATCCACAATGGAAAGATTCGGCTGGAAATCCCCGCCAAACTGCCGATATGTCACATTGCCCGTCTTGAGGAAATGAAGCGTTATGCCCCTTGCCTTAAAAGCATCCTTGGAATACAGCTCCACCCCGCCGATTGCATTGTAATATTCGTCTGCACCTAGCCTGCCACATATCTCAAGAACCTTTTCCTGCCCCTTAAGGCTGCAGTCCTTATCCAATTCCGAGGATATGACAAGCTCTGTTGTTATGCCCAGGTATTGGCATATGACCTTAAAGGATTCAATTATGTAAGCAGCAAGATTATCACATCCACAGTGGAGAATCCTATCCATCAGCGGCATGACGTCACCATAATACGGCGCCTTGGAATACGCCGCCTCAAGTATGCGCAGGTTCTTGTTGACGACATTCCCATCATGGTTCACGCCAACCTCATTGATAAGCTTGAATGGACTGGCGCCAAGCATTGGAATGTTAAAATATTTTGGCTCGCCATTCACAAGAATCCTGTTCCTGTTAATCCACCCTCCCTTGATAAAGTTCACATCATCATATACCACATACCTGTCAACGGCATTCATCAACTGCCAATAGC
The DNA here is from genome assembly GCA_964482605.1 of uncultured Bacteroides sp. GTDB lineage: Bacteria > Bacillota > Clostridia > Lachnospirales > Lachnospiraceae > Bacteroides_F. The sequence continues at coordinate 3,569 of CAYZYS010000180.1, forward strand.
CTATATATGGAATAAAATACGGCTGCATTATTCCAAGCTTCATACCATTCTCCAATCCACGGTTTTCCATTCCAAAATTATTGTCAAAACCTGACAAAT
>CAYZYS010000181.1:0-3667 GCA_964482605.1 uncultured Bacteroides sp.
GATTTTTTAAGATTAAATATCGCGGAATCGGAATCAGGGTAGTTTATACGCTTGTAATTGACAAAATGACCATGAACATTATTGTCATATCTAAAAGGGATGATAATTACTGCTATGATTTGGCTGGAAAACTATATGAAAAATATGGAGACAAAATATTTGAGGACGTATTTGAGGACTTTAAAACAAGCACCAACGGGGACTAAAATTCTTGTTGGTGCTTGTTTCGGTTGAAAAGGAGATAGATTTATGGTACATTTATTAGGTGAATCTATGTGCCATTTTGCTGGATGGTGTGGAATACATTGAAGTTGGATATAAGAAGCCTGGAAAATGGCTTGGAATAAGGAGATTGTTGGGCGATGGAGCAGTATAAAAAGGAATTTATTGAGTTTATGGTGGATTCGGATGTGCTGAAGTTTGGCGAGTTCACACTTAAGAGTGGAAGAAAGTCCCCATTTTTCATGAATGCGGGGGCTTATGTGACGGGCTCACAGCTAAAGAAGCTGGGTGAGTATTACGCGAGGGCGATTCATGACAGGTATGGTGACGATTTTGACGTGCTTTTCGGGCCGGCGTACAAGGGAATACCCCTTAGCGTCGTGACCTCAATTGCATTCAGTGAGCTTTACGGAAAGGAGGTCCGCTATTGCTCTGACCGAAAGGAGGAGAAGGACCATGGCGCAGACAAGGGAAGCTTCCTTGGAAGCCCGCTCAAGGATGGCGACCGGGTCGTCATGATTGAGGACGTCACAACTTCGGGCAAATCCATGGAGGAGACGGTGCCGAAGGTAAGGGGCGCAGCGGATGTGTCGATAGTGGGTCTGATGGTGTCCCTCAACAGGCTGGAGGTTGGCAAGGGCGGCAAATGCTGTGCCCTCGATGAGGTCAGGGAGCTTTATGGCTTTGAGACAAGCGCCATTGTTGACATGTCGGAGGTGGTTGAGCATCTTTACAACACACCGTACAAGGGCAGGGTTGTGATTGATGATGGCATAAAGGCGGCGATTGACGCATATTATAAGGAGTATGGGGTAAAGTAGGCCAGGAAGAAGGGGTATGTCATATGGACGAGAGTATTTTCAAGAAGTTTAAGTCAACAGGTGCGTGCAGTCTTGCATGCGGCATAATTGTCATGGTTGTGGGGGTTGCCACCGGGGTGCTCATGGTTGTGAACGGGGCAAGGCTTCTGGGGCACAAGTTTGACCAATTATTTTAAGGTTAAATGGAGACTGTATATGAAGGGTAAACGGTGTGGCCGCATACTGGAGTGGTTGTTTTTCATACTTTATATTGCGGCCCTGCTTTATTTTGTCTTTTTTGCGGAATCACTGGGGAGGGTACAGACTGAGCAATATCGCTACAATCTTGTGCCATTTAAGGAAATCAACAGGTTTTTGCAAAACTGGACATATGTGGGGAGAAAGTCGGTAATATTTAACATTGTGGGAAATGTTGCCGCATTTGTGCCGTTGGGGATGGCGATTCCCATGATTGGCAAAGGAAAGCCGGGGTTTGTCGCCGTGGTGCTGTATACGGTGTGCCTAAGCATCAGCATAGAGCTGATTCAGCTGGTCACCAAGGTTGGAAGCTGTGACGTGGATGACGTGATGCTGAATACCATCGGGGGCATGCTGGGCTGGTTAATCTACCGCGTGCTGTCGGGAGCGAGAACCACTGACAGCGTGTGAGCTGTTTAGTCGGGAGCGAGAACCACTGACGGCGTGTGAGCCGTTTAGTCGGGGGCAAGAATCACTGACGGCGTGTGAGCTGCCGTGTTGGCGGCGGGATGGAGCTTTATGAAGATATTTAACAGGTATAAATTTTCAGACAAGCAGCAGTCATTGGGCGGCGTTATTGCAACCATTATGGGGGTGGTGGCGTTGCTCATGCTTTTGTATGGGGTGTACGTGTCTTTCAGGATGAAGGGGCAGGCGGGAATTGCAGTGGGCAACATTGCACTGTGCAGCCTGCTTTTGTCGGTTGTGGGGTGCGGTATAGGGCTGTTCAGCTTCAGGGAGCAGGACAAGTTTTACACCTTGTCCAAGTTTGGCTCCATGCTGTGCGGCTGCATGGCGGTGTTCATGATTGCCGTGCTCTTGATGGGGCTGCAGCATTTTTGATGCCTGTACCATTGTGCGGAATTGGGATTAGTGTGGAGGTGCGGCAATGTATGATGATAACCTTGAGGAGAGGTATGAACTTGCGATAGGGCGAATCAGGGATGTGGTTGGTGAATGTGACAGGGAGGTAAGTCCTGAATTTGTATCATATTTTCGCAGTGTGGCAAGGTTCATTGCAAGGATGGATGAGCTGAAGGCGGACGTTGCGGCAGGGGAGCTTGGGAACATGTCACTTGAGGAGCTTCAGGCGCTTAACAGGAAGCTGTACAGTGATGTTGCAGGTGACAATTATGACACCAGCTTCGCAAATCCTGAATATGCCGTAAGGCAGATGGGGGAGCTGTACGGCAGGATTCTTTCGTTCCTTTACATGGAGGTGCGGGGGATGATTGTGTACGCCTATGAGGGCAGGCTTTTTGACATGACGGTGACGGCGGAGCTTTTCCTTGAGGTGTACTGTCTTTTTGAGGCGGATGCAAGACCGAAGTACAAGGAGATTCATGACGCCATTTACTGGTATGTGAGTGATTACAGCGACATAACCGTGAGGGACAGGGTTGCGGAGCAGCTCGACGTGAACCGTGATTTTGCCGTGAGGATTGTCATGGAATCCAACCTTGGGGATTTAAGGTATCTGTATGATTATGGCGAATATATAACGGACAATGAGATTAGGACGGCAAAATACCTCAATTCCCTGGGTGAGGACGAAATTGACAGGATGGCGTCAACATTTACTGAAGGGTACAGGAAGGGCTTCGAGCTGGCACATAAGGATTTGTCGAAGAAGAGCATTGTGAACATCAGGTATTGCGTGGGCTTTGAGAGGCTTGTGCGTGCAAGCATAAGGCAGTTTGCGGCAATGGGGCTCAAGCCATCCATATACAGGGCGGCAGTTAATTCCATCAACAAGGGCAGGGGGGCGAAGGTGGGGTATTATTCCACAAGTCCCAACAGGCAGATGGATTTTGACCACCGCAATGACAGTGCATTGTACATGGACAGTGACTTTGTGACCAGGAAGCTTGGGGCACTGAGGGCGGCTTATGAGCAGTACAGCGTGCAGGCGGGGCAGTTTGCGGGGCCTGCCGTCATGGAGGCATTTGGTGAAGCGCCATTCCAGCCTGTTGCCAAGAAGGAGTGCTACCGTTTTGAGGAATACCAGCAGAAGCTGAACGTGAAGTATTCCAATGAAGCGGGGAGAATTGTCAATGAATACATCAAGGGTGAGGAGAGGAGCTTTACGATTATCGCCTACCCGCTGCCTGAGATTGCGTCATCTGACGAGGAATACAGGCGGATATTTGATGATGTGATTAAGATAAACACGCTGGATTACGGGATGTATGAGAAAATCCAGCAGAGTATCATAGATGTGCTTGACGGTGCGGAGCATGTGCTTGTGAAGGGCAGGGGTGACAACTGTACCGACATGCGTGTTAGCCTCATGCCAATTGAGGATGCATCCAGGCAGACCGTATTTGAAAATTGCCTTGCGGATGTGAACATTCCGCTCGGTGAGGTGTTCACGTCGCCGCGCCTTG
>CAYZYS010000182.1:0-3603 GCA_964482605.1 uncultured Bacteroides sp.
ACATCAATGATAAAAACGGGCAGAGGCGCGTGTGGGTGAGCATTGGAACCATGGCTATGACGGTGTACAATGATGATGGAAATTCATGGGCATCCTTTACGCACGCTGAGTTCGCTGACCTTGATTATTCAAGGAAGAACATGGAGTTCAAGGATGTGGACGGGGACGGCTACCTTGACATCGTGGTTCCGACACAGAACACGGATTTTGGAAAATATAATTACATTTGGACATATGATTTTGTCAATAAGAGGTTTGACAATGAATACATAGAGCTTGCCAATGAGAAGGAGGTTCTCACGGGCATTGCCAACGGAATACTGGGTGAGAGCTCATCACGCCAGATAACGCAGGTGTTCAATGATTCACAGCTTGGCATCGTGAATGGCACCGTCGCAATAGGTGACACCAAGGCAAAGGTTTACAACGTGGTTGAGGGTACAACGACCAAGGCAAGGCTGTATTTCTCCTCGGAGGGGAATGGAAGCTGGTACGTTGACACTGACCTGGATGACATACTTGGCGTGGTTGTGAGCAATTCAGGAAGCTTCAGCCTGTCGGGGGTTGCAGCCAACTCAACGGCAAAGGCGATAGCGGCATACACGGTTGGCGATTACAGGTCATCCAAGAGCAAGGTTTCACAGGACATTGCAAACCTGCTTACAACCGCAGGTGAAAAGAATGTCACGTCAACTGCCGTTGAAAATGCCATAAATGCCGTTGTGGATGCTTACGAAAATGTCCGTGACGAGGATGGCAACAAAAGGACGTACAGCTCAACCGCCAATGTGTTTGACATGGTGTGTGAGAAGCTGGAGCTTGATTCAAAGGCATATTCAGGGCTTAAGTAACTATGGGCTGACTGGGTTATAGAGGGACTTTCGGAGGGTGTTGACATGATTATGTTGACACCCTTTCGTTTAATGGTAAATGTCTTACATGGAGGATACATGAAGAGAATTGTGCTGGGAATGCTTGCCCATGTGGATGCGGGGAAGACAACCCTGTCAGAGGGGCTTTTATATACGTCAGGCAGCATAAGGAAGCTTGGCAGGGTTGACAACCGTGATGCATTCCTTGACACGGCTGAGCTTGAGAGGAAGAGGGGAATCACCATTTTTTCAAAGCAGGCGAAGCTTGCCACGGGAGAACTGGACGTGACGCTTCTTGACACTCCGGGGCATGTGGACTTTTCTGCGGAGATGGAGAGGACGCTTCAGGTATTGGACTATGCAGTTCTCATAATCAGCGGCCCTGATGGGGTGCAAAGCCATACTGAGACACTTTGGAGGCTTCTTGCCAGGTACAGTGTGCCTGTATTTGTGTTTGTCAACAAGATGGACCAGGCGGGAACGAACAGCGGGCGTGTCCTTGAACAGTTGAAGAACAGGCTGTCGCCGCACATTGAGGATTTTTCCAATCCTGACATGGAGGAGATTGCCCTTTGCGATGAGGGGCTTATGGAGGATTACCTTGAGAGTGGTGAGCTGGATTCTGACAGGCTTCCGGGTCTGATTGCCGACAGGCGGCTGTTTCCCTGCTATTTTGGCTCAGCATTGAGGCTTGACGGTGTTCCTGAGCTGCTTGACGGTATTGAAAAATATACTTTGGAGAGGGATTACCCTGATGAATTTGGGGCAAAGGTGTTCAAGATTGCAAGGGATGAGCAGGGCAACAGGCTTACATACCTGAAGGTGACAGGCGGTACGCTTTGCAACCGCATGGCGGTTGGTGATGAGAAGGTAAACCAGATAAGGATATATTCAGGAGACAGGTTCAAGGCAGTTGAAAGCGCACAGGCAGGTGAGGTGTGTGCCGTGCTGGGGCTTGATGCCACGGCGGCGGGACAGTCCATTGGTACTGACTGTGAGGCAGCGGTGCCAATGCTGACGCCTGTTTTGACATACAGGTTTAATCTGCCGCAGGGTGTTGATGCGCTTGAAATGCTGCCGAAGCTAAGGCTTCTTGAGGAGGAGGACCCACAGCTTCATGTAACCTGGGACGAGCTGAACCGTGAGCTTCACATACAGGTCATGGGTGCAATCCAGATGGAGGTGCTGCAAAACCAGATTGCCACCAGGTTTGGCGTGGATGTGACCCTTGACACGGGAAGGATTGTGTATAAGGAGACAATAGCCGATACCGTGCTTGGAGTGGGGCATTTTGAGCCGCTTCGGCATTATGCGGAGGTACACCTCCTCATGGAGCCCGGGGAACCGGGAAGCGGCATACAGTGTGACGTTGGGCTGGTAAACTGTGACCTCGCCACCAACTGGCAGAGGCTTGTCATGACGCACGTTAATGAAAGAACCCACAGGGGTGTCCTGACGGGGGCGCCATTGACTGATGTACGCATTACACTTGTGTCGGGAAGGGCGCACGCCAAGCACACGGAGGGCGGTGATTTTCGCCAGGCAACCTACCGCGCGGTACGGCAGGGGCTTATGCAGGCGAAATCGGTGCTGCTGGAGCCTTATTATGACTTCACCTTACGCATCCCCTCGGAAAATGTTGGCAGGGCAATGACGGATTTGGATAGGATGCATGCAACATTTTCACTGGAAAATACGGGACAGACGGCGGACATGGCCTGCCTGACCGGAAGCCTTCCGGTGGCGTGCCTTGGGGAATACCAGCTTGAGCTTGCGGCATATACAAGGGGCATGGGACGGCTTGACCTTAGGATGAAGGGCTATGCACCCTGCCACAATACCGAGGAGGTTGTGGCGCAGACGGGTTATGACCCGCTTGCGGATACGAGAAATTCGCCTGATTCAGTGTTTTGCTCGCAGGGTTCAGGCGAGCTTGTTCCCTGGAATCAGGTATTCACAAGGATGCATCTGCCGGACGAGAGGAAAATTCTGCGGGGGAATGGCGGAAGCCCTGGCGGTGAACATGCGGCAGGGGCGCCTGGGACGGATGAAGCGTCGGTTGTGGCGGCTGCAAGGCGCAGGGCGCTGGCTGCGACTGGCAGGGCTGTGTCGGATGAGCCGCTTGGCACGGATGAGATTGACGCAATAATCAACTCCACGTTTTATGCCAACAGGAAAAGTGGTAGTAAAAAATATGGCTACAAAAGAAAGAAAATATATAATAAAACAGCTTCGCCAGCCACAAGGACCTATGGGAAGACGGAGCAAAAAAAGCAGTATTTGCTCGTGGACGGGTACAATGTGATTCACGCCTGGCAGGAGCTTGACGAGCTGGCGAGGGATAATTTTGACGGCGCAAGGGGGCGGCTGCTTGACATTCTGTGTAATTACCAGGCGTTCAAGGGCTGTGAGCTGATTGTGGTGTTTGATGCCTACAAGGTCAAGGGGCATGACACGGAGATGGTGGATTATAATAATATACATGTGGTGTATACAAAGGAGGCCGAGACGGCTGACCAGTACATAGAGAAGTTTGCGCATGACAATGCCTCCAGGTATCAGATAAGGGTGGCAACCTCAGATGGGCTTGAGCAGATAATCATCAGGGGTGAGGGCTGCCTGCTTGTCTCGGCAAGGGAATTTGAGGCCGAGGTAATGGAGGCAAAGCGCCAGATGGGGGAGATAATTGGTTCTGCGTCAAAGCATTACGAAAATGACTGATAAGATTTTT
>CAYZYS010000183.1:0-3578 GCA_964482605.1 uncultured Bacteroides sp.
GCGGCATCACATCCCTTGCCGAGATGGTCAAGGTAACATATGAGGTCGAGAAATAACATAATTAATTCTTGATATTGAGAGGAGTAATAGGGGAAATGGTTCTTGATTTAGCGACAGTAGAGAATATTCTTACACAAGGCCTGCAGCACAAGGCATCTGATATTCACATTACCGTTGGGCTCCCGCCGCAGGCGAGGGTTCATGGTTCCCTGATAAGCCTGGATTTTCCGGTGCTTACCGAGCAGGATACGGCAATGATAGTTGCAAGCCTCATGAATGAGAAGCAGGCGGAGACATTTAAGACGGTGGGTGAGGTCGACTTTTCCTATGCACTTGCCACCACGGGACGATTCCGTGTCAATGCATACCACCAGAAGGGCTGTTGTGCATGTGCGCTGCGTATTGTCAATTCCCAGATACCAAAGTCGGAGGATTTGGGCTTGAGCCCTGAGGTAATTGAACTTTACAAGAAGAAGAGGGGGCTTATCCTTGTGACGGGGCCTACCGGTAGTGGTAAGTCAACGACACTGGCGTCATTGATAGATAAGATTAATGATGACAGGGATGCCCACGTAATTACCCTTGAGGACCCTATCGAGTACATACACCACCACAAAAAGTCAATGATTAACCAAAGGGAGGTAGGCCTTGATACCATGTCATATGCGGCAGCCCTCCGTGGAGCCCTCCGTGAGGACCCTGATGTCATACTTGTGGGAGAGATGCGTGACCTTGAGACCATATCAACAGCCGTGACTGCTGCCGAGACAGGACACCTTGTGCTGTCCACGCTGCATACCATTGGCGCTGCGGCAACAATTGACCGTATCATTGACGTATTCCCGCCGCACCAGCAGCAGCAGATAAGGGTTCAGCTTGGAATGGTGCTTGAGGCGGTAATATCACAGCAACTTATGCCAACAATTGACCACAAGGGCAGGGTTGCCGCATTTGAGGTAATGTTTGCCAATTCCGCCATCAAGAACCTCATCCGTGAGTCCAAGACACCGCAGATTATGAGTATAATTCAGACCAACAGGAAGCTTGGCATGATTACCATGGATGATGCCATATATGAGCTGTTCTACAAGGGGCTTGTAAGCCGTGAGGAAGCGATAACCTTTGCACAGGACACCGCATATATGGAGAAGAAGATTCCGGGTGCGGGAAGCAGTATGGGAAGTAGCTATTATTAATACAAATTAAGCATAAAAAATCCCACACCATATGGTGTGGGATTTTTTTATGAGAATTTACTCAGGTCAACCTTTTCCCCACCCTTAACCTCAACAGGCGTGTTGTTGACCATAAGCCATGCACTTGCCGCGGAAGGATTGTACACAAAGCTCATGTTTGCTGCAAACTGCAGCCTTTCAAACACCTCCATGCATTCGACGACCTCAACATTGGTTGCATACCATATGTCATCCTTGCCGCTCATCATGGAGCAAAACTCATCCATCAGTCCCCAGTTGCCATCCTGCTCGAATTCATAGCTGTGACCCCACACATACATCATGTACAGGTATTGTGTCTTGTGAAGCTCGCAAAAGCTTTTTCCAAAATCCATCAGCCCATGCTTGTGGTGGCAGGTTGCCTTCCATTCCATGTAGTCGGTTGGAAGTGAGAAGCCGTTCTCATCGCCAACGGGAACCTTTCCCTGTGCGTCCCTGTTGGAAAGCTCCGTTGCATGTACCATGGCGTAGGAATCACCTACGGCACGGCCATACACAAAGCCGAGGCTTTTGGCTATGTCCCTTATCCTTGTGCTGTATGAGCCGTTGGGATAGGCGATGCCCCTGATTGGGTAGCCCATTACTTCCTCAAGATATATCTTGTCATTCAAAAGCTCCGATACCACCTCCTGTGACGGGCACCTGTCAATGGTAGGGTGGGTGAAGGTGTGCGCCGCCACCTCATGTCCCTTGTATAAATCCTTCCACTCAGATGAGTCAATGTGCTTCCCGTCCTTTTGCAACCCCCCGTTAAGGTTGAAGGTGCCTCGTATGCCGTATTTGTTCATTATTTCCACAAGCTTGTAATCGGCGGTCTTGCCGTCGTCATAGCTAAGCGTGAGTACCTTGTGCTTTCCCCCTGGAAATGCCCTGTATACCTTCATCATTCCGTCTCGTCCTTTCAGTTGGTTTATAAGGTACATTATAGTATATCCGTGGCAGCACTGGCAATGGTAAAATCAAAATTTATGAATAGCCGCAGGGTGGTTTCAAGGCAGTATTGAATTGTCCATTCCTCCACCGCCTGGGAGGTATATATTGGAAGGGTGGCAAAAAGCATGTCATTGATGTACACATTGGCAGTTCCCACCTGTGTGTCGGCAAGAATCGGCGCAGTAAGGGCTTTGGGTATGTCAAAGGTCACATTGACCACATCCGTGTCGGACAGAAGCGTTGTGATTTCTCCGGGCACATAAAGCCCTGTTTCACCTTTCAGTCCATTGGCAACCGGAATGCTCTTAAGGTGTGGGATTGATGTGAACACCTGTCTCTTTGTGAATGAGGCTTTGGCATATTCAAGGATTTTCCTGCTGTCAGTCCATTTGTAGGTTTTGTTGTAGGGCCATCCGCATGCCAGCACGACACTCACGAAGGTGCGTCCGTCATCCTTGTATGCGCACACATAGCAATATCCTGCATTGTTGGTAAAGCCAGTTTTTCCGCTGATTACGCCATCCATCATGGAAAGGAAGGCATTGGCGTTGGTCACTGTGTGCTGCCTTGTCTTGCCTACATTGGAAAATGTGTACTGGCGTGCCTGGGTTATTTCAAGGAAGTCCTCATTTTTAATGCATTCGGCCATGATGAGAGCAAGGTCAACCGCTGATGTGCCGTGAAAGCCCGTGTCATCCTCCGCGTCAAGTCCGTTGGGCGTGATGAAATAGGTGTCGCTGCAGCCGATGGTGCGGGCACGGTCATTCACGTAATCCATGAACAGGGCAACAAGCGCCTTGCTGGCTTCCGTTGAATTGGACTGTATCTCTCCCGTGCCGTACAGGGGAGTGTCCTTTGGGGCAAGGTATTTTAATGCAATGCCCTCTGCAATTGCCACGGCACTGTCATTGTGGGATGAGAGCATCAGCGAATGCAGCAGGTCAAGCAGGCGGTATTGGTCGCCCTTCGTTATGTTAAGCTGCACGTCAGGCATTGATGCCGCATATGCTGACACGTCGATTATGTCATCAGGCTGCCCAAGCTCGAGCGCCACGAGGCAGGTGAGTATCTTGGTGGTGCTGGCATTGGGAACCTGTGTGTAGCCGTCCTTTTCAAAAAGCACACGTCCGCTGTCTGCATCAATCAATGCCGCATACCTTGCGTAAAGCGAGGAGGGTGACAGCGTGGCAGCAGCATCCGCACTGCCCGTGAAGAAGTATAGTGTCAAAATGGCGGCGCACAACAAGAGCAATGCCTTTTTTAAATGTTTCCAATTCATGTGGGGCAACCTGCCGTGGTATTACTTATGGATATTGTATTATGGATTACGGGTAAATATTAATCTGATAGTTTTAAATTTGTATTGATATTTTGGGTGGGTTCGCATATAATAATACCAAGTTGTTAGTG
>CAYZYS010000184.1:0-3524 GCA_964482605.1 uncultured Bacteroides sp.
GTTGTGGAGCCGGATGATGCGATTGCGATACAGCGTTCCGCATATTCCACATATGGGATTCCGGTGCAGGTAATGACGGGGGTACACAGGCTTGTGGAGGCAGAGGATTACGAGGATGCGGCCGCAAGGCTTGACAATTACGGCAAGGATACATACTACATAACATCTGAAATCATGGACCCAACCTACAACAGGCTTAACATTATCGCCCACATGGATGGGGAATACATGTACCGGTTCTATGACTACCTGACGAAGCGGGGCATATACAGCGTGGCGGACAGCGTGGTGCAGGGCTTCCATGATGACAAGGACACAAGCGGTATGGCGTGGACAAGCGACCAGAACGCGTTCATACAGGTTGACATACCATATGGCAAATATGACACGGTAAGGCTTTATCTGGGTGACAGAGTGAAGCTTGAGGAAATCAATATTGAGTACATTGAGCTTGAGTTCAGGGAGAACTGGCACTATGTGTCAACCGCCAGGATTGATTCTGACAACAACGGTACATACATTGATTTTAAGCTGGATAACACATACCTGGTGGATGGGTATAATGTAATATACTTTCATAGCGGTGCAATGTGGAGCCCGTTGATATACGGGGACAAGGACATAAGGGTCATGGGTTTTCCGTTCCTTTACCTTCAGTTCATGAATTTGGGAGACAGTGAGTGATGATACCTGCATTGGTGGCGGCGGGCATTTGCCTGTTCATGTTGTTTTTTTCAATTGTATACAGCAGGAAGGATTTGATTGAGCTTATCATCCTGTCCGTGACGGCATTCTGCGGAATGTATGTCATTGTGTCAGGGGTGCTTTTCTGGGTAAATGAGTTTTCCATTGCGAGGGCGCTTGCGGGTTCCATTGTGCTGGAGGCAGTGTTGTCAGCCGTGGCGGCGGTGGCACTTAAAAGAATGCCTTCCGTTGTGTTTCATTTTACGAGGAGCGTGATTCCGCTTTTCGTGTTTTTGGGTGCATTTGTGTTCATGGGCTACAAGTACCAGTGGTTCGGCATGGGGCAGGACCAGGGGGTGTACCAGGTCAAGGCAATGGAGCTTCTCTATGGCTATAACGACAACTATGTAACCTTTGATGAATATGACAGGCTGACCAATGAATATGACATTGAATCCTATGAGCAGGAGGCGGTTAAGTCCATGACGGGGTTTTATGGCTATGACCCTGCCATTCCGACTGTGGATTCATCGGATTATCCGTCAAAGATGACGGGAATGTTCCATGGAATCCCGACCTTTGCCGCACTTCTTGCCCTGTTTGCATCGCTGTTTGGATATTCACACATGGCGGGAATACAGACGGTGTTCATGTGCTGCGCCATATTTATGATGTATTATGTTATGCGCAATCTGTATATAAAAAAACACTTGCGGATTGCGGCGCTGATTACGCTCAGCTTCTCTCCCATCGTGCTTTGGGTGGCAAAGACCACGCTTACTGAGATGTTCATCATGGTGCTGCTTTTGTGGTATTTGTACATCATGGTTGACAGGAAATATCCGCAATATGTGGCGGCATCCGCATTTCCGCTGGTTGTGTTCGCATTTTTCCATGTGACCATATATACCGTAATGCCACTTTTTGTGCTGTGCTTTTGGGCGATGTTCTATGTGACCTGGGACAGGAGATACCTGTATGCCAACCTGGGCGTGCTTTTTGGCTATTTTGCGGGCTTTTTCATGATGAGGGCGTCATCCCCGGTGTATACCTATGGCAATTACAAGAAAATTTTTGTGCTTGGGATTAATGCAGGTAATCTTTCCCTCGTGGTGACATTGGTTGTGCTTTTCTGTGCGGCTGTCACCGTGCTGGTGCTGGTGCTTCCAAAAAGCAGGCAGGAGAGCTTCAGGGAGGGTGTCACCGTGCTGATAAGGCGACACATGCGCCTTGTGATGAGGATTGTGTTCGTGCTGTCCATTGTTGCGTTGGCAGCGACATTTGCGCTGACGGGGATGGAGTGGAACCATTCGACATTTTATGCGTATGTGATTAGCACGGGGATTGTGGCGATACCCTTTCTTTTTGCCGCATTTTTGTATAAGCCACAGTTCATAACGGCGCATAAGGACCATCTGCTGCTTACGCTGATGTTTGTGTACATGGTGATTATGTATTCTTGTGTGTTCAAGCCTGCGCTGGCGTTCTATTATTACTATGCCAGGTATATAGTTCCATATCTGCCGGTAATAATCATATTGGCTGCGCTTAGGTTTTCAAGGGCGGGCGTCAAGTTCAGGTTTCTTGGGAGTATTCTTCCGGTGGCGCTTTCGGTCGCCTTTGCGCTGCTGATGGTTCCGTATGACTGTGCATTGGTGTCACAGTCGGATGTGACTAACATGGATTGGGAGATAATAACTGATCTGTCACAGGTGTTTGGGGAGGGGGATGCGGTGATTATCAACAGCTCCCTGTCGGCTTCACTTAAGTTTCCCATCAAGATAATGACCAAGGCGGACACGTACCCTGTGGCGGAGAACCTGAGAGACCAGATTGCACGTCTTGAGGAGGACCATGAAAATGTGTATTACGTCACGGATGAGGAGTGGTTTCTGTTCAAGAATTACAGGCTTGACAATATTTATTCAAATGTGAATACCATATGGGAGAATACGGAGGAGGCCACGGACAGCAATGCAAGAAAGGGAAAGGTAATACCGTTTCCCACGAAATTTAGCGCCACAAGGCAGATGGTGAATGTGTATGAGTGTCATTCGGACTTTTGAGGAAGGGTTGACGGATGGCGGAATGGGGATGGAAATGGTGGATTTGGGCGGAAGGTTGTCAATTGTGATTCCTGCGTACAACGAGGGCAGGGTAATATACGATAACATACTGAAGACGATTAGGATTGTGAGCGGCTTTGTGGAGGATTTTGAGCTTGTGGTGGTAAATGACGGAAGCCGTGACAACACCAGGGAGCAGATAGAAAAGGCTGCCATGCGGGATGGGCGTGTGCTAATGGTCACGTTTGAAAAAAACCATGGCAAGGGAAGTGCAATCCTTGCGGGAATTGCGCAGTGTACGGGCGATTACGTTGCATTCCTTGATGCTGACCTGGAGCTTAATCCCACACAGCTTGAGGGCTTCCTTGAAAGGATGGTCGATACGGGGTGTGGTGCGGTGATAGGAAGCAAGCTGCACAGGGATTCAAGAATCAGGTATCCATTCAGGCGAAGGGTGATGAGCATAGGGTATTACTGTATGCTGAGATGCCTGTTCCATCTCAGGCTCATGGACACCCAGACCGGACTTAAGGTGTTCCGTGGGGAGGCAATCAAGCCCGTGGTGCATCTTATACGCACCTCCGGCTTTGCTTATGACATTGAGATTCTTGTGGCTGTGAGCCGCAGGGGTTATGACATCATGGAAATGCCCGTGCAGGTGGTGTATTCCAGGGAGCGCGGCTCAAGGCGCATACGGTTTAAGGATGTGTGGCAGGCGTTTCATGACACATTGGCGATATATGGACGCATGAAACGGCATTATTATGATGTGTA
>CAYZYS010000185.1:0-3480 GCA_964482605.1 uncultured Bacteroides sp.
AAGGAGTGCGGCATCATCCGTGACACAGAGCACCGTTAAGCAGACGTATGTGTCAAGCGGTGACTCCTCGGTGGGAAGTGCCATAGTTTCCAAGGCGTATGAATACCTTGGTGTGCCATACAGAAGCGGCGGCGCCTCACCTGACGGCTTTGACTGCTCCGGCTTTACTTCATATGTATTTGCGCAGTTTGGCATAAGCCTTTCGAGGGCAAGCGGTTCACAGGCATATGGCGGACAGGACGTGGGAAGCCTTTCCAATGCGCTTCCGGGGGACATCATATGTTATCCGGGGCATGTTGGCATATACATTGGCGGAGGACAGATAATACATGCATCGGTTCCGGGCGACTATGTGAAGGTGGCATCGGTGAACATCATGACGATAACAAGCATAAGAAGGTACTGGTAGACAATGACCGTGCCTAAGGGGCGGTAAATATAAGCGGCAGCGGTGCTGCCGGCAAGAATATGGGGGTATGGATATGAAAAATGTATTGTTTATTGCATCTGAGGCGGTTCCTTTCATCAAGACGGGTGGTCTTGCTGACGTTGTGGGTTCGCTTCCGAAGTATTTTGACAGGAATGAGTATGATGTAAGGGTCATGATTCCCAAGTATACCTGTATATCTAATGAGTACAGGGAGAAGATGGTATACAAGACGCATTTCTACATAGATTTGGCATGGCGTTCACAGTATGTGGGCGTGTTTGAGATGGAATACCAGGGGGTTAAGTTCTATTTCATTGACAATGAATTTTATTTTGGCGGCCCAAAGCCGTACAGCAATATCCACGAGGACATTGAGAAGTTTGCTTTCTTCAGCAAGGCAGCGCTTTCGGCAATTCCTGTGATTGGGTTCAGACCTGACATCATTCACTGCCATGACTGGCAGACGGGACTTATCCCGGTCTACCTGAAGGAGCGCTTCGCACAGGGTGAGTTTTACCGCGGCGTGAAGTCCATAATGACAATACATAATCTTAAGTTCCAGGGCGTGTGGGATTTGAAGAAGGTCATGGACATCACGGGCTTAAGCGAGTATTATTTCACGCCTGACAAGCTTGAGGCGTTCAAGGATGCCAATTACCTCAAGGGCGGCATAGTGTTTGCTGATTATGTCACAACCGTTAGCTCAACCTATGCACAGGAGATTAAGACACCATTTTACGGTGAGCACCTTGACGGTCTCATGAATGCCCGTTCCAACTGCCTGCGCGGCATTGTGAACGGAATTGACTATGAGGTGTACAATCCTGAGACTGACCAGTACATTGACGCAAAGTACAATCAGATTACCTTCCGCAAGGAAAAGTGGAAGAACAAGACGGCGCTTCAGAGGGAGCTGCATTTGGCTGAGGACAAGAACAAGTTCATGGTCGGAATCGTGTCGAGGCTTACTGACCAGAAGGGCTTTGACCTCATCGCCTACATGATGGACCAGCTCTGCGCAGAGGATGTGCAGCTTGTGGTTCTTGGGACAGGCGAGGATAAATATGAAAACATGTTCAGGCATTTTGCCTGGAAGTATGGCGACAGGGTATCCGCCAACATATATTATTCGGAGCCTATGTCGCACAAGATATATGCAGGCTGTGATGCATTTCTCATGCCATCCCTGTTTGAGCCGTGTGGGCTTAGCCAGCTTATGAGCCTGAGATACGGCACGGTGCCTATTGTCAGGGAGACTGGGGGACTTAAGGACACGGTGCAGCCGTACAACGAGTATGAGGGAACAGGCACTGGCTTCTCCTTTAGCAATTACAATGCACATGAAATGCTGAATACATTTAATTATGCTAAGGATGTATATTATAATCATAAGCGCGAGTGGAACAAGATTGTTGACCGCGCAATGCAGGCGGATTTCTCATGGAAGTCATCCGCAAGGGAATATGAGAAGCTGTACAGGGAGATATAATACAAGACGGTATGTATGATGAATTGACGGAAAAGGACATTGAGAAAATCAAGAAGGAGATAGAGTACAGGAAGCTGGAGGTTCGTCCCAAGGCGCTTGAGGCGTTGAAGGAGGCGAGGGCCCAGGGGGACCTGAGTGAGAACTTTGAGTATTACGCCGCCAAGAGGGCGAATCGGAGCAATAACAGCAGAATCAACTATCTTGAGAGGACAATCAGGACGGCAAGGATTATATCTGATGAGTCCAAGGAGGACGAGGTGGGGCTTAACAACACCGTCACGGTGTATTTCCCTGATGATGATGAGGAGGATACCTACAAGCTTGTCACCACCATAAGGGGTAATTCCCTCAAGAACCTCATAAGCATTGATTCCCCAATGGGCAAGGCGCTGCTTGGGCACAAGGCGGGGGACACGGTTGACGTGGAGGTGTCACCCGACAATTCATACCAGGTGGTGATAAGGAGCATTGAGAATACGGTTGATGATGACAATGATGGCATAAGGCAGTTTTAGACGGTTAATGTCAAATGGTGCATGGAGGCTTTCCGAAGCCTCCATGCACCATTTTTTATGTATCAATATTTATTCTTTGAATTACATTACTGCTGTCTTAATCAGTCCTGATACGATTACGGCAAGCACGCCGCCTATGGATGAGCCTATGAGGTTCACGATGAGCTGGTACTGCCAGTCAACCTTCTCGCCGTTCTTGTTCGGGATTGGGATGATTGCAAACCAAATGCTGCTGAATACCGAACGCATTGCATTCATGCTAAATCCAGTGCTGTTCAGGGTAAGTGAGAGGATTGCAACTGCCGCGAATCCGACAAGCCCAATTACAAGTGCATTGCCTGTTCCCATTATTCCAACGAACACCAGGAACAGGAACAGGAAGGTTGCAAGAACCTCCTGGATGAAGTTGAGCACAAGGTTCTTCTCAACAGGGTATGCCGCAAAGATTCCACGCTTTGGTGCATCCGGTGATGCCTTGAAGGAATCCCAGAAGAATATGGTGCAAAGCAGTACTGCGCAGCCCGCTGCAAGAAACTCCATCAACAGGTAGATTGCCGCATCGGTGATGGACATTCCGTTCCACACGACCTGGCCGATTACCACGCCGGGGTTCAGCATTGCAGGGCCACCCATGAGGACGGCGATTGCAAGTCCAAAGCCCACCGCAAGGCTCCATGCGAACACAAGCTCGATGTAGTTCAGGCTTGACACCAGGGTTTTCTTGAGGTTGATGTTGCACATATAGGCGTACCCCCCAAGAAGGAAAATCAGACTTCCCACAAATTCAGACAAATAACTCATTGATACCTCCATTCTGAAGTGTTTGGCACTTCAACCCTTATTTTGTGTAATTATACCATGAGATGTCGAAAAAATAAATATATTTTCGTCAAAATATCTAAAAATTTAAGGCTATAAAAGTTCTTGCAAATAAACCTGTTTTGTGTTATCATACCTGATGTTGGCGGCACGCTTTTTTAAGCATTTGCGCTGGCGTCGATTATCAGGCGGATGTGGCGGAATGGCAGACGCAGCAGACTCAAAAT
>CAYZYS010000186.1:0-3302 GCA_964482605.1 uncultured Bacteroides sp.
TTTGCTTGATAAGTGATAATGCTTGCGATATTTTTTACATGGTATTTATGGGGGAAAATATGAATAAAACCACAATATTTGTGATGACACATAAAAAAACAGCCATGCCAAGGGAGTCATGCTATGTTCCGCTGCATGTTGGCAGGAACGGCGGGGCTGGCTTTGGCTATCAGGGTGATGACACCGGGGATAACATATCAGCCCTTAACTGTCATTATGGCGAGCTTACGGGGCTGTACTGGATATGGAAGAATTATTCGGGGCAGGAAAACATTGGCATATGCCATTACAGGCGTTATTTTACTGACCCGTCGACGAGAAGGCTGTTGACCGAGGAGCAGTATTGCAGGCTGCTGGAGGAATATGACATTGTAACCTCGATGGTGCCTGAGCCTGACGGCATGACCAACCTGGAGGCGTATGGACAGGCACATGAGCGGGAGGACATGGTGCGTGCGGGGGAGATAATAGGCGAGCTTTATCCGCAGGACAGGTGGGCGTTTGATGAGGTGATGGGTGAGAATGGGTGCAGCTTTGGCAACCTCATGGTGACGTCAAGAAAGCTATTTGACGAGTATTGCGCCTGGATTTTCAGCATATTTAACGTAATGGAACAGGACATGGATTTTGGAAAATATCCGGATGATTATCATAGGAGGGTGTTCGGCTTTCTTGCGGAGACACTCTTAAATGTGTGGGTAAGGGCGAGGAGGCTCAACGTGTGCCACCATGAGGTTGGTGTGACCGGCGAAAAGGCTGAAACTACGGAACTTAAGCTTGCGGTTGGACAGCTTGTCAAGCTGGGGCGCATAACCGAGGCAAGGCAGCTGTTCTATGATGTCATTCGTGTACGTCCTGATGTGTCACTTGCAAATGCTGACCTTAAGGGTGAGATGTTCATGATTGAACAGCTTTTGTACATAATGGAGCTTGAGAATGAGGCTGGGGTAAATGATGGTTTTGCGGGTTATTCCAATGACCTGCAGTCATTGACAGACCATTTCGGCATGGTGAGCGAGGGCCTTGAAGGGCTTGTGCTCACCATGGGAGATGACGGCAAAGGGGCTTCCGCAGATGGGTGGAGGGAAGGCTTTGCCAGGATATTTAAGGACACCACTGGTATTAGCAGCATTGCGGTTGAGGTAATTGCAAGGAATAACCCTAAGCTGCAGCCATATGTGGAGGAGCTGGTGGGGGTAAGTGGCGCTGCGTGATAAATGCCGTGGGCTTTAGCCTGGAATCAGGTGGTTGTCCATATAGTAGCGGTACGGCTTGTCTGCGTCAAATTTGATGTAGTGGTTAGGGTGCCTTACCTCAGGAAATTCCATGTATTTTTCACCATAGCGTATTGTAAGTAGCTTTTCATATTCCAGTGGTGCAGGCAGGTACAGGTTCTCGAATGGCAGGTATGTTGGGTTGGCATACCATTGCATTGGCTTTCCCTGCTGCCATGGCACAAGCTTGTCAACATAGTCCGTGTAGCCGAACTTTGAAGCGGAAAATTCCTCGAAGTAGCGGAATACCTCCTGCGTTGGTAGCTTCACAAGCTGGCTTATCAAATCCATTGTGAGGGCAGGCTGGTAGCCGCCCTTTATTTTTTCGAGGAAGCCTTGCGGGCTGTCAACGATGAGCAGAAGCTCCCACTGCATTTTGAATTCCATTGTAGGTTCCTGCTTGTTAAGCGGAACGCTGTCCATCGGGAAGATGTCAATGAAGATTCCCTGGTTGACAGACGGGTCAATGTCAGGAAATTCAATCGCTGACGTGTTGCTGTTCCTTATCTTGGAAAATGCAAACGATAGCCTGTCATTGTACATATTCTGGTAGACATACGGTGCGCTTAGCTCACGCGGTGCAATTTCCTTAAGCCTTTCATAGTCAGGTCTCAGCATTGAAACGTCAATGTCATCATCCCATGGAATGAAGCCCTTGTGCCTTACCGCACCAAGGAGCGTGCCATAGTCAATGCAGTAGTGCAGGTTGTTGCGGCGGCAAAGGTCATCAAACATTGCCAGTATTTCAAGCTCTGCCTTCCACACTTTTTTCGTATTTGTTTTCACAAGAAAGTCATTACGTACCTCATCCTCCAAAAAATCACCAGGGAGCGCCACTGGGCTTGGAAGCCCCGTGAGGGAATACAAGAGCTGCGTCATCTGGGGCTGGATTACCTCAGGGGAGAAATGTTCCTCATATATACTGCGCCCTGAAAGGCGTATTTTCCCTATGGTTTCTTTTTCATCACCTTCAAGCAGGTTCACTATGTTACATATTTTGTCGGCAAGCGCCTGTGCGTCGTCAGGCGGAACGGTGAAGCCGTTCACGCCATCCTGTATGTAGTGTGCGATTCCGCATATGTCCGTGCAAAGGCACAGGCCGCCCAGCATGAGCATTTCCACGGCAACCGTTGGTATTGGGTCAATTCGTGACGGGATAACCAGGCAGTCGGACGATTTCATATAGGAAAGCACTTCACCATGTGACAATTGGTGGAGCAGCTTTACGTTGCCGTAATCGGCTGCCAGTGCCTTTACGCTGGCAAATACATTTTCATCAACCATTGTTTCATTGCCGCAGAACAGAAATTCCGTCCTGTCAATCACTTCTGCGGGGAGCAGCCTTATGGCGGCCGCCAGTACATCCTGTGCCTTTACCGCCGAATATGTGCCTGAGGTCAGGAAACGCACGGTGTGCGTGCCGTCATTGGGGGTGCTGTGCGGCTTTACTGCGTCAGCCTCGTCCTTTAATGGGAAATGCAGTATTTCCGTTTCATAATTGTAAATGTCCCTTATCACGTCTGCAACGTAGTGTCCAACGGACAGGACGTGTATGTTTGGGGAGAGACGGGCAAAGTCGGGGAGCACGGTTGAGAAGTATTCAAAATACTGGCGTCCCTCATGCAGCCACCATATCACTGGTGTCGTCGTGCCGTTGAGGCAGTGGATTGCCTCATATGTTATTAGGGTGTTGGCTATCACAAGGTCATATTGTGATGCCTCACGGACAAAGGCTTCCCTTTCATTAAAGAAGCGTTCCTGCACCCTGTACTCTATGCCAAGGTCAGCAACCTCGCCGGCAAGCTCGCCGTCCTGCATGGTTATCATGTCAACCTGGTAGCCAAGGGACTGGCACAGCCGGAGTAGGTCAAGCAGCACTATTGGTGCGCCAGTTCTTGAAAGCTGGTGGGTTATTGCGAGAATTTTCCTCATTGTGTTCATTGCCCCCTTTTATGTGGTATTCGCAGTGCACACCTCGCATCCGCCCTGCGTCTGCTCGGTGTACGTGCTTCGCACTATATAGCAATA
>CAYZYS010000187.1:0-1457 GCA_964482605.1 uncultured Bacteroides sp.
CTCATAAGGGAAAAAACAAGAGGCGCAAAATCACATAACAAAGTATAACACAAAATATCGGATATGGGGAACTGATTGAAATGGTGTTATGGCGGCTGTTTTTCATTTGTTTTGATTAAGAAGTTCTTATGTTTTATATTTCCGGCGAAACGCCTCATAATCATTTCCAAACTCCCTGACCATCAATGCCTTGTTCATCTCATCATGTATGACATACTGTGCATACCACCAGTCAACCTCACTGTCATCAGGAATCCTGTGAAGAATGTCAACAAAAAGATACAGCCGTATCCATTTCCTCACGCCTTCCCCCGATTCCTGAAGCCTTAAGCTAAATTCATGCCAGTCAAGCTCACCCCTTGCAAGCAGCCCTGCATAATCATCCGCATCATCAAGCTCATGTCCAAGCAGTGTCAAGGCGTGCCTGTTGACCTCATATTTTAATGAGGCAGTGTCCAGCTCCTCCTGCAAGGCTTCCGTACCAACCACGCTCCCCTGCATAGTCCCGTACACATCCGCAGTGCCAAGCCCAAAGTATGAGTACCAATCCGCAATGTCATTCCTGCCCGTTGTCTCATCACCCCACCAGCGGCTATTTTTGTAACCTCCCAAATGCCTGACATCAAGATGAATTGTGTCACCCATGTACCCTATGCCGCCGATTCCCATATCCTGCGCAAAGCAGGCAACCAGCCTGTTGTCCAGCGTGTCTCCTCCCTGCCCTATGCACCTGATGTCAGCGGCAATTCCTGCGGTGTGCGAATCCGTTGCCATCCCCGCAATTGACTGATTATAACCACCCGGCTCACGATATCCACTCACTATCATAATTGCGCTGCAATTAAATTGCCTGTATACCATTTCAAGGCATTCCACCAATTTTTCAGACACAAGGAGCTCATCCGCACCATTACGGCTCCTAAACTCATGAAGCCTGAAATGCTCCGACAGCTCAACATCACCATCACTTATCCTGTACCTTGTCGCCATCGTCTACCTCCTTTGCCACAGCTTCCTTATCCTCCACCTGCTTCTTCAAACGCTTTACAAGGGGCATCAGAAACGGAGGAAGGGACACTCCCATGTCACTGATGTTCTCCAATATGCTGATAAGCTCATTGCAAACAAGCCACAATGTCACAACACAGGCTATCAAAAATGACATTCCAATATTAATTCCTGCCGAGCTGGCTGCATATTTAAGCATTTCATCCACAATGCAGCCCACCACGACCAAAAGCCAAATGGCAATTTTCCTGGCAATGCCCTTAAAGCCCTTGTAGCTGTCAATGTTCTGTGACCTGTACTTGCTTGCCACAATCCCAGTGACGTAATCAATCACATTGCACAGCACAAGCAGGCACATGGGCACCGCCAGTGCGCCAAACATGCTTGCAACCACTCCCCATGCCACCGTGATAACCGCCTTCACGTTTTTTGCCATTTTACTCTCCATT
>CAYZYS010000187.1:1557-3228 GCA_964482605.1 uncultured Bacteroides sp.
GCAGTCTTTAACACCATCATATGATTGGCGGTCACACAATGTGCAGGCTTTCTCTTATGTTCTTCTCTTACAGCCAAAAAAAGCTCCGGCAGACAAGTCTGCCGAAGCCCAATTGGTTCATTTTTTAAAATAATTTTGTAATCCAGTCAAGCAGGTTGTAGTCACGGAACAGCACTGCCGCAACGAGTGATACCGTTGACATAATCTTGATGAGGATGTCAAGTGACGGACCAACCGTGTCCTTAAGCGGGTCGCCAACCGTATCTCCCACAACTGCCGCATCATGGGCAGGTGAACCCTTTCCCTGTCCCTCAATTGCGCCAGACTCGATGTACTTCTTTCCGTTATCCCATGCACCGCCTGCATTTCCCGTAAAGATGGCAAGCATGATTGCGGAAAGTGTTGCGCCTATGAGAAGTCCGCCAACAAAGTACGGTCCAAAGAGGAAGCCGCACACCAGCGGGAACAGGATTGAAAGGATTGCAGGAAGCCTCATTTCCTTCAATGCACCCTGTGAGGATATCTCAATGCAGGTTTTGTAATCAGGCTTCTGCGTACCGTCAAGTATTCCCGGAATCTCCCTGAACTGACGGCGAACCTCCTCAACCATCTTACGCGCTGCCTTGGCAACAGCCTCAATCAGCATGCCTGAGAACAAATACGGCACTGCTGCGCCAACAAGGGCACCCGCCAGAATCTTAGGGTCGGTAAAATTAAGGTCAAGGCTGCTTCCCTCCGGCTGAAATGCATACAGGAAGGAAACCATCAGCGAAAGTGCCGCAAGTGAGGCTGAACCGATGGCAAAGCCCTTGCCTATGGCAGCCGTTGTGTTGCCCACTGAATCAAGCTTATCGGTGATGTTGCGCACCTCCGGCTCAAGCTCGGACATTTCCGCAATGCCGCCCGCATTATCTGAAATTGGTCCATATGTATCAACAGATACCGTGGCTGACACAAATGAGAGCATTCCCACGGCAGCCATCGCAATGCCGAACATTCCTGAAACGGCATATGAAGCATAAGTTGTTATTCCAAGCACAATCAGCGGATACATACAGGACTTCATTCCAACCGCAAGTCCCTGTGTGATTGTAAGTGCAGGGCCTTCCTTTGATGCATGGGCAATCATCTGGGTTGGCTTGTAATCATAGCTTGTGTAATACTCAGCGATGGAACCGATGATTACACCGCTGACAACCCCAAGGGAAGCTGCAATCCAAGGGGAGAACCAGCCCGCATTAAATCCGGCAAGGCCGATGAGCTCTGCGGACTCATTTGCAAAAAGCAGGTATGTTGCAGCAAAGCCACCGATTACGGTGATTGCCGCTGCTGCCCAGGTTGACACATTAAGGTCCCTGTGAGGATTATCAGTTGCTTTCTTCACAAGAACATATGCGATGCCAAGGATGCACGCAACAAGTCCGATTGCAGCAAACACAAGCGGATAATACATCATCTTCTGGAGCATTTCATTGGTCAAATCCATATTGTTGGCAGCATGTGAAAGGAACAGGCTCACCGCAAGGATGATTGAGGATGTGATGGCACCCACATAGGATTCAAGCAGGTCAGAGCCAAGTCCGGCAACATCACCGACATTGTCGCCAACATTGTCTGCGATTGTCGCAGGATTACGAGGGTCATCCTCCGGAATGTGCGCCTCGGTCTTTC
>CAYZYS010000188.1:0-1376 GCA_964482605.1 uncultured Bacteroides sp.
TATCCAAGCCAGTCCTCCCTGCCAAGCTTTTCTGTGTCAACCAATACCTCTGCCTTGTAATTTAATTCCAATCCCATAATCTGTTTCCTTTCCGGCATTATGCCTTGCCTTTCAAAATTTCTTTTTTATGCGTTACCATCTGTACCCGCCGGGGATATCGTATTCCCTCCAATCAAGTGACAGTGCCCTTGCTATGGTTTCCTCCATTCTGGCAATCCTTCCGCCCTCCATGCCATCACATGCGAGCATATACGGAATTTCGGAAAGCCCATAATAGATGTCATGTGCGGTGCATGGGTCCTCCCCATGCTGTGCCTTGAATAATTCCAACGCCTCGGCCGCATACCTTCTTGCTATTCCGAGCCTGTCCATAACCCCCTTCATACAGTTGGCTGGGTTTTGGATTTCAATATCCAGCAGCCTTGACAGGTTTCCCATGGCAAGCTGGTATCTGCCGTACAGCATTTCAAGCTGTCCGTCAAATTCAGAAATACTGCTCCCATTCCTATGGTCAAGGCGGAGTGGGTCGCCAAGGCTTATCGTGGTATTACCTTCCCCCGAAACAAGCATTGGGAATATGTTGGCCCCGCCTGCCCCGATGTCAGAGGTCGTTATCCTCACCATCGGCTTCATCTCATCGACGGTCTTTCCATGCAGCGCCAGTTCCTCCCTGTATGCTTCAAGAAGCCCGTCCTCGCCGGACAGCTCCCATAGTGCGGAGGCCATGTCATGCCCATAAAATCCGCCAAGATAGCGGCAGCCCTTGAAATTTGCGGTCAGATAGTCCACGGAATGCATGAATATCTGTTCCATGTCAAGTACGGCATAGTCATGGCTGTCGCCGCCCAATACTGCGGACACCTTCCCCTCTGAAATACGCAGGAGTGCGTCCCCCTTTGTCGCCTTCAGGCAGTCATTCAATATGCGTGCATACACGTTTTTTCCAACCCTGCGGAGTCCCGAACCGTTAATGCCCGCCCTGTCAAGTATGCTCTTGATTGCACACGCCCTGACGGGGTAATACTGGTTCCTTGTCTTAAGCAGGAGTCCCGTGTTGGTGATTGTATCCGTAATGATACCCTCGTCCAGTCCATCCCTTGCATACTGCTCCTTCAAATCCTTTGCCATCTGGCTGTCCTCTGTAATTGCCACCAGGCGGAGGCTCTTTGACTTCCTCCTGTCCCAGAACGAATTCCTTCCAATATTCTTCAGGCACTCCAGAAATTCCCCCTGTTCCCTGAATACGGCATGGTAGCCGTCCTCATAAACTCTTGTCTCATTCATTTTGTTTGTCCATCCTTTCTTTCTCCCACTTGGTGGGTTTGTTTCTATCCAGCCGCTTATGCGGTCAAGCCCTTTCGGGCATTCTGGCACTT
>CAYZYS010000188.1:1476-3207 GCA_964482605.1 uncultured Bacteroides sp.
GTGCACAGCACAGCCACACTACATGGCCGGAAAGGGCATAGGAAGCGGTGGTGGAAGGTATGCAGTATTTTAATAATAAACATATTTTGAGGTTTAATTATGGATAAAACAAAAAATGATTTAATGCAATATAATGATTTTCGCAAGTATTCTGTAGCGGAAATTGGAGATATGTTGGGGATTGGCAAGACAAAGACAAGGGAAATACTACAAAGCAGACTCCTTCCAGTAACCAAAATTGGACGTGATTATTTCACTTCCAGGACGGCAATTCAAGAGTTCTTGACGAAAAACGTGGGAAAAGAACTACATTTTTGACTTATTGCTTCATTGCCAAAGCCTGTTTTATGTAATATAATACAAATGCGACTTACTGCTTCTATTCTAAATAGATGGGTTCTTTTCACAGGAAAGGAGCGTACAGCTATGGCGAATGAAACAGCAACAAAAACCAGGCGCAGCAAAGGCGATGGTACAATATTTAAAAACAACAAGGGAAGGTGGGTGGCACGCTACACCCAGAAGGGGATGCCCACGAAGGAGTTCAGCGGTAAAACAAAATCCGAGGTCAAGGCCAGGCTCGATGAATATAAGTTCCTGGTAAAATCGGGTGATGTGGTAAACCTTAAACTCTCGGTTGAGCAGTATGCCGTAAAGTTCCTGAATTATAAGAAACAGCAGGTCATGAGGAAGAAGCTCAAGCAGACCACTTATGACCGCACGGAATCGATTTATGAGGGGCATATCCACCCAAACCAAATTTCCAAAGTGCTGATGTGTAATTTGAAATCATCGGACATACAGAGGCTGATTGACGAAATGCAGCCAAAATACAGCTATTCAACAATCAGGAAGGTGTACCTGTTCCTGCACTCCATGGTGCGCTACGGGATAGCGGAAAAGGATTTTCCAAAGACCTATGACCCTTTTGACACGCTGGAAATGCCAGATGAGTCTGCGGTCGGCGTTAAGACTAAGCAGATTCAAATTATACCAGACGGGTACATCGGGCAGATTAAGGAGCTGGCACTCTCACGCAGGACCGACGGCACTTTGAATTACCGTTACGGGCCGGCAATAGTGTTTATGCTGAATACCGGGCTGAGGGAGGGCGAGCTTTTAGCGCTGTCACAAAACGGAATCCAGAAAGACACCGAGGGACGTATAAGCATCCATATTTCTGAAACAGTCAGCACTGTAAAGAACAGGGACAAGCGTATAACAAAGCACTATATACAGATTATCACCCCGCCCAAATACCCACGCAGTGTCAGGACAATCCCACTGAACCAGGAGGCTGTAAAGTGCCTGGACATCATGCGGGATACATATGGGCAGCACGCAGTCCGTGGTGATTTAATCGTGTGCACCGACAGCGGGAACATTCCCACCAGCCGCAACATTCAGGAGACGCTTGACAGGATATTGCGGAAATGTGGGCTGCCACACTATGGCACACATTCCATCAGGCACACATTTGCAACAAGGCTGTTGAGCAAGACATCAAGCCACCAGGATATAAAGGCGGTTGCCGAACTGCTTGGCGATGATTACAAGGTAGTTATAAAAACCTACCTTCATACAGAGGATAACGGTAAAAAG
Organism: uncultured Bacteroides sp.; assembly: GCA_964482605.1. Lineage (GTDB taxonomy): Bacteria > Bacillota > Clostridia > Lachnospirales > Lachnospiraceae > Bacteroides_F. Next base: position 3,079 of record CAYZYS010000188.1, read on the forward strand.
GACTTGGTTGATTTGCTATAAGACCTATGCCTCACCACCTCCTCACCACTTTCTCACCATCCAATAACCGAAATATTGGTAAGACCTATGCCTTACCACCCGCTTACTACCATATAAAAAGATTTTATT
>CAYZYS010000189.1:0-3090 GCA_964482605.1 uncultured Bacteroides sp.
AACCCGGTGAATCCGTTTACTGGCAACCTTATATCCAATGCTGAAAAGTATTCAGAAGCCCAAAGAATTACATCTGCAAATGGGTGGAATGTTAGAACTAATAACGGTAATGTCTTTGATGATAGCCCAGGTGTGTCACCTAGTTTATGGTATGATGTTGATACCAATATATTTGACAGTTCACATTGGAAGCCTGTTAATGAATAGCTATGCAATATGAATATGCTTCAACACTTATATTTTAAAAGCCACCCAAACTGGGTGGCTTTAGTATTTAGCAATCACAGCCTATTTTACCACATATTTGCGGTCAAGGTGCAACCATCCGTTCGCCTACTTTTGCGCAATCGCCGCCTGAGCTGCCGCCAGCCTTGCAATCGGCACCCTGAACGGTGAGCAGCTTACATAGTCCAGTCCAATCTTATGGCAGAACTCAACTGACGAAGGGTCGCCGCCATGCTCGCCGCATATGCCAATGTGAAGCTTCGGATTGGCAGGTCTTCCAAGCTTGATTGTCATTTCCATCAGCTTGCCCACGCCCGTCTGGTCCAGCTTCGCAAATGGGTCATTCTCAAATATCTTACTATCGTAGTAAGAATTAAGGAACTTTCCTGCGTCATCCCTTGAGAAGCCAAAGGTCATCTGGGTAAGGTCATTGGTTCCAAAGCAGAAGAAATCAGCCTCCGTGGCAATCTCATCTGCGGTAAGGGCTGCCCTTGGAATCTCAATCATGGTTCCAACCTCATACTCCAGCTTCACACCTGAAGCACTGATTTCCGCATCAGCCGTCTCAACCACAATCTTCTTGACATATTTAAGCTCCTTGATGTCGCAGATGAGAGGTATCATAATCTCAGGCTTTACATCCCAGTCAGCATGCTTTTTCTTGGTGTTGATTGCCGCACGGATTACCGCCTTGGTCTGCATCCTCGCAATCTCAGGATATGTCACCGCAAGGCGGCATCCCCTGTGTCCCATCATAGGGTTAAATTCATGCAGCGAGGTTATTATTGTCCTTATCTCATCAACGGACTTTCCCTTTGCATCGGCAAGCTTCTTGATGTCCGCCTCCTCAGTAGGCACAAATTCATGCAGCGGCGGGTCAAGGAACCTGATTGTGACAGGGCAGCCCTCCAATGCCTCATACAGCGCCTCGAAGTCGCCCTGCTGGTATGGAAGAATCTTATCCAGCGCAGCTTCCCTCTCCTCAACCGTATCAGAACAAATCATCTCACGGAATGCGGCAATCCTGTCCTCCTCAAAGAACATGTGCTCAGTACGGCAAAGTCCAATGCCCTCTGCCCCAAGCTCCCTTGCCTTCTTCGCATCCCTTGGCGTGTCCGCATTGGTACGCACCTTGAGCTTCCTGTACTTGTCAGCCCATGCCATTACCCTGCCGAACTCACCTGCAATCGTCGCATCCACTGTTTTAATTATTCCATCATATATGTTTCCCGTGGTTCCGTCTATGGAAATGTAATCCCCCTCGTGGAATTCCTTCCCTGCCAGGGTAAATTTCTTGTTTGCCTCATCCATCGCAATGTCACCACAGCCTGATACGCAGCAGGTTCCCATTCCACGTGCAACAACCGCCGCATGTGATGTCATTCCGCCACGGACCGTAAGTATGCCCTGTGAAGCCTTCATTCCCGTGATGTCCTCAGGCGAGGTCTCAAGCCTCACAAGCACAACCTTCTCACCCCTTGCGTTCCACTCCTCCGCATCCTCTGCAGAGAACACCACCTTGCCGCAGGCAGCGCCAGGTGATGCGCCAAGTCCCTTGCCAAGCGGTGTCGCAGCCTTAAGAGCGGCAGCGTCAAACTGCGGGTGGAGAAGCGTGTCAAGGTTGCGCGGGTCTATCATGAGCACAGCCTCCTGCTCCGTCCTCATCCCCTCATCAACCAAATCGCAGGCAATCTTAAGTGCAGCCTGTGCGGTTCTCTTTCCGTTACGTGTCTGAAGCATGTAAAGCTTGCCGTGTTCAACGGTAAACTCCATGTCCTGCATGTCCCTGTAATGGTTCTCAAGGGTTGCACACACCTGCTTGAACTGCTCAAATGCCTCCGGGAATTTATCCTCCATCTCCGCAATCTTCATAGGTGTACGCACGCCGGCAACCACGTCCTCACCCTGTGCATTGGTAAGGAACTCGCCAAAAAGCCCCTTTGCACCCGTTGCAGGGTCCCTTGTGAAAGCAACGCCCGTTCCGCAGTCATCACCCATATTGCCGAATGCCATGGACTGTACATTGACCGCAGTTCCCCAGGAATACGGAATGTCATTGTCACGGCGGTATACATTGGCGCGAGGGTTATCCCATGACCTGAACACCGCCTTGATTGCACCATAGAGCTGTTCCTTCGGGTCATCTGGAAAATCCTTGCCAATCTTTGCCTTGTACTCTGCCTTGAACTGTGATGCAAGCTCCTTCAGGTCATCAGCCGTAAGCTCCACGTCCTGCTTGACGCCCCTGTCAGCCTTCATTTTGTCAATCAGCTCCTCAAAGTACTTCTTTCCAACCTCCATTACAACATCAGAGTACATTTGGATAAATCTTCTATAGCAATCCCACGCCCATCTTGGGTTACCTGACTTCTCGGCTATTACGCCAACAACCTCCTCGTTAAGTCCCAGGTTGAGGATTGTGTCCATCATGCCTGGCATGGAAGCCCTTGCACCCGAACGCACGGACACAAGCAGCGGATTTTCCTTATCCCCGAACCTCTTGCCCGTAATCTCCTCCATCTTGCCTATGTATTCCTGAATCTGGCCCATGATTTCGTCATTGATTTCCCTGCCATCCTCATAATACTGGGTACAAGCCTCCGTTGTGATTGTAAAGCCCTGCGGCACCGGAAGACCGATGTTGGTCATCTCTGCGAGATTGGCGCCCTTACCGCCCAAAAGCTCACGCATGTCCGCATTGCCCTCAGTAAACAAATAAACCCACTTCTTCATAGACTCCTCCTACTTGAAATAATATATCGTTAATTTTATAACAATCGTATGGTGGCGTCAACTAGTATTTTAGTCCCCTAAATTGCTTTTGTTACTTACCCTTTGTAAACATCGGGGTTGAAAGATACCTGT
>CAYZYS010000190.1:0-3013 GCA_964482605.1 uncultured Bacteroides sp.
ATAGCCGTTATCTATCGTCTGTTTTATGGCTGTGGTTCGGCTTTCGGTAAAATATACATTTGCCTTTTTCACTGCCTTTTCATACGGTAATTAACGGCTCTGTTGTTACAACATTGCTTTCCAGCTGTTCCTCTGTATACTGTCTGTTTAGGTTGTCATACCTTGTATTTGGCAGTCCGCCCACAGGTAACTATATATTTATGGATAACCCCTTTTAACATTCCGCTAACCAAAACATTTACTCCAATACGCACACAAACCACGAGCATAAAACCAAAAACCGCCCCTTCCACTCAATCCAAGCTTGGGGCGGTCTTCCATATGAAAAAATTACCATCACTGTGATATCCTGTGGTGAAGCCCCTCTGTCCCGTCCGTTATTGGAAGCACATTATAGCCGTTCTCCTCACAGTATGTAAGTATTGCATCAAGCGCATCAACGGTGTTCTTCTTGGCTGCCGCATCATGAAGCAGGACAACCGACATGTCCTTGCCCGTTATGCCCTTGATTACATTGGAGGTTATGGTTGAGGCTGACACTGTCACCCTGTCCGCATCCCCTGATGCCACATTCCAGTCAAAATACGTGATTCCCTGCTCATCCAGATATTCAATGCAATCAGGTATGGGCACGTCACTTACCGTATTGGAGGAACCGCCCGGAAACCTGTATATTGTCGGCTTGATTCCTGTCACGCTCAGAAGGTAATCCCTAAGCGTTGTAACATCTGAGACGTATGAATCCATTGATGCGTACACCTGTGAATACACATGGGACGCAGAATGCATTCCCAGGGTATGCCCTTCCTCGATTATACGGTTATACCTTGCGATTGATTTATCATCAGTCTGCATTACAACAAAAAATGTCGCCTTCACATTATGTGCCGCAAGCACGTCCAATATGGCATCCGTGTTGGAGGACGGACCATCATCAAAGGTGAGGTAAACCCTCGGCCCATCATACACCTCGCTGTCAGGTATCACCTGGCTTGCTGCGACCTGCCCCTCCTTGAGCTCATGGTCATCCGTGAACTCATTGGCAAGCGCCTCATCCATGCCACCGTTATATCCTGCTGCCGCCGCCTCAGCCATCTGCTCCCGCGTCTGCACAATCTGGTCAAGCCTTACCTGCAGCCCGTGTACCTTCACGAAAAGCACACAGCACAGCACCGTTGGCAGTAATATGAAAAATGTCATCGTGCCCAGTATCATTTTCTTAAGGCGTGCAACCCTTTTTTTCCTGTTGATTTTTTCTTGTGCCATCTCCCCATTTATCCCCTATTGTCTTAAATGCCTTCTATCATTGCAATCAGCGTTGCCTTGTCATTGAGCTTCGGATTTTCCATGACTATGTGCAAAAGCTGGTTCAGAACCTCTCCAATCCTCGCGCCTGATATCCCCAGCTCCTTGAGGTCATTGCCGTCTATGTCCAGCTCCTTGATGGAAATGCAGTCTCCACGCTGAATTATGTCATCATACAGCCGCCTGATTACCATGTTGTGCTTCCTTGCAGATGGCATCAGTATTCCGGTGGTTTCCTCCTTGGTCTCAATAATCGCCTGCTGATGCCTTATGATAAGTGGAAGAAACTCCCTGCCATATTCATGAATTGCCTCCCTGACGGCAGGCTCCGTCTCCTCTATGCCAAGCCTTGACAGCTTCACCAGCTTGGTCACGGTTGCCGTCGTGGCATTGTCCAGCTTTAAGTCACGAAGCGTCTCATACGCCTCGTCCGGCGTTGACTGGTTAAGCAGCGCCGCAAGCCTTAGATTGATGTCAGCAGGCTCCTTTTTCAAAAGCACCAACGTGGAACGGCACTTTCTGTCCTTGAGCACCCTGTCAACCACGGGAAGAATGTCCCTGAAAAGACCTGTGTCACTCATTTGCTTCACATAATCAGGATTGTCAGACAAAAGTGTTTTCCGAAGCTCGTCATGCACACGCTCCATACTCACCTTCACAATGGTTGGCGACAGCTTCACAATTGCCTTTTTGGTTTCCTCATGAATCCTGAAGCCAAGCTGTGCCGAAAACCTTATGGCACGCATCATCCTCAGCGCATCCTCGGAAAACCGTTCCTCCGGAACACCCACGCACCGTATCATGCCATCATTCAGGTCCTTTAGCCCCTGAAATTCATCTATCAGCCCGTAGACCTGATTATACGCCATGGCATTGATGGTAAAATCCCTGCGTGCAAGGTCATCCAGCAAATTTACCGAGAATTCCACGGATTCCGGATGCCTCCCGTCAAGATATTCCCCATCTATCCTGTAGGTTGTCACCTCATAGCCTACAGAACCCATCATCACCGTGACAGTCCCATGCTTAATCCCTGTGTCCACCGTCCTTCTGAACAATGACTTAACCTGCATGGGCAGTGCGGATGTGGCTATGTCCCAGTCGCCCGGCGTCCTGCCAAGCAGCGTGTCCCTTACACATCCCCCGACGATGAAGGCATGATTGCCATCACCCTCCAAAACCCTGATAATCTGCTTTACATCATCTGGCATGGGCAGCTTGATATTCTGTTTGTCCACATTGAGCAGATTAATCATGACTATCCTTCATTCCCTTAGTATGCCTTTCCCCAGTATACCATCGCCTTGGCAGGCTTTCCGCAGCACACGCACACATCGGAAAGCTTCTCCTGCTGGAACGGCATGCAACGTGCCGTAACCGTAAGCTCTTCCTTAATCTTGTCCTCGCACGCCTGCTCACCGCACCACATTGCCTTGATGAAGCCCGGCTTATTCACTGCCGCATCCTTGAATTCCTCATAATTCAGGGCAGTTGAGGTGTGGGTGTCACGGTGAACCCTCGCGCGCTCCAGCATATCCTTCTGGATTGCCTCAAGAAGCTCACCCACCTTGGACTCTATATCATCCAGTGATACCGTTATCTTCTCACCATTGTCCCTGCGCACAAGAATTGCCTGGTTTGCCTCTATGTCACGCGGGCCCATCTCCACGCGGATTGGGATTCCCCTCATCTCCTGCTCTGAGAACTT
>CAYZYS010000191.1:0-2988 GCA_964482605.1 uncultured Bacteroides sp.
GGCGCGGGCGGACTTGGCGCTCCTGCGGCAATGTACCTTGCGGCAGCAGGTGTTGGCACAATCGGCATTGTTGATGCCGATGAGGTGGATTTGAGCAACCTCCAGAGGCAGATTATCCACCAGACCGCAGATGTGGGCAAGGCCAAGGTAAAGTCGGCGCAGGAGACCATGAATGCCATGAATCCTGATGTTACCGTCAATACCTACCGTGAGTTTGTAACAAGCGAGAACATCATGGACCTCATAAAGGATTATGATTTCATAATTGACGGCACGGATAACTTTCCTGCAAAATTCCTCATTAATGATGCCTGCGTAATGGCAAAGAAGCCATTTTCACATGCGGGAATCATCAGGTTCAAGGGTCAGCTCATGACTTATGTTCCGGGTGAGGGACCATGTTACCGCTGCGTGTTCAAGAACCCGCCTCCGAAGGATGCGGTGCCTACATGCAAGCAGGCAGGCGTAATCGGTGCCATGGGTGGTGTGATTGGAAGCCTTCAGGCGATGGAGGCAATCAAGTACATCCTTGGGGTTGGAAAGCTTCTCACTGGATATCTTCTCACCTATGATGCGATTAACCAGGAGTTCCATAAGATTAAGCTTCCTAAGAATGAAGACGGCTGTGCAGTCTGTGGAAGCCATCCGACAATAACAGAGCTTATTGATTATGAGCAGGTTGAGTGTACAGATAAGATGTAATAGATAGCAGCATATTAATCTGGTCAGGTCTGCCAAGCGGATGCTGGCCAGATTTTTTATTGAATTGAGATACATTGAAAAATCACATTGCGGATTGGAGAGGGTTATGGTTAGGTTAAGTAAATCGGATTACAATACAATGCTGGCGCACGCAAGACAGTGTGTTCCGGAGGAGGCATGCGGACTCATTGCGGGAGTGCAGGATGACAATGGTGACAGGGTGATTAAGAAGGTGTACGTGCTTACGAATGTTGACCACTCCAATGAGCATTTTTCATTGGACCCAAAGGAGCAGCTTGCAGCCGTGAAGGACATGCGTGCCAATGGCTTTGCGCCGCTTGGCAACTGGCATTCACATCCTGAGTCGCCATCAAGGCCGTCAGAGGAGGATAAGCGCCTTGCATATGACAGCAAGGCGAGCTACATGATTCTTTCCCTGATGGATGATGCCAATCCGGTGTTAAATTCATTTCACATTGAGGGTGATGTGTCGGAGAAGGAAGAGCTTGTGATTGCGTAAGGCAAAGTCAATACATCTGGAAAGGAAATGTTGTGCATGCTTGACATGATTATAATTGGCAGCGGGCCTGCAGGGCTCAGCGCTGCCGTGTATGCCAGGAGAGCCAGCCTTGAGGCGGTTGTCATTGAGAAGGAATATATGGGGACGGGGCAGATTGCAGAGAGCAGCCGTGTGGACAATTACCTTGGAATGCCGGGTATGGACGGATACAGCCTTGGGGAAGCCTTTAGGGAGCACGCAGAGGCGCAGGGGGCAGTATTTGTCGAGGGTAATGTCACCTCCATTGCGAATGGTGACGGGGTGTGGACCTGCACCCTTGAGGATGGCAGCCAATATGAGGCAAAGACCATTGTGTACTGTGCGGGCTGCAAGAACAGGAACCTTGGTGTTGAGGGCGAGGATAAGTACAACGGGCGCGGGATATCCTACTGTGCGGTATGCGACGGTGCATTTTACAAGGACAGGGCGGTTGCGGTAATCGGTGGCGGTGACACGGCGCTTGATGATGCGCTTTACCTGTCGGACATATGCGGGCAGGTTTACCTTATCCATAGGAGAAATGAGTTCAGGGGCTCGGCTTCCACCGTGGACAAGCTCAGGGCAAGGGAAAATGTAACATTTGTCACGCCTGCGCGGGTTACGGCAATCAATGGCGGCGACAAGCTGTCAGGGATTGTGCTGGACAATGGTGACGAGCTTGCGGTGGACGGGCTTTTCGTGGCGGTTGGAATGGTGCCGCAGACGGAGGTTTTTGCAGGGCTTGATGAAGCGCTTCTGGATTCCTTTGGCTATGTGAATGCGGGGGAGGACGGAAAGACCGTGCTTGCAGGGCTTTATGTTGCAGGGGACGCAAGGACCAAGCAGCTCAGGCAGGTGGTGACTGCTGCGTCTGACGGGGCCAATGCAGTCATGTCGGCGTTGGAATATTTGAAGAAATAAAAATGAAAAGGTGATGGATATGAAGGACATTAAGGAAAGCGCATCAGAGCTGATTGGGAAAACTCCAATGCTTAAGCTCAACAATTACATGAAGGCAGTGGGGGTGGAGGACGCCACAATCATTGCAAAGCTGGAGTATTTTAATCCTGCGGGTTCGGTTAAGGACAGGGTTGCACTGGCAATGATAGAGGATGCTGAGGAGAAGGGGCTGCTTAAGCCTGGGGCGACAATCATTGAGCCGACATCAGGCAACACTGGGATTGGCATAGCTTCCGTTGCGGCTGCAAAGGGTTACAGGGCGATTCTCACGCTTCCTGAGACCATGACCGTTGAGCGGAGGAACCTTCTCACCGCGTATGGCGCTGAGATTGTCCTCACTGACGGCTTTAAGGGTATGACGGGCGCAATTGAGAAGGCGGAGCAGCTTCGCGATGAAATCCCCGGCTCAATCATACTTGGGCAGTTTGAGAACATGGCAAATCCGGCAGCCCATAAAAGAACCACAGGGCCAGAAATATGGGAGCAGACCGATGGCGATGTTGACATATTTGTGGCAGGCGTGGGCACGGGCGGCACGGTTTCGGGAGTCGGCGCATACCTTAAGGAGAAGAAGCCTGATGTGAGGATTGTGGCAATGGAGCCGGCAACAAGCCCGGTTCTGTCAGAGGGCAAGGCAGGCCCACATAAGATACAGGGAATTGGTGCAGGATTTGTGCCTAAGACACTGGACACATCAATATATGATGAGATAATCACCATTGAAAATGAGGACGCATTTGAGGAGGGCAGGCGCTTTGCACAGTCCGAGGGGCTGCTTGTCGGCATAA
>CAYZYS010000192.1:0-2970 GCA_964482605.1 uncultured Bacteroides sp.
TTAGATTGGAGATAAAATATGCTTTTTAATAGTTTAACATTTATATTGATTTTTCTTAAGTTTGGTATTATATTGATTAATATAATTAAGTTATGTCAACGGAGACAGTTATATGGTGGGTAGCCCTATAATTGTCTTTTTTTAGGTATTGCATAAGAAATGGAGGTTAGTGTGAAAAATCACACTGATGTGCTGATTTTTCACACAGTTATATTGTGACGCAGACGCCACAATATAACCCTGATGCTACACGAGAAACTGCATTTGCAGCTTTCTCGTGAGCTCCTCGACGGCAAGCGTCTGCGGAATAGAGGTTAATATGGACAAAATCGACAAGAAAATCGTGACACTGCTTCAGAAAAACGCACGCACACCACTCAAAGCCCTGGCTGAGCAGGTATTTTTATCATCCCCTGCGGTTTCCGCAAGAATTGAACGGCTTGAGAAGGATGAGGTGATACTTGGCTATGAAGCCAAGGTAAATCCCCTCAAGCTCGGCTACCACATAACTGCCTTCATCAACCTTGAGATTGCACCTGTGCAGAAGCCCGAATTCTATCCGTTCATCAAATCCTGCCCGAACGTAATAGAATGCAACTGTGTCACGGGCAATTACTCCATGCTTTTGAAGGTTGCATTTCCAAGCACCATGGAGCTTGACACCTTCATCGGACAGCTCCAGAAATTCGGGCGTACCAGCACCCAGATTGTATTCTCAACGCCAGTTGAGCCAAGGGGCATAGACGTCAACGCAGAGGTGCCTGAGCCGGACGGCCAGTGACATGACAGCCTTAAGGCGTCACCCCTTCAACAGCTCCCCTATGAACCTTGACGGCTCCAGCTCCTTGTTATAGCGCTCCTTCACATGGTATATGTGCAGCATTTTCCTTGCCCTGGTCATGGCAACATAGAAAAGCCTTCGCTCCTCCTCGATTTCCTCATCCAGGACTGCCTTGGAATACGGCGCTATGCCCTCATTTGCATCAATTATGAACACCTCGTCATACTCAAGCCCCTTGCAGCCGTGCATGGTACATATTGTAAGCGCCTCACCATCCCCATTTCGCCCCGGTGCGCCGCCTAGCTTCCGCTGCCTGGACTGCTCCACCATCCTGCGGTTGTAGTCATCAATGTAGGCAAACCATTCATCATATGTTCCAAATTCCCTTGCACCCTCGGTCAGCTCATCCAATATGCCAAACAAATCATCCTCATTTATCCTGTGTTCGCGGGCATATTCCCTGATATACGCATCATATCCAACTGACCTGCGTATGTAATTAATTGCCGCAAATGGCGCACACCTTGACAGCACCTTCAAATCGCCCTCAAAGTCCTCAAGCCTCTCCACCATCCAGTCCTTGTCCCTGTACCGTTCACACAGCACATCAAAATCCACCGTTTCCTCAAGGAGCATGTCACGGCTTATGTACCTTTTCGGCTTATTCATGACCTGGAGAAATGTCTTTCTGTCCCTTTCCCCCATGGAAAGCCTCACATACGCAAATATGTTGCGGGCAATCCAGTGCTCATAAAGGCTCGGAATGACGTCCCTTGCAACAAATGGAATGTTATATTCAATGAGCTTTCCCATTATGCTTCTTCCGCCAATGTTGGTGCGGGTCAGGATTGCAACCTGCGATAGCTTTTCAACATTTCTCAGCCTTTCAAGAATCGCCTCATTTTCATCTGAAATGTCCCTAAATTCATGAACCTCAACATTATTGCCCTTTTGGTTCCCTGTCCTTATGTTCTTTGAAAACCTGTTGTGGTTGTGGTCAATCACACGCCTTGCAGCCTCAACAATATTGGAGGTGCTTCTGTAATTAATGTCAAGCCTTATCGACCTGACACCGCCGTAATCCCTCTCGAAGCTCTTCATCATATCCGGCCTTGCACCCCGAAAGCCATATATGCTCTGGTCATCATCCCCCACCACGAACACATTTTCTGCGGTGCCCGCAAGAAGCCGCACCACATCATACTGTATCTGGTTAATGTCCTGAAATTCGTCCACCAGAATGTACCGGAACTTCCGCTGCCATGCGCCAAGAATGTCCTTGCGCTGGGACAAAAGCTCATGGGTATACACCAGCATGTCCTCAAAATCAATCAGCCTGTTTGCAGAAAGCATCTGCTGGTACGCCCTGTACAGCGTGCGGAAATCATTTTCCGAGCAATTGATGGAATAATAGGAATCCACATTAATCCTTTCACTTTTCACTTTTCCGATTTCCGACAGGATTAATGAGATAAATTCATTCTCATCCTCGATTTCAATTGACATTGTCGCGATTGTCTGGCGAATCACATCCCTTTGCATTTCACCTGACACTATGTTGGATGCACTGTAATTATATGCGTGCCTTAAGATTGTGAAGAACACCGAGTGAAATGTACCAAATGACACCTTCCTTGCATCACTTCCGTACCCATTTTCATCAGCAAGGCGGAAAAAGCGTTCCTTCATCTCCGCCGCCGCCATCCTTGTAAATGTTATGACCAGTATGTTGGCGGGCGGAACCCCGAAATCACTGATGAGCTTCAAGGTTCTGTGGGTTATGACCGTTGTCTTGCCACTTCCGGGCCCCGCTATGACAAGTGCGGGACCCTCCCTGTGGTTAATTGCCTGTAACTGTGCCTTATCAAATTCCGTTGCCAAATCCTACTCCTTAACGTCCAGGTCTGCCTTCAGCTTCTCAATACCCTTGCGGATTCTTGCAAGGCTTTCCTCCTTGCCGAGTATGTCCATTATCTCAAATGCGCCACCCGGCGTCATCTGCTTTCCTGATACCGCGGTGCGGAGTGGCCAAAGTGCGACACCATTTTTGATGCCCTTCTTCTCAATGTAGGAAAATACCAAATCATGCAGCCCATCCACCGAATAATCCTCTGCCGCCTCAAGAATCGGAAGCAGCTCCGTCAGCGTTTCAAGGGAATTTTCCGAATTGGTCTTCATCTTCTTGTGGG
>CAYZYS010000193.1:0-2967 GCA_964482605.1 uncultured Bacteroides sp.
GCCTTCTGCGCAACCGCAAGAGAATCCTTCTCTAGGATTCGAACGACTACGACTTATGCTAAAGAAGTTTCATTGTGGTAACATTTACTCATTGCGTTGGGGTGTGTACAGTGTGGGAAAACATGCCTGCGGAGTTGAGAAAGGTGTGGAAAATCACGCCTGCGGAATGGAGGATAATATGATTAACAAGCTTGTGAAGAAGATTCAGACCATGGATGCACCGGTGGTTGTGGGGCTTGACCCCACCTTAAAGAACATACCTGGACATATAATCAGTGCTGCGATTGAAAAGCACGGGGAGACGCTTGAGGCTGCTGCGGAGGCTGTATGGCAGTATAACAAGGGCATAGTTGATGCGATATATGACATTGTCCCTGCCGTGAAGCCGCAGATTGCAATGTATGAGCAGTTTGGGCTGCCGGGCCTTGAGGCATTTAAAAGGACGGTGGATTACTGTAAATCCAAGGACATGGTGGTGATAGGCGATGTTAAGAGGGGGGACATTGGCTCCACCTCTGAATCCTATGCCATTGCACATCTTGGAAGGATTACCGTGGGAAGCAGCAAGCTTTCTGCATTTGATGAGGATTTTGCAACCGTCAACCCATATCTTGGAACCGATGGAATCAAGCCCTTTGTCGATGTGTGCAGGGAGGAGAAGAAGGGCATATTCGTTCTTGTGAAGACCTCAAATCCCTCAAGCGGTGAGTTTCAGGACAGGCTTGTGGACGGAAAGCCGTTGTATGAGATAGTTGGCGAAAAGGTACATGAGTGGGGCGAGGACTGCATGGGTGATGAGTACAGCTACGTTGGTGCCGTTGTCGGTGCAACATATCCTGAGCAGGGTGAGGCACTGAGAAAAATAATGCCGAAGTCCTACATTCTTGTGCCGGGATACGGCGCACAGGGCGGTAAGGGATCCGACCTTGCACATTTCTTCAACAAGGATGGGCTTGGCGCCATTGTCAACAGCTCCCGTGGGATAATTGCCGCATTTAAGCAGGAGAAATATCAAAAATATGGCGAGGAGCATTATGCTGAAGCCTCAAGGCAGGCTGCGCTTGACATGATAGAGGACATCAATTCCGCGAGAAGATAGTGTGAAAGGAAAAGAAGGCAATATATGAGCTATAGGGAAAATGTTAGCATAATTAGTCAGGAAAGACTGGCTTCAGATGTATACAGCATTTGGCTTGAAACAAAGGACATTGCAAGGAACGCAAAGGCTGGGCAGTTCGTTGCCGTGTATTCGCGGGACGGTTCAAGACTGCTCCCAAGACCCATAAGCATATGTGGGCTGGATGGGGACAAGCTGCGGCTTGTGTACCGCAGGGTCGGCAAGGGAACGGCTGAATTTTCCATGCTGGGGAAGGATGATACCCTGGACATAATGGGACCTCTGGGCAATGGCTATGACCTTAAGAATAAAAAGGCGATGCTTATTGGGGGAGGTATCGGGATTCCGCCGATGCTGGAGCTTGCAAGGGAGCTTTCATCAGGGGCTTACCCTGACAGCAGACCTGAAATCGTGCTGGGCTTTAGGGACGAGCTTTTCCTGAATGGTGAGTTTGAACGCTTTGGCACCGTGACGATTGCCACGGAGGACGGCAGTGCGGGAACCAAGGGCAATGTGCTTGACGCAATCAGGGAAAACGGCATTACGGCTGATGTGATATACGCCTGCGGCCCGACACCGATGCTTCGTGCCGTTAAGGCATATTCGCAGGAAAAGGGCATTGAGCTTTACGTGTCCCTTGAGGAAAAAATGGCGTGTGGCATAGGGGCATGCCTTGCCTGCGTGTGTAAGACGAAGGAAATTGATGAACACTCGCAGGTACACAACAAAAGGATATGTAAGGAAGGACCTGTATTTAACGGGGAGGATGTGGAAATATGAATACAAGTGTAAATCTTGCAGGCGTGGAGCTTAAGAATCCTGTCATGACCGCATCGGGAACCTTTGGGTCCGGCATGGAATATTCAGAATATGTTGATTTGAACAGGCTTGGCGCTGTTGTGACCAAGGGCGTTGCCAACGTGCCGTGGCAGGGCAATCCGACCCCAAGGATTGCTGAAACCTACGGCGGCATGATTAATGCCATAGGACTTCAAAATCCCGGCATTGACGTGTTTGTCAACAGGGACATTCCGTTCCTTAAGCAATATGACACGAAGATTATTGTAAATGTGTGCGGTAAGTCCAAGGAGGATTATGTTGAGGTTGTGGAGCGTCTTGCGGACGAGCACGTGGACATGCTGGAGATTAACATATCCTGCCCTAACGTAAAGGAGGGCGGTATTGCATTTGGGCAGGACCCAAGGGCAGTTGAGGACATTACAAGGGCTGTGAAGGAAAGGGCAAGGCAGCCAATCATAATGAAGTTAAGTCCCAATGTGACGGATATTGCGGAGATGGCAAGGGCAGCGGAAAGCGGCGGGGCAGATGTCATTTCGCTGATTAACACCATCACGGGAATGAAGATTGACGTGAACCGCAGGACATTTGCGGTTGCCAATAAGACGGGCGGGCTGTCGGGCCCTGCAATTAAGCCTGTTGCCGTGAGGATGGTGTACCAGGTTGCCCAGGCGGTGAAGCTTCCAATCATAGGCATGGGAGGAATTGCCACGGCGGAGGATGCGCTGGAGTTCATACTTGCAGGGGCTTCTGCAGTGTCAGTGGGAACGGCAAACTTTCGCAATCCAAGGGCAACGATGGAGGTTGTGAAGGGCATTGAGGAATATATGGAAAGGCAGCATGTGGAGGATATTAAGGAATTGATAGGAGCTGTGAGATGACACCGCTGGTCACGGTTGTTACAGTTGTATACAATGCAAAGGCTGCCCTTGGGGTCACGGTGAAGTCCGTGTTGTCACAAAAATTCACTGATTTTCAGTATTTGGTGGTGGACGGCGATTTAAGACCTTTCTTGGATATGCGAAGGTGATGGTGGCGGATGCACTGCCGGA
>CAYZYS010000194.1:0-2903 GCA_964482605.1 uncultured Bacteroides sp.
TTGCAAATGAAGCCGACAGCCCCCACCACCACCTAAGCCCACAGGCAAATGCAAATGCAGCCAACATGCCCACAAGGTAAAAAAGCATTATCTTTTCATAGGTTTTGCATATCCCAAGAAATGACATGTTATAAAAAAGCACCACCAGCGCCATATACCCAAGATAGCCGATTAATATGAGCCACGGGTCAACATTTCCCTTGAGGTAAGCCCTTATGCAGAATGCCGCCCCCGGAACCGCCGCCAGCAATGCATTTAACATGAGCCCAAAGTAGAAGCAGGGCATGATGTCCTCAAAGCGCTCCTCAAATATCACATCTGACAAAAGCCTTGAGATGACCGCATTAAGCGGTGCTGTCGCGAGCAGCGCAAATATGAACATATACAGCATCACACAGGAAAAAAGCTCCCTGTCCATATAGGACTGCCTTGAAAAACCAAGCACCTTCTGGGTCAACACCACATTGCCGATTATTACAACCATTGGGGTTATGGTGACTGCCGCACTGTAACCCATTCCAATGAGGGATGAGGTTATTGTGTGACGCTCAAATATTCTGTTAAGCTTTACTCCAATTCCTGCCACGCCAAACCTCCCATTGTACCAATCACAGCAGCGCCCCGTATATTTCCTCGTAGGTTTTCTTCATGTCCTCAATCTTGTACTTGCGCATAGTCCTGTTGTAGCCGTTAATCCCCATCTGTACCCGCTTTTTTTCATCGGTTGCAAGCTCTATCATTGCATTGGCTATCTCCTCCACATTCATTATGTGGGTGAGAATCCCCGCATCCCCAAAATCGTCATCCTCGCCATGGATAAGCCCACTGCAGTTTCCAACATCCGTGGCAATCACCGGCTTTTTGGCGGCGTAGCTCTCCAATATGGTAAGGGGCTGTCCCTCGCTTATGCTGGTGAGGATTGTCATGTCCATCTTGCCAAGGTAATCCTTCACATCAATCCTTCCGGTGAACACCACATCACGAATCTGCATGTTCTCAACCAAATCCTGGCATTCCGCGGCATATTCCTCATCCTCGTCAACCGGCCCCATAATCCACAGCTTGAGGTTTGGCACCTTCACCTTGGCAAAGCCGAATGCCATAATCATGGTTTTCACATCCTTGATTGGCGTAACCCTCAATACCGCCCCCACATTAATAAATGTATCATCCTGCGGCTTTCCCTGCAAGTTGGATAATCTTCCCGTATTAATTCCATTTGGCGTGACACGCGTCTTCTCACTCGGACACCCAAGCTCCACCTGAAGCTCCCTTGCATGCTCATAAAGGGATGTGACCACGTCCGCCCTTGCGTATGCCGCGGATGACATTTTCCGGAACTGCTCCACCCAAAGGTTCTTGAACACGCTCGGAAGCCACCTTGCCTTAATCAGCTCCTCCTCACGCTCCCTTGTGTATATGCCATGCTCCGACACCAAAAGCCTGCTGCCATGCACATGCTTTCCCATGCAGCCCAGCACCCCTGCATATCCCGTTGCCACGCAGTGATACAGGTCAGCCTTGGGAACAGGTGTCCTCATTGTGAAGAACAACGGCAGGTACATGGAACGCATGGTCCACAGAAAGTCCGAAAATACCATCCCGCCATATTTTTCATCATAGCATCTTTCAACTATGTGGAAAAAATCAGGTCCCATCAAAAGGTCATTCACTGAAAAATGCGGTCTTGCGAACATGTCAAACAGAGTGTCCCAGTCCACGTCCTCATTCATGACAAGGCTGTAAAGGGCGTTGTGCTGCTTCCTTGAAAGCGGCATCCTCTTGCCCTTGTCATCACGCCACTCCACGTCCTCCAGGTACACCTCATGCACCTCGGCAACATTGTCCGGCAGCTGGTACTTGAACTTGCCGCTTACGGAACGGTTGCTTATGATTGCAAGAATCACAAATTCATGCCCCGGAAATGACTGTATTAAACTGTTAATCCATCCGGACACGCCACCCACCACATACGGATAGCAGCCCTCGGCAACTATGCAAATTCTCATATTAATCCTCATTCCGCAGACGCTTGCCGTCGAGGAGCTCACGAGAAATCAGCGAATGCTGTTTCTCGTGTAGCATCAAGGCTATATTGTGGCGCCTGCGTCACAATTAGCCGTGTGAAAAATCAGCACATCAGTGTGATTTTTCACACTATTCCCATTCCGCACTACTCATATGTCAGCGTCTTTGACGGCTTCAGCGTCACATACGCATTGGTGTCCGTGACCGTTATGAGGTACGCCTCATTTTCCAGCTTCTCGAAGCTTCCTCCCTCAACGCTTTCCACATCCTCATTGTGGGTTCTCAGTATGTAATACACATCACCGTCATGCTCATCCGTGCTTATGTGCAGCACGTCACCGCTTCTTTGCTGCACATAGTGGAGCTTCATGTAGCGCCTGATTCGGTTGTCCGCCTCGGACACGGTACACCTTGTAAATTTGTCAAAGCCTGTCCAGTACTCATTCACCGTTGTTGCAAATTCCTCATAAAGCCTCGACCACTCAGGCGAGTCTTCAGTCGGATACAGCACCTCGCTTGTGTCAAGCGTTATGGTTGAGTAGCCAAGCGCCGTCTCAATGCTTCTGTTCCTGAAATCCCTGGAATAGGAATAACCTGTCCCCTGGTTGGTTGAGCGCATCTCAAGCACCGTGGAATTTACATAGGTAAACAGACTTGCATTGTTTTCATAGTCTATGACAACCGTGCTGATGTCACTCAACAGGCTGGTTTTCAGCATATCAAGCGTTCTTTCCCTGCTGTAATTGTTCACGTACATGGACAAAAGCTTATAGCCCCCCACCACGCCGCTGAAGGTTTCATAATCCGTGACCAGCTTTCTGCGCAGGGTCACATCCTGCAGGTTGTACGCAGCCCAGCCCGCCTCGTCGCCATTT
>CAYZYS010000195.1:0-2864 GCA_964482605.1 uncultured Bacteroides sp.
TGCTTACCAGTGATACCCTGGTGGCTGTTTTCTGAAAGTTTTCCGTATCTGCGTGTACCATCATTACCTCTATTTCCCGGTGGCATTTCTTGCCACTGTGTCAGCGTGTATTGTTTTACTGAAATATTCCGTCATAATCATAGCTTCCGTAGAAGGTGCGGAGCTTGTTTATGTAATCCAGGTAGTTGTCTGTCGTGAGTTCATGTTCACCTGCGTATATTTCATCCAGAATCCAACTGTTGATTTCATTACTGAAGTGTTCAATGTCCTGGTAATTGTCCAGGTTTGTTATCAGGCTGAAGTCATCCGAGAAGCCGAACACTCTTACATTGTCGCATTGCAGCAGGCTTTCAAGAAGCAGCTGCTGTGCAAGAAGCTCCTGTTCCAGGACGCCGTTGCGAATCCATTCATCCCACTGGAGTATTGAGGTGGGGGTCAGGAAGTAGTAAAAGGTCACGCCAGGGTAGTTTCTTACCGTGGCGACGATGTTCTGCTCTATGTTGCCCTGGATGTTGGCAAGTTCCTCGTCTGTAAGCTCCTGTGCCGGCATGGCTTCATCAGGCCTTTCATAGGATGACAGGGCATGTTCTTTTGAAAATGTTGCCTTGATTGTCCAGTTTGAATATTCGTCAAAGTCAGTCCTTTCTTTATTTTCTAGCATAAATTCAATGTTCCGTTTGAAGGGAACAAGCCAGGTGTCCTTGTTGAAAAGATAGTTGACATCGTTGAGGAGGTTGTTGTCATACAGGTAATAGGGGACATTTTCTGATGCTGCTTCCTTGTTGCTTAACAGCTTGTTTTCATCAATTCCTCGTACCACCATGGATACGCCGTCATTGGCGGCAAGGCTTCGCTGTATGTGTTCGTCAACATCCTTGAGGCTTCCGCCTGCAAAGCAGGTTTTGACGGCTGTGACGCCCCAAAGCGCTTCCAGTTGGGAAGCCTGGAAATTTTCGGTAACGGAGCTTCCCGTTATCATCGCATCATACTGGAAATGCTTTCCGATGCCGTCATTGTAGTATCTTTCGTACGTTCCGCTGCTGTATAGGGCATACGTGCGCCCGTCGACCGGCCCGTGGTAATGAAAGTACGGGTCAATGTAAACCATCAGCATTGCCATTGTGGCCAGCACCGCAACCGTCATTGCAATTGTCCTGAAAAACCATTTCTTTTCATTCATACACTTACGTCATCCTTTATTACCGATGGCAGGAAATCAGGTGGGAAAGCGCCCTGCCATCAGAAATTGAAATACAAAAATTCCGTAACACCGCTTAAGGAGCATATGCACCACACAAGGAGGATGACGGTTCCAAGGGCCGTTGCCCATGTGAGCCTGTGCTCCCCTTCGTGCAGGTTTTTGCAGTTAAGCACGATGAACATTGACACACCGAGGAATGCCAGCAGGTCAAAGTTGGTTATTTTATTAGTGATTCGTGACAGGAAGGTGGCATCCTTTAACAGGGTGAATTCCTTCAGCTTGCACAAACCGTTGATGTTTGTTGACATGGAGAGACCGCCTGAAAGGAGCCTTCGCACGATGGCAATTGCAACGGGGGTGGAGCCTGCCCTGAATATGAGCCATGTCACGTTCAGGAACAAGAAGGTGGCAAGCCATTGGAATGCCTTGTGGAGACGTTCATACCGGGTGCGGAACATCCGTTCAAGCACATTGGCGATGCCATGCATTGCACCCCATGCCACATACGTCCAGGATGCACCGTGCCATATGCCTGACACCAGGTAAACCGCCATGATGTTCAGGTAGGTCCTGCATTTCCCCTTGCGGTTGCCTCCCAGGGGGATGTACACGTATTTTTTGAGGAAGCGCGTAAGTGTCATGTGCCACCGCTGCCAAAATTCAACTATTGAATAGGCCTTGTATGGCGAGTTGAAATTGACCGGAAGCTGAAAGTTGAACATACGGCCTATTCCAATTGCCATGTCGGAGTAGGCGCTGAAATCAAAGTATATTTGCATTGTGTACGAAAGCATGACGATTATTGTGTCGAGCGAGGAGAGTTCGCCTATGTCCCCAAAGCCCCAGTCAACGATTCCGCCAAAGGTATCTGCGATTATCACCTTCTTGAAAAGGCCAAGTGCAAATGTAATGAGCCCCTGAGATAGGTTGTGGTAATCGGGCCTTTGCCTGTCAGGGTCCTTTATCTGCGGTATCAACTCATCGTGTGTCACTATGGGGCCCGCGATGAGCTGTGGGAAGAAGGTTATGAACACTGCATAATCCAGCAGTGAATCTCTGTCTGTCTCGCCACGGTAGGCGTCAACCACATATGATATCTGCTGGAAGGTAAAAAAGCTTATTCCCAGTGGAAGCACAATGTTCCTTAAATTAAAGCTGCTTCGGAACACCGTGTTTACGTTGCTTATGAAAAAATCGTAATATTTAAAGTAAAAAAGCATTCCCAGGTCAAACATGAGTGCGACGGCAAGTCCAATGCCGCGTCTTTTGCGCTGCTGCATGACCCATGCGGCTGCGTAGTTGACCAAAATGCTTGAAAGTATTACCAGGAGGTAGCTGTAGTTGAAGAAGCCATAAAACCACAGTGATGCCGCAAGGAGATATGCCTTTGCCCAGGTGTTCCTGCCAAGCCTGTTCAGCAGGAAGTATCCTGTCAGTGTAACCGGCAGGAAGAATAATATGAAAATGTATGAGTTAAAAAGCATGTGCTGTCCCTTTCCGGCTGATTTACGGCTTGGTGCATGGGCTGTTTCGTGCTGTTACCATAAAAACCCACGGAAACAGTGATTGTAGCTACTGTCCCGTGGATTGAGCCATCTTTATCCACTGCAATATGTATTTGACTACACGGCAACGATAATGTTAATATATCAGATGATTGAGC
>CAYZYS010000196.1:0-2860 GCA_964482605.1 uncultured Bacteroides sp.
GCAATAGACACGCATGGCAAGGATCTCCTTGTTTCGGCGGCGGCAGGCTCCGGCAAGACGGCGGTGCTTGTGGATAGAATCATAAGAAGCATAGGCGCGGGCGTTGATGTTGAGCGCCTGGTGGTTGTAACCTTTACCAAGGCGGCGGCGGCACAGATGAAGGAGAGGATTGCCGTGTCACTTGAGGCGGCGCTTGAGGAAAACCCAGGTGATTCAAGGCTTGCAAGGCAGCTTGCAATGCTGTCGGTTGCGCCCATTACCACAATTGACAGCTTTTGCCTTGATTTGCTGAAGAATTACTACATGAGGCTTGACCTCGACCCCGGCTTTCGCGTGGGCGATGGCGGGGAGCTTGAGCTTCTTGGCAATGACGTGATGGACCAGCTCATGGAGGAGGAATATGCTGAAGGGAGCAGTGATTTCTACCTGCTGGTGGAGTGCTTTGGCGGGAGGAAGGATGACAGTGATGTGCCAACCCTGATTAACCGCCTGTACAGGTGCGCAAGGAGCTATCCGTGGCCCATGGAGTGGCTGGATTCCTGCAGGGCGGCAGCCGCAGCCACGGCGGAAGAGCTTGACGGGCTTGGCGCAATACAATATCTGCATGATTACATCATGCGCATACTGAAAAGCTACAGGAATGCATTTCGGGAGCTTCTTGACCTGTGCCAGGGTGAATTTGGGCCTGACAATTATGTGGTAAACATTGCCGATGACATATCCAACATGGAGAAAATGCTTGCGTGTGAAACATTTTCACAGTGGGTTCGTGTGGCTTCCTGCGTGGAATTTACGGCGCTTTCGAGAAAAAAGGCATCAGGGGACGTTGACCCCGACATTAAGGCGCATGTGAAGCTGGTCAGGGATAAATACAAGGCGGTCTTAAAAAAGCTCCAGGCAGATTACTGCGGGCTTGACATGGATTACATGCTGTCCCATGACGGTAATTCACAGAGGGTGATAGGCGAGCTTGTGCGGCTTGCAAAAAAATACATGCAGATGATGGACGCTGCCAAGAGGGAGAAAAACATCATTGACTTCACGGACATGGAGCTTATGGCAAGGCAGCTTCTTGTTGACAAGGATGAGGCTGGAAATGTCACATACACGGAGCTGAGTGATGAGCTTGCCATGTATTACGAGGAGATTCTTGTTGACGAGTACCAGGACAGCAATATGCTGCAGGAGCAGATTCTTACCGCAATATCAAGGGGAAGGCTGGACCCTGCACATAATAATATGTTCATGGTCGGTGACGTCAAGCAGAGCATTTACAAGTTCAGGCTTGCAAGACCTGACCTGTTCATTGGCAAATATGACACATTTCCTGACAGGGAGGGGTGCCAGTGCATAGAGCTCAACAAAAACTTCCGAAGCAGGGAAATGGTGCTTTATGGGATAAATGTGCTGTTCAAGGGCATCATGAAAAAGGAGTGCGGGGGGATAGAGTATGATGAAAGGGCACGGTTGAACCCGGGATTTGCATGGCCTGAACCCGGAGGTGAGGATGTCGGCGGCAATTCGCAAGGAGATTCGGGCGTTGATGAAAACGCGTCTGGATTTCACTGTGATGCCACAAGGGTCGGCGGCAAGATAAATGCGTACCTTGTGAATACAAAGGGTGACGGTGAGGGCAGGACGGCAAGGGAATGTGAGGCAGCCCAGCTTGCAGCCATAATTTCAGAAATGGTTGACCAGGAGAGGGGGAGGCTTGTGTATGATGCGGACAAGGGTGAGTACCGTGCCGCAAGGCTTTCCGACATAGTGATTCTTGTGCGTTCAATCAAGGGCTTTGGGCGGGAGTATGCTGATGCGCTCATGAATGCGGGAATACCTGCGGGCGTGCAGAGCACAGGCGGATATTATGACACATTTGAGATAGAACAGATATTGAATGTGCTTGCAATAATAGACAACCCAAGGCAGGACATACCGCTGGCGGCTGCCTGCGTGTCATACTTTGGGACGCTTAAGGTGGAACAGCTTGCGGCAATCAAGGCGGTGACAAGGAAGCGCTCGCTTTATGATTCCATGGCGGCATATGCCCGTGACAATGCGGATGACATAAGCGCAAGGATTGGGGAAATGTCCCAAAGGCTTTTGGAATGGCGGAGGATGGCTGAACGAAGCAGCATTTATGATTTGATATGGAGGATTGTGTATGACACGGGGTTCTATGACTACATAAGCCACATGCCATCGGGGAGCCTTCGCACAACCAACGTGGACATGTTTCTTGAGAAGGCGAAAAGCTACGGCAGGACAAGCTACCACGGGCTGTTTAATTTCCTGCGGTACATTGACAGGGTGAAAAAATATGACATAGACAATGACGGCGGTGCGCAGGATTCGGCTTCTGACATGGTGCGAATCATGAGCATCCACAAGAGCAAGGGGCTTGAGTTCCCGATTGTCATTGTTGCGGGGATGTCCAAGCAGTTCAATATGAGGGACTCAAGGGACAAGGTTGTGATAGATGCCGACCTGGGGATTGGAGTTGACAGCATAGACCCCGTGGCAAGGACGAGGTTCAAGCCCTACTGCAAGGGAGCCATTGAGACGAAGCTGGAGCTGGACAGCCTTGCCGAGGAGATAAGGATTCTTTATGTGGCGATGACCAGGGCGAAGGAGCAGCTTGTGCTGGTTGGGGCTTATTCGGGGAAGGAGGATGCCATTGCCAAATGGAAGGCGGTGGAGGAATTTTCCTATGCTGACATAAGAAGCTGCAAGACGTATTATGACATGGTGATGCCAGTGGCATTCAGACATCCTGAGGTTTATGAGGTGCATGAGGTCACGCCGGAGAATGTGGGTGAACCGCAGGCTGATGGAGCGCAGGAAGTGGGCGGAGTGCATGAAG
>CAYZYS010000197.1:0-2831 GCA_964482605.1 uncultured Bacteroides sp.
TTACCATGATTGGCAAGTCAATCCCTTGTAAATATTTTGTATGTCCATCTACATCCCCATTCAATATAGAAAAGGATTTACTTCCGGTTGCCTTCTGTCTATTTCTTAAACTTTCAACGTCTCTATAAAACCGGTCAACCTTATTCCACGCCTCTGTCATAGATGCGGAATCATTTACATCTTCTGCCAAAGAAGATGCCATCATTTTGATTTCTTCCGCATAATTTACTGCTAACTGGATATTCATTTTTCTCTCTTTTTTTGTCATGATAATCACCTTTCCTTTTCGTTTAAAATTCCAATTTTAGGGAAGGGCTTATGCCCTCCCCATGTCTGCAATATGGACCAACATTTGGAATTTGCAAAATCAGGCAAAATCCTCCGTGTCAATCCAATTTCCTTTGTCATAAACACCCTCACAATAATCAAGGTTGCTGGTACAGTCTTCCCCAAACGTTGGATAGCTTTTGTCATCATAAATGCTGCCACCAGCACCAAGGAGTGTACACCAGTATTCCCCATTTTCCCTTGACAACCTGTCAAGTTCGGCAGCTTCCTCCCTGTCTATGTCGCCATAGACACAGATTGACCCATATTCGTTGTACAGGAACACATAATCACCTGTCTCAAGATTATACAAGTCACAAGTGTCCAATGTCCTTAACATTTCTTCTGCATTATTGAATTTCATGATGTTTTCCTCCATTTCTGCAAAATCACATTATCGGGAAGGGCTTGTGCCCTCCCCTGTCACTGCAATACAGACCTGGCGTTTGCCACGGCCACGAGGTCATCATGTGACACAAAGGAACATATGATGAAGTCATAGTCCGGTTCGATTGCCTTGATGAGTGCATTCACCTTTTCAAACGAGCCTGCATCCATCCTGTCCATGTCATCAAGGAGCATGACGCGTGTGCCTGACATCTTGTTTATCATGTCAAACAAGGCAATGGAGAAGCAAATCCTCTCCCCGCCGGAAAGTGTGTCAAACGGCCTGTAATTCTCCCTGTCGGAAGTACGGCAGAGGATTTCAAGGCCATTGGAACCGTCAAGCCTGATTGAGTAACCATCATTCATGAGTGCCATGTTGGAATTCACGAACTCCTCAAGCGGCCGCATGCCGGTCTCAATTACGTACTGGCGTGCCTTTCCCTTTGGCTCAAGGATTTGGACAAGGCTTTCAAGGATGTCAACCCTTGCCTTTACCCTTCCTGCCTCACTTGACAGCCTTTCCTGTTCCTCCCACAACGCGCACAATGAACGCTGGGAGTTGAGGTTTGCCTTCTCACCTGCGAAGTCCTCGTCAGGGACGGGAACCGGGGCATCAGGGATTGCCAGTGTCTCCAGCTTTCCATTGATTATGTCTATGGAGTTCTGTTTTGCCCTGATTTTCTCCAATGTTGCGGCCTGTGCCCTTGCATCATCAAGTGCTTTCCTCAATGGGTCAAGTTCTGCCTTAATCCCTGAGATTTCCTGGTTCACGGCATCAAGCCGCCTTTCCAGGCTGTCAATCTCATCCGCAAGCTCCTTCTTAAGCGGGGACTTGTCAGTCTGGCACTTCAGGCAAGGGCTTAACGGGCACGAATCGCCGTCAAGCCGTGCAAGTACGTCCTTCTTCCCTGAGACCTCACCCTGGATTAACCCTGCCTCCTTGTTGAGCGAGGCAAGCCTTGTATTCAGGGCATCAATCTGTTCCTGGATGGAGGCAGTGTCATTCCCGCCTTCAAATGTGGCCTTGAGTGACTCCATTTCAGCCTCGGCGGTTGTCTTTTCATCCTCAAGCCTTTTCCTTGTGGCAATCGCACGGTCACGTGCCTCAGAGAGGGAACGTGCCTGCCTTGCCTGTGCCTCCCTTGTGGCAAGTTCATTGAGCCTTGTGTCAATGTCGGCAATGGACATGAGTGGCTTTGCCACGCCATTGGCCAGTTTGCCCTGAAGTACCTTCAGCTCCGCCTTTGCGTCCTTCCTCTGGTCAAACGCGGCGGAATACATCTTGTCCAGGTCCTTTGTCGTGATTGCCTCAGGGTCTCCCGTCACAAGTTCGCCAAATGCCATTTCCACGTCAAAGGGCATGCCCAGGAACTCACACAGCTCAGGCAATGAGACCTGGAATGCGAGCTTGTCAAGGATGTATGTCGTCCTCTCGGCAGGTGTCATTTCTGAAAAGCATGAAGGATTCAGGAACACCTTCATTGTCTTCTCGTCAATCCCGTGCTTTTTCAGCGTGTCGGTCATGTCTGACACGTTGACCTTCATCCCGTCAACCTTGACGGACTGGCGTCCGCCCTTGATGGAACGGGATATGATTGTCCCGTCAAGCTCCCCCGTCACGGAGGCCTTGTCTGAATACGGACCAACCATCCTTTCGGCGTCGATGTTTCCCGTGAACAGGAATCGTATGGCGTCAATCACTGACGTCTTGCCGCTTCCCATTGGGGCATACATGTAATTCACGCCCTTCCTGAGGGAAACCTGCGTATCCCTCAATCCCTCAAAATTTTCCATGGCAATGTTGTTTAACATGGTCTTTTCCTCCTTAAATGAATTTGTTTTTTTTAGCTCCATTATCCATGAGCATGTTTCATGAATCAGTATGAAGGAAACAGGCATGCGGTAATGGCATGCCTGATATGCAAAATGTGTGGGAAAAGCATCTGGCAGATATTTGCCTGGTGTTTGCCATGTAATGGTCAATGGAAAATGGATATTGTAATTCATTTTTGCGTATGCTATAATGCCATTGTGCAAGAATGATGATATGAATTAATTCCAAGCAAACAAAGAACGAATCCCCTAACTGTACGCCAATACAGTTAGGGGATTCTTCT
>CAYZYS010000198.1:0-2804 GCA_964482605.1 uncultured Bacteroides sp.
TATCTTGACGCCGTGGTACACCTCGTAGCGCTCCTTTAAGCCACGGAGGATTGAAATTGTGTCCTCCACCGTCGGCTCATCCACCATGACAGGCTGAAAACGCCTTTCAAGGGCAGGGTCCTTCTCAATGTACTCCCTGTGCTCATCCAGGGTGGTTGCACCGATGCAGTGCAGCTCTCCCCTTGCAAGCATTGGCTTTAACATATTGCCCGCATCCATTGCCCCCTCGGTTTTTCCCGCACCCACAATGGTGTGAATCTCGTCTATGAACAGGATAATCTGCCCGTCGCTTTTCTTGACCTCCTCAAGGACAGCCTTAAGCCTCTCCTCAAACTCGCCCCTGTACTTGGCTCCCGCCACAAGCGCCCCCATGTCCAGTGCAAATATCTTCTTGTCCTTCAGCCCCTCTGGCACATCACCCCTGACAATCCTCTGGGCAAGTCCCTCAACCACCGCTGTTTTACCCACTCCCGGCTCACCAATCAGTACAGGGTTGTTCTTGGTCTTTCTTGACAAAATCCTCACGACATTTCTTATCTCATTGTCCCTGCCGATAACAGGGTCAAGCTTTCCGTCCCTTGCACGCTGAACCAAATCCTGGCCGTACTTTTCAAGGGTATCATAGGTCGCCTCAGGATTGTCGCTTGTGACCTGCTGGTTTCCCCTGACGGTTGAAAGCGCCTTGAGAAACCCATCCTTGTCAATGCCGTGCTTCTTGAACAGCGCCTTGACATCCTTGTTGGGGTCATTCAGGAGGGATATGAACAAATGCTCCACGGACACATAAGCGTCCCCCATGCCCTTGGCGACATCCTCCGCCTTGACAAGCACCTTGTTAAGCGCATTGCTCACATATATCTGGCTGCTCCCCGACACCTTCGGCTTTTTCTCAATCAGCCCCCTTGTGTCGGCAATGAGCGCCTCCTTTTGCACGCCCATCTTTTCCACAAGCCCTGCAATCAGGCTGTCCTCCACCGTAAGCAGGCAGTACAGGAAATGCTCCTGGTCAATTTCCTGGTTTCCATACTCATACGCCAGCTTCTCGCACATTTGCATGCTTTCCATTGACTTCTGTGTAAATTTATTAATATTCATGGCAGTCCATCCTCCCCTCGTTTGTTTTATTTGTTCTATATGTTATATATCACAAGATACATATAATGTCAACACATGATTTATCAATAATTTCAAAAGGCAGAAGCCTGCCTGCGGAACACCCGCGACAGCCCTCTGCCCTTTCTGCCTGGCAATATTACTTTTCATTGACAATTGCACTTTCCAGAATCAAATTCTGTGCCTTCTGGAGGAGCATTCCCTTTGCAATCTTTTCCTTTCCGTACTTCTCAACAAAATTATCGACATCGCTGAAACCGTTGCTCTTGGCAAATTCCTCAAGGTCACCCTTGTACTCATACTCTGTCACATACAGGTTCTCCCTTTGCGCCACAACCCTCAGTATGAGCTCCTGCTCAACCGAACGCTTCACATACTCATCAAAGGATATGCCAAACTGTGCCTGGCAATACTCATCAACGGTCTGGCTTTTCATCAAGGCATAGAAGTTGATTGAATAGTTGAGGTCCTCCGTCTTCTGGTTAAGCAAATCCTCAGGATAATCCTTCATGGTTGCATAATCCTGAAGCTTGAGGAGAATCGCATCCTTTCTCTCACTCTCAACCTGCTCGTCAATTGTGTCCTGAATGTCATCGATTATCGACTGCTTGTACTCATCAAGGGTGGCATAACCGAAGTTCTCCTGCGCATATGCATCAGTCACCATCGGCACGATTGGCTGCTCAACCTTGGTCACGGTTATCTCGTAGACAATCCTCTTGTTGGCGTAGGCGTCAGCATCCTGAATCCCCTCCGGCACGGTCAGCGTAACCACCTTGGACTCGCCGCCCTTCATTCCGTAAAGCGCATCAGTAAAGCCGGGGATTACAAAATCATCCTCCCCAAGTATTATTTCATATTCATCACTGCTAAAGCCATCAACGGTGGAGCCACCGATGGAACCGGTAAATGAAAGGGTGAGCTTGTCATAATCCTGCGCCTCCCTTGTAACCTCGCTGTAATCCGTAACTGATTCCAGGTCATTCTCTATCTTCTGGTTGACCAGATTATCCCTGATTGATGTAACGTCCAGGTCAATCTCTATGCCCCTGTATTTCTCAACAGTGACATAATCCTCCGCATCATAGTCATAGCTTATCTTAAGCTTTGTGTTACAGGCAGCAAGCCCCAGTGCCGTGGTCAACGCCAATGCAAGCGCCACTCCCTTTTTCACACACGTCCTCATCATAAACATACCATCCTAAATTAAATAATTATGCCAAACCGCAAACAGTAGTATTCTACCACATCACCCTCAAAAAACCTAGCAAAACATGGCATTTCACATAATTTTCAAGAATATGGGCCAAATACAAAAAAGGCATATGACACCATGCAGGTAAGCCCGCATCCGCCACATGCCTTTGCACATTCACATCACTTACTGTTGACACAAATACTTACGCAAGCTTGGACTTTGCAAGCTCTGCAAGCTTTGTGAAGCCCTCAGCGTCATTGATTGCCATCTCTGACAAAACCTTCCTGTTAAGGTCAACATTTGCCAGCTTAAGGCCGTACATGAACTTGCTGTAGGAAAGCCCGTTCATCCTTGCAGCCGCATTGATACGTGCAATCCAAAGCTGTCTGAACTGTCTCTTTCTCTGCTTTCTTCCTTCATATGAGGATGTAAGAGCCCTCATGACGGACTGCTTTGCAACCCTGTACTGCTTTGACCTTGCTCCCCTGTAACC
>CAYZYS010000199.1:0-2801 GCA_964482605.1 uncultured Bacteroides sp.
AAGGATGTCCTCGCCCGGCGCAAGCTCTATTGCACCCCTGCCACCGCCGAACAGTTCCCTGAACACCTTGTCAAACTCAAGCTTAATCTCCTCAAACTTCGCCGCAAACTGCGTCCTCATGCCGTTGTCAAGGTCATTGATGATGCCTACAAGGCTGTCCTCAGCCGCAATGAGGTCATCATGCTGGTCCTTCAGGAAAACATACCTTTCGGACACCTCCTTAAACTCCTCAATGGAATTGACATTGACATCACCAAGCCCCTTAATCTCAGCCTTAAGTCCCTGTATGCTCCTCTTGAGGCCTGCCAGGTCCGTAAGCTCCTCACACCTGAGCTCCTCAGCGGTGCTGAACGTAATGCCATACTCCGTCCACATGTAATCTATGAGGCCTTCCCTTGCAGTCTCCAGCTTCTCCTTGTTGGAATTGAGCCTGTAACACTCCTTGTCCAGTGCGTTAATCGTCCTTGAAAGCTCCTCCCTCTGGTCAAAGAATGCCTTATTCCTTGCTGCGGCATCCTCCTTCTTCGCCCTGAGGCTGACAAGCTTCTCCTCGCACTCGGCAATCTGCGAATCACAGTCCCGAATCTGCGACTGCATGCCGGCAATGAGCCGCTGCCTTTCCTCAATGTCGCCTGCGGTCTGCTCCAGCCTTTCCTTGAGGGTTGCCTCCTCCTGGTCCATGTTCTCAAGGGAATAATCAACCCTCTTTATGTTGTCATTAATCATCGCCCTTCTCTGCTCAAGGGCATTGAACCTGACGTCTATGTTCTCCCACTGTGCAAGCTGGTGGGACTCCCGCTGCCTTACCGCATCAAGCTCACCATTGAGCCTTGCAATGTCATCCTGCGTGCTGGCAGTCTTTTTATCAAGGCTGTCAAGGCTGTCATTCACCGAGCCCATGCTGCCGCGAAGCTCCGAAATCTGCTTTTCAAGCCTTTCAGACTCGCTTGCGCTCTCCTCATAGGATGCCACAATCTCGTCCCTCTTTGCCACTGCCTGCCTGTAATTCATGGTGCCTGTGTTAAATGCAAGCTGCTTCTCCCTGAGCTCTTTCTGTGAGGCTTCATTGGCCTCCCTGACCTTTGCAAGCTCCCTTCTGGTTTCCGCAAGGGTATCCTTGGTATCACCAAGTCTCTTGCTTATGTCACCGACAGTGACCTTAAGCTCCTCAATCTCCCTGCGCCGTCCAAGGAGGTTGCTTGAATTTTTAAATGCACCACCCGTCATTGAGCCGCCCGGATTGAGCTGCTCACCCTCAAGGGTCACAATCCTCAGTGAGTATTTATACTTCCTTGCGATTACAAGCGCATTGTCAATGTTGTCAACCACAAGTATCCTGCCGAGAAGGTACTTCACAAGCCCCTCATATTCAAAGGAAACCTTGACAAGGCTGCTGGCGATTCCAACAACCCCCTTCTCCTTCATGCTAGCGTCATTTTCAAGGGTATTCCTGCCCTGTATCGAGGATAACGGAAGAAATGTGGCGCGCCCGTACCTGTTCTCCTTGAGGTATGCAATCAGCTCCTTTGCCGTGGCTTCGTTGTCAGTGACGATGTTCTGGATTGTGCCGCCAAGTGCCGTCTCTATTGCCACCTCATAGCTTTTCTGCACCTTGATTATGTCCGCCACCACACCAAGTATGCCCGGCTTGGACTCCTTGAGCTCCATGACCCTGCGGATGCTGTTGCCATAGCCCTCATACCTCTCCGCAATGTTGAGAAGCGATTCCATGCGGGACTTTTCCCTGTGGTACTGCTGCTGCAGCCTGTCCGCCTCACCCGTGAGCGCCGCTATCCTGTCCTTATGCTCACCGATTGCCTGCTCATTGGACTTGATTGCCCCCACAAGCACGTCTATGTCTTCCTGAAGCTGCTTCACCTCCGCGGCAAAGCCGTTAATCACGCTGACCTGGTCATTCTCAAGGGATTTGCCCTGTATCACCTTGCCGTTAAGCTCGGAACGCCTTATGCTGTATTGCTCAAGCATGGTCTGGAAGCGCTGGTTCTCCGTCTTGATGTTGGTTTTCTCATCAAGTATGCGGAAAATATCCTGCTGTGCAGCCTCTATGCTTGAGTTAATCTGTGCAAGCTCATCCCTGATTGACTGTCCCGCGGCCTCACTCTCATCCTTCTCAGACTGGATTGCCTTAAATTCACCCTCAAGCCCCTGAAGGTCCTTTTCGTATCTGTCGCGCTGCGCACCGGACTGCTGCCTTTCATGTGCAATTGCGCCAAGCCTTTCACGGTAATTCTCCTCATTGGCACGGATTGCCTTAATCTGCTCCCCCGAAACGCCCACCTGTCCGTCAAGCCGCTGCTTCTCCAGCTCCGTGTTGGACTTAAGGCTGGTGGTCATCTCGATGCTGCCCGAAAGCTCGTCCATCAGATGCTCTAGCGCCTCATACTCTGCCTTGGTGCTTTCATAGTCGGCATTTGCCTTTTCAAGGTCCGCTGCCGCTATGCCAATCTTTTCCTCAAGCTCGGCAAGGCTTTTCTTCGACTCATCATTTTCAAGGAGAAATGCATTGGCATCCTGCTTTTTCAGCTCCTCCTTGAGGCTTAAGTACTTCTTTGCCTTCTCCGACTGCCTTTCAAGCGGCCCAACCTGCTTCTCAAGCTCGGCAAGTATGTCATTCACACGGACAAGGTTCGCCCTTTCATTCTCAAGCTTCTTGACGGACGCAGCCTTCCTGCGCTTGAACTTCACAATGCCTGCCGCCTCGTCGAAAAGCTCCCTTCTCTCCTCCGGCTTTCCGCTCAATATCTTGTCAATCTGGCCCTGGCCGATGATGGAGTAGCCTT
>CAYZYS010000200.1:0-2799 GCA_964482605.1 uncultured Bacteroides sp.
AGTAATCACCGAAGGAAAAATTGCCGAGCATCTCAAAGAATGTACCGTGCCTTGCCGTCTTTCCAACATTTTCAATGTCACCAGTGCGGATGCACTTCTGGCAGGTTGTCACCCTGCGCCTTGGCGGTATCTCCTGTCCGGTAAAATACGGCTTCAACGGTGCCATGCCTGAATTGATGATGAGAAGGCTGTTGTCATTGTGCGGAACAAGTGAAAAGCTCTTCATCTTCAAGTGGTCCTTGCTCTCAAAGAAATCCAGGTACATTCTTCTCAATTCATTAACGCCATAATACTTCATAGTTAAAATTAATCCTTCCTGACATATGATTTTTTCAGATGCTCCTGTGCGATAGGCACAAAGCAGTAGGGAGCCGCTACTGCAAACTCCCTACTCTTGAATAATTACCAATTACCAAGGCAAGCCGTCCATTCCCGAAGGCTGCCTGCATCAATTGTCCTCACCGGCATCCTGCGCTGCATTCAATGCCTTCTTCGCATCCACCGAGGCACGGAGCTTGGAGCCGCATACAACTGCACATACAATCACAAGAAGGTAGACAATGAACTTGATTGCCTCACCGATTGCATCACCAATCAACGTACTGACACCCATCTCCAAAGCTGCTAACATTCCCATGTTGACATCCTCCATCCGTTCTCTCTATTTAGTAAAACAACATCCTAACCCACATTGTACCACCACGGGCACTCATTATCAAGATTTTTTTCAGCATTCCCCCATCACGTCATCAATCAGGCCATCCCCATCCGCCGCACTTGTTGCAAGCTGGTCACAGCGTTCATTCATCTCATGCCCCGCATGTCCCTTGACCCACACAAATTCGACATTGTGGCATTCCTTGGCGGCAAGCAGCCTCTTCCACAGGTCAATGTTCTTCACGGGCTCATTCTTCCCCCGCTTCCAGCCCTTCTTAATCCAGCTGTCAATCCAGTGCTGGTTAAATGCATCAACAAGATATTTTGAATCCGAGTAAAGGGTGACATTGCATGGCTTCGTGAGCTTCTCAAGCCCCACTATTGCCGCCATCAGCTCCATCCTGTTGTTGGTGGTCCTTTTATAGCCCTGGCTGTACTCCCTTGTGTGAAGCTCACCCTTGGAATCAACGAAGTGAATCACCGTCCCATAGCCGCCCGGTCCGTCAGGATTCCCCCTTGCTGAGCCGTCTGTGTATATTGTCACATCCATCCTGCCACCTCTTTTCCATCATTCCAACTTGGCGGTGTTGTCATTTTCAAGCCTTGCCGCCAGCTTCTCCGCACTCTCCACCACATCACGGTCAAACCCAAGAAGCCCCAGGAGCCTTATGGCATTGCGCGATGTCGCCTTTCCCTGCCTCAGAAGGTAGTCAAACCTCACATCATCATCCGTCACGCTTTCCTGGAAATGGTAATTGGCATAATAGCCCTCCAATATGCCGGTGAGCTCAATGTCATGTGTCGCCGCCATGCACAGGGCATTGCCACGGCTTATCTTTTCAAGGATACGGCTTGATGCGGCTATCCTCTCAACCGTGTTGGTTCCCCTGAGCACCTCGTCCACAAAGCACAGAACAGGCGGCTTTTCTGCCTCCCCAACCGCATCCATTATCCTCTTGATTGACTTAATCTCCACCATGTAATAGCTGTCGCCCGACACCACATCATCCCTCAGCGCCATGGAGGAATACACGCGGAACATTCCCGACCGAA
Organism: uncultured Bacteroides sp.; assembly: GCA_964482605.1. GTDB lineage: Bacteria > Bacillota > Clostridia > Lachnospirales > Lachnospiraceae > Bacteroides_F. The sequence continues at coordinate 1,711 of CAYZYS010000200.1, forward strand.
ACTCCCCTGCCGCACAGGTGTGTATGGACTGCGCAAGAATCTGGTTTACCGCCAGCGTCTTTAAAAATGTTGACTTCCCCGATGCATTTGAGCCTGTCAAAAGCACCGACCTGTCCTCATTGAAGGAATTTTTGACGGGTCTTTTTATGAGGGGATGGTAGCCATCCGCCATGACAATGCGTGTTTCCCCGCAAAGCCTTGGCACGCAGCAGCCATTTTCCGACAAGCCCTGCCGAAATGATGCAATCGCAAGCTCCGACTCCAGCCTCCCAAGCACCTCCATGAGCTCCCACGCCCTGTCAATCGAGCCCCTGATTTCCCTGAGCATGAAGTGGAAGCATATGAGGTCAACATGCGTCAATATCCTCACATAGTCCATGACCACCTCCGCAAGGGAACCGTCAAGCCCGCCTGTTGCACCGAGAACCCATATCTTCCTTGTAACCCCCTCAAAGCCCTTTGAAAGCCTTTTTAAATGGTCTGTTATTTCTTCCATTCCAGATACATTTAACTTGGCAATGCTTTTGCCGCAGGCAGCCATCCTTGCAATGTGCCCCACGCACACATAATATGGCTCAACCCTTGCCTTGCACTTATAATAGCTTATCACGGTAACACCGATGGAGGCCACAAGAAGCACAATTCCCCAAATAGGCCTGAACAATGCCGCAACCAATATTGACACGGCAATTGCCACGATGCACATGACGTGTCCCAGACAGCCGCCATCATCAAAGCCGCCGATTAAGTCAATGTAATCGCACACGGGAACCCTCTTCGTCGTCCCAAGCCTGTAAAATTCCCGCTGGACAGCCTCCCTTGAGCCAGCGTCGCTCCCGAAGATTGACACCACGTGCTCAAGCTCATCATAATCTGCCGTGTCAGTCTGCGGGCTTCTCAGCATGTGGTACAGATATTCACGCCCAACGGAGGAATACGTGTTGTTAATGCACCTGTAAATGTCATCCATCGAAAGGTCATTCCACGTAATGTCATCCACCTCATAGCCGCCCTGTGCCAGCTTCATACCGTGGTAACGCGATATGCTTCCCAGCTCCTCGTCAGTCACACCCGACGCCTGGAGCCTGC
>CAYZYS010000201.1:0-2754 GCA_964482605.1 uncultured Bacteroides sp.
TAAAGGAAAAATCATTCCAGGTGAAGCCGTTTGGCAGGGTTGAGATGCATGACCCTTCCTATGGGGAACCGGAAAAAATGGACAAAATGACAATGGACATCTGCGCATTCTGCAGTTTTCCCGTGTCAAACCGCGCGGCAGGGGTCATCCTCCAGGAAATCCATGGCACCCTTGGCGGGAAGGAATACCCATGGTTCATGGTCAGATTCTTCTCATACCGCAAGGACGTGGATTTGGCAAGAAAGGAAGTGGCGGCGGAATGCAGCAACAAATGCTACCCTAAGCTCATCAGGGAGGAAAAGACGCTTGGCTGTGACACTGCCGAGTTTGCCATCCGCGTTGACGACAGGGAACTCGTAATCCAGACGTTGTCAGATGGCAGCTATGGGCGTATGGCAAGGTTCAAGGACAATTACGCCATATACCTTGAGTTCTGCCTTGACGGTGACGCGGCTGACTGGGCAGGGCTTGAGGAAAGGATAAGGTACCTGTTTAAGGTCAAGGCTGAAAGCGACACATGGTCTGGCCGGAAGTTTTTCCGTGAATACAGTGAGGATTAACCCGGTTTAAGGGAATGCCATTGGCATTCCCTTTCCTTTTGCCAATGACGGGCAGTGAAAAACAGTAAATCCCATGAAAATTTTACTGCAAAAATCAAAAATGGCGTAAAGTTAATTTAGAGGCATATAGACAATGAGCCTGGTACAATAAAACACGGCATTCCTGCCACACATACTAGTCCCGTAACAATCATCCGGTTAGTGGAGCACACAACCGGATTAATTTTTTTGCCCGTAATGGGCAGGAAGGAGGAACGCATATGTCACACAACATTCATTATGCAGATTACAAGGAAAAAGTAAACAGAAGGGAAGTGCAGGCATACTGGGATGACTATGCCGCGCATGAGGACTGGCAGGAGGGATGCAGCGGCCTTTCCCAGCCCATAAGGTGGCTGGACAACGTGGAACCCCTCGGAAGCCTTGAGGATGCCGAATACTACATCAAGACACATGACAGTGGCTGGTATGACCAGCTTGCCGTGAGGTACCTTGAAACACCGGCAGCCACCACCCCTGAGCCAAAGACCCTCACTGAACTGAGGGAAAGGCAGAAACGGTTATATGACCGGTGGATGGAGCTTGACACAAAAAACCATTACAAGGGGACATCGGCACAGTTTGTCACATGCCGTGGCTGCGGTTCAAAATTGTCAACGGCATTTGTGGACAAGTACCGGAACACATGCCCGGTCTGCCGTGGCGACATCAGGCCGCCTTCAGCCCTTGAGGCAATCTCACGCGCAAAGGCCAATTATGAGAAGACCAAGGCGGACGTGAACGCGGCCGAGAAGAGGTTCAGGGAAAAGGAGGCAAAAAAGCTGAAGCCTGAAGTCAGGTGGCTCGTCAAGATTGAGTACCACACCTGATGGCAGAAAGGCAAAGGAAGAATTTAGAAAGGCGGCATGGAAAACCATGCCCCGGGAAAGGAGCGCTTATGTATAGTTGGGATGAAATTTATGAGAGGGCGGATGGAGCCGCCTGCGGAGATGCAACACTCAGGGCTAAGGATGAGGCAAGATGGCAGGTAGGAAGACTGATGGTCCGGAATGGAGAGCCAGACCCGGAGGATGACGAGATTCCGGAGGAGACCATCGAGAGCTACTGCGACAGGTACGGCATCAGGTTTGACGAAAGTGGAAACATTGCCGGTTATGAACTGCCGGCAGAAATTGCCGAAGCGGTGTACCGGCAGAAAGATGATTATTACCTCAAGCAGGACATCATCAACGCAATCGCCGATGAGGTAGAAAGCAGTGGAGAGGCCATCGAGGTCAGCAATGCACAGATGCAGGAAATCATGGAGGAGTACCGCCGGAGGGCGGATTGCAATTTCCCATACAACAGCACTGTCGAGGCTGCGGTCAATGCGGTCCTGCACAGCGGGCGATAATGAAAGGAGAAAGCCATGGAAAACATTGAACCAGTGGACGCCTACACTGCCAACGTGAAAAAAGAGGACCGTACCATATATACGTTCAGGCTGGGGGAAGACAGGTATTTTGACGTGATGAGGTACATTGACGACCATGGGAGGCACCGTACCTATGTCATGCAGTGTGCTGACGGGAACATGGTGTATGACCATGATGGCAACACGTACCCAGACCGCATACCAGACCCCTTTTGGGAGGAATGCCTGAAAGTGGCAAGGTCACTCCCGGCAGGCACCCTCCCGGCAGGCATGTAGGGAGGTGCACATGTATTACAGATACGAAGCAAGGCATGTCTCACGGACAGATGCTGGGTGGAAAGGCATTTTCCAATGCATGGACCCATCACAAAGGCGTAAATGGTACCATCTTGCCATACCCAAATGGTATGGCAAAAACCCTGGCATTGACAGCAGGGCGTGGTTTACCGAACACGGCCATGAGGCATACGGGAATTTAATGCTTGCCACGATGGCGGAGCTTGAACGACGCAATTATGAAACACGCGTCTTGACTGCTGAAACACTTGACAACATGGTTGTGAAGGGAAAGACGCAGGTAATCCAGACCATATGACATAAGGAGGAAAAACAATGGAACAGAGAAGCCAAATCTACATTAGGTACAACATAAATGAAGAGACAAGGGGATTAACAGACCAGCCCCGCACTGTAAAGGGGCTTATAGCCAAGGACTATGATTGGAATTACGGTGAAAGCATGGTAAGCCGTGCCAGGTACGTCATTGAGACCATCGTAAAG
>CAYZYS010000202.1:0-2745 GCA_964482605.1 uncultured Bacteroides sp.
GAAACATTTTCCAGCTAAGCCATTCATCGTTACAGCAAAAGAATTTCTGGACATTCTGAACACAACAAATGTGTGAGTGTGCAGCTGCCTCTGGCAGCACACCTCACCTTCAATACACTTGATTATAATTAATCACTTTCATCTATACCCTCTCAATGTCCGCCACCGTCTCAATCCCCTCAGTCCATGGGAACATGTCCACGGGCTGTATTTTCTTGACCTTGTAGAAGCGTGACGTGAGTACCCTCAAATCCCTGGCAAGGGTTTCAGGATTGCATGAAACATATATTATTTTCTTTGGCTTGAGCGTAAGCAGGGAGTTAAGGAATGCCTTGTCGCTTCCGGACCTTGGAGGGTCCATGAACACAACATCAAGCCCTTCGTTGCCGCATGCCAGCCTTGTCATGTATCTACCTGCATCATCTGCATGAAGCTCAACATTGGTAATGCCGTTGCTTTTCAGATTAAGTTTTGCGTCCGCAATTGCAGCCTTGTTGCTTTCCACACTTATTACCCTGCGGCAGTGGCGTGATGCCGTCATTCCAATGGTTCCGATTCCACAGTAGGCATCAAGTACGGTTTCACTGCCAGTAAGCCCTGCAAGTTCGATTGCCGTGTTGTAAAGCTTCTCCGTCTGCGCAGGATTCACCTGGTAAAAGGATTGCGGTGATATGCGGTATTCAAGCCCGCACAGCCTGTCATTGATATAGCCGCACCCGTATTCCACGGACTGCCGTTCACCAAGAATCATACTGGTGTTGCGGTCATTGATATTGACAACCACTGATGTAATATATGGGCAGAGCCTTACAAGCTCACGTATGAAATTTTTCTTGGAGGGGAAGACTGGCGTTCCGATGACCAGAACCACAAGGTACTCACCGGTGTCATGACCGCTTCTCACCAGCACATGCCGCAGCACGCCGGTGTGCCTGTCCTCATCATAGATTTTAAGCTTGAAGTCAACTGCAAGCTTCTTTACGGTGTTAATGATTTCCCCCGCACGTCCATCCTCTATCAGACAGCCCGCTGTGTCAAGAATGCGGTGGGTGTTGGCGACATAGCTCCCTGCGATTACATTGCCATTCTTTTGCCTTGCAAATGCAGCATGTACCTTGTTGCGGTAGTGATACGGGTTCTCCGCCCCCATGATTGGGGATATTTTGCAAAATGATGACAGGAGGGCTGCCTCCCTTTGCTGCTTTACCTCAAGCTGTTTTTTATAGCCAATGCCCTGGTATGCACAGCCTCCGCAAAGCTTACCGTGCGGGCATGTTTTTTTATTATCATTCATATGTTGTCTCCATTCATATACACCAGCCCCCTTACAGCAAAGACATCCCTGAAAGCAACCGCTTTCAGGGATGTCCCACATAAGCCCCAAGCTTCACAGCAACCGGTTCAGTCCTCGACCTCCTGGCTCTCCTCTTCATATTCCTCGAATATGTAGGACAGCACCGAAGGCATCCCGACAAACTCAGCGCCATATGAATATGTGCCGTCATCCAGCTTCTTTACCCTTATTATCTTGATTACGCACTTGAGCACGTCAGTATGCTCAGTAAGACTAAGCTCCGTGTTAAAATAATACCCCACGGGAAATTCCGCAGTGCTGACAAAGCCTATGCCGCCCCTTGATATGTCCTTCACCTCAATAGGCGCATCAATATTGGAAATCTTGGCATTGTCCTGCTTGAAAAGTGAAGACACGCCAATGGTCATATTGGCTATCATCCTCTTTGCCCGTCTTTTTTCTCCCATACTAATCCCCCATTCCGTGGTTATGCTTCCCTTTTTTCCACCTGCGTGATTGCTGATTTCTGCATCGGAATCCTGCAGTTCTTGTTGTTGCCGAACTCCACAATCACAGTGTCATCCGTTATGTCTATGATTGACCCATAAAATCCGCTTGTCGTGAGGACATAATCCCCAATCTCAAGCGCCGCTATCATCTCATTCTGTTCCTTCTGCTGCTTCTTCTGCGGTCTTACCACCATGAAATACATTATGATTCCAAAGAAAAGCACATAAAAAACAATGATTCCAAGGCTACCCATACTTGATGCCATAAAAAATTTACCTCATTTCCGTATCTTATTAACTTCAACTTCTCCATTATATACATTAATTGGGGTATTTTGCAATACCCAAGTTAAACAGCGCCATCCCTTTCATAGGTCTTGAGCAAATCAAGCCGTTTGCGCTTGAAATCACCATACACCCCTGCATCTATCGCCGCCCTGATGTCCTCCATGAGATGGTTGTAAAAATACAGGTTGTGGAGTACGCACAGGCGCATGCCCAGCATTTCCTTTGCCTTGAGCAGGTGCCTTATGTAAGCCCTGCTGTAATTGCGGCAGGCAGGACATGCGCATCCCTCCTCTATGGGCAGCGAATCCGCCTCATACCTGAAATTGAACAGATTAATCTTTCCAAATCTTGTATATACATGCCCATGCCTTCCATTTCTGGAAGGATACACGCAGTCAAAGAAATCCACGCCCCTGTCAACCGCCTCAAGGATGTTTGCAGGCGTTCCAACCCCCATGAGGTAGGTAGGCCTGTCCTTCGGCAGGTGCGGCACCACATTTTCAATGACCTCATACATCTGCTCATGTGTCTCGCCAACTGCAAGCCCGCCAATTGCGTAACCTGCCATGTCGAGGTCGGCAATCCTTTTTGCATGCTCCACGCGCATGTCTATGTAGGTCGCCCCCTGGTTAATTCCAAAGAGAATCTGCTCCT
>CAYZYS010000203.1:0-2732 GCA_964482605.1 uncultured Bacteroides sp.
CGTATGCACTTGTCACACAGCAGCCACTTGGCGGTAAGGCGCAGTTCGGCGGACAGCGCTTCGGTGAGATGGCGGTTTGGGCACTTGAGGCATATGGTGCTTCCTATACCCTCCAGGAGATTCTTACGGTTAAGTCTGATGATGTAATCGGACGTGTAAAGACCTACGAGGCAATCATCAAGGGTGACAACATCCCTGAGCCAGGAATACCGGAGTCCTTTAAGGTTCTTTTGAAGGAGCTTCAGGCATTGGCACTTGATGTGCGTGTGCTTGACGAGGACGGCAAGGAAGTCAACATAGTGGAGAACCTTGATTACAGCGAGGCTGATTTCAAGCGTATCTACAATGATGCCGGAATGAGCAACCAGCAGGAGGGAAGCATGCAGGATCAGGGCTTCACCAGCCAGGTTGTGGGTGACGAGGGCTTTGTTGACGAGGAAGAGCCTGATGATGATTTCGATGAGCCAGAGGATGATTTTGTATTTTCAGATAGTGAAGAAGAATAAGGAGGGAGTGCAGGATAATGTCAGAGTCTAATAATGAAACTTATCAGCCATTATCATTTGACGCAATCCAGATAGGACTTGCTTCTCCGGAGAAGATCCTTGAGTGGTCCCACGGTGAGGTGCTGAAGCCTGAGACAATCAATTACAGGACATTGAAGCCTGAGAAGGACGGACTGTACTGTGAGAAGATTTTTGGGCCAAGCAAGGACTGGGAATGTCACTGCGGTAAGTACAAGAAGATTCGCTACAAGGGTGTTGTATGTGACCGCTGCGGCGTGGAGGTAACCAAGGCAAGCGTGCGCCGTGAGCGCATGGGCCATATCTCCCTTGCTGCACCTGTTTCACACATATGGTATTTCAAGGGGATTCCAAGCCGAATGGGTCTCATACTTGATGTGACACCGAGAAACCTTGAGAAGGTTCTGTATTTCGCCTCCTACATTGTGCTGGACAAGGGGGAGACAACGCTTCTTGACAAGCAGGTGCTTTCCGAGGCTGAGTACAGGGATGCCTGCGACCAGTTTGGAAGCAAGTCCTTCCGTGTGGGCATGGGCGCAGAGGCAATAATGGAGCTTCTCCAGGCAATTGACCTTGAGAAGGATTCCGCTGAGCTCAAGGCTGAGCTTGAGGATGCAAGCGGACAGAAGAGGGTGAGGATACTCAAGAGGCTTGAGGTTGTTGAGGCATTCCGTGAATCAGGCAACAAGCCTGAGTGGATGATCCTCACGGTGATACCTGTGCTTCCGCCTGACTTAAGGCCTATGGTGCAGCTTGATGGCGGACGTTTCGCAACGTCCGACCTCAATGACCTGTACAGGAGGATAATCAACCGAAACAACCGTCTTGCGCGACTTCAGGAGCTTCACGCACCTGACATCATTGTGCGCAATGAGAAGAGGATGCTGCAGGAGGCTGTCGATGCCCTTATTGACAATGGCCGTCGCGGCCGTCCTGTCACGGGACCAGGAAACAGGGCACTCAAGTCCCTTTCCGACCTGCTCAAGGGTAAGCAGGGACGTTTCCGCCAGAACCTTCTCGGCAAGCGTGTTGACTATTCAGGACGTTCCGTTATCGTTGTTGGTCCTGAGCTTAAGATATACCAGTGCGGTCTTCCGAAGGAGATGGCAATCGAGCTTTTCAAGCCTTTTGTTATGAAGGAGCTTGTGTCACAGGGAATCGCACAGAACGTGAAAAATGCAAAGAAGATGGTGGAGCGCCTTGAGACGAAGGTGTGGGATGTGCTTGAGGACGTAATCAAGGAGCATCCTGTAATGCTTAACCGTGCCCCTACATTGCACAGGCTTGGCATACAGGCATTTGAGCCAATTCTCGTTGAAGGTAAGGCAATTAAGCTTCATCCATTGGTTTGTACGGCATTTAATGCCGACTTTGACGGTGACCAGATGGCAGTGCATCTTCCGCTTTCGGTTGAGGCACAGGCTGAGTGCCGTTTCCTCCTGCTGTCGCCTAACAACCTGCTGAAGCCGTCTGACGGTGGCCCTGTTGCGGTTCCTTCACAGGATATGGTACTTGGTATCTATTATCTGACACAGGAAAGACCGGGCGCAAAGGGCGAGGGCAAGTACTTCAGGAATGTGAATGAGGCAATACTTGCCTATGAAAATGGTGTAATAACACTTCATTCAAGGATAAAGGTGAAGGTTGCGAAGGCGAAGGCTGACGGTGAGACGGTGACGGGAATTGTGGAGTCAACGCTGGGACGTTTCCTCTTCAATGAGATTCTTCCTCAGGATCTTGGCTTTGTTGACAGGAGCAAGCCTGAGAACTTCCTTGCACTGGAGGTTGACTTCCATGTTGGCAAGAAGAAGCTGAAGGCAATCCTTGAGAAGGTAATCAATACACATGGTTCAACCAGGACCGCAGAGGTTCTCGATGACATCAAGGCAATCGGGTACAAGTATTCAACACGTGCAGCAATGACGGTTTCGATTTCCGACATGACCGTGCCTGCACAGAAGCAGAAGCTCATTGCCGAGGCTGAGGCAACCATAGAGAAGATTGCCAAGAATTACCGCCGCGGATTCATTACCGAGGAGGAAAGGTACAAGGAGGTTGTCGAGGTTTGGAAGGATACGGATGCCGTACTTACGGATGCCCTTCTTTCAGGACTTGATAAGTATAACAACATCTTTATGATGGCTGATTCCGGTGCCCGTGGTTCTAACCAGCAGATTAAGCAGCTTGCAGGTATGCGAGGACTTATGG
>CAYZYS010000204.1:0-2721 GCA_964482605.1 uncultured Bacteroides sp.
TTAGCCATCACAGTAAAATTCTTATTCTTTTCGACTCTGATTATTTCAGCCATCTCTTGCGTTGCTCCTCCTTGCTTCCTGAACATCCCATTTTAAAGCTGCATGAGAATTTTGGGTAACTTTAACAAGCCAACGCCCATTTCACAAGCCCTGCTGGATATTCCATTATGATGTATTTTTTTGCTTTCGGTTTTTGGGTGCATTTAATAAAGCCATGCCCCAGTTCCGCATTGCCCCATCAACCATATTTAGTTGAGAACCATTAATATATGCCCTCAATGCGGCGTACCAGAGTCGAATTGGCACGCCACGATGTATATAAGAAGCTCAGAAGAACGGCAAAGTGCGCCGCATTGAAAGCACATAACATATCCCCATACCAGGGACGGGCGTGGCAATCACCCATCCCCAAAAACATATGAGATTAGCCCGTATAGCCGTTAGCTCAGCTATTGCCTTTTCCACACCACACGCCTATACTCAAATTGCAGGTGCGCCAACACCTGACAATCCACGAAGGGAGGTGGTGATTCAGTGTGGACTTACCAAAGCCCTGTGGGGCTCATGAAAATATTCCCAAACAACAATGGTAAATTCTCCCTTAAAATCGGTGATGAAGTGTATGGATTCTATTCATCAGCCGTAGCCGCTGCCGACGATGTATTTACATTCTCGACAGGATGCACAGAATGGGATGAATTATACTCTACCGTTGTTTCCCCAACAGATTTGTCTGAATGGGAATACCTCAAGCTCCGTCAATAATATCAAACTGCTGCCCCTTGCTTGAAAATCCAAGCCTTCCAAGGGTAACAGCCATTGTATTGACCAGCCGCACCTCATCGGTCAAATCATGCGGCTGGCAATCAACTGGCTCTGTGTGAATCTTCGCAGCCTCAGACAGCCTTGCACTAACATATTGAGCGTATGCATTGCATAGCTTTATATATGATTCCATGAACTCATCCACCGCCATCACCCCCTTAATACTCCTTCACACGTCTCAGCTATTGCCTTTTCCACACCACACGCCTATACTCAAATTGCAGGTGCGCCAACACCTGACAATCCACGAAGGGAGGTGCTTATGATGTCGCTGTATAAATACGAACTCACTTTTTCAGGTCTTACGCAATCTGAAAAAAGCGAATTGATTGAACGTATTGACAACTTATCATGGAATGGTCTTGTCTGGAACTCCGATTCCACCAAAGCCGAATTTTTCATTGATGAGCATGATGATTTGTCATCGTTCAAGATACCAGATTCGTGTCATCTGACACGCATTTATCAGTAGGCACGAAAAATTCATAGTGCAGATTTAGGGCTTCCGCATCATACTTGATTTCAAGGCGGAAGCTCTTATGCTCATTCATGATGCGAAACATCGCCTGTAGAATAGTCATCAGAAACGTAACCGTCTTTTCAAATAAATCCGTCCTAAAATGCCCCTTGCATATTGGTTCCACCGCCATCACCCCCTTAATACTCCCTCACACGTACAAGTACACCTGTACTGGTCCTCATAATATGCCTCGGCGAACAAATCCCTGGCACACCTAAAACACTTATAACAGTCCATCCCATGCACGTCCTTTTTCATCACTTTGGAAATCCTGCAATTACGGCAGGCGCAGCAATCACATTCCATGCTTCGAAAAATCCTGTCATCATACACCCCTACTTCACCCTCTCAATAACGCCCGCAAGCGTAACAATAATTAACGAGTCAGCAACGAGTTAACAACGAGTTAAACTCGAATTAAAACTCGAACCAAAACCTTAACCAAGCTTAATCAGAAATCGCACAGAATATCCTCATATTTCTCATACCATTTGATAACATCATGGACATCCTTATACAGCTCATATGACATCTTCGGCTTTGAAGGGCACTCCTTTACAAAGTCATTGATATAATCATCATACGTCTCCTCCCAATCACTGGCATCATCCTTGCACTCATCATAAAACGTATCATGGTATTCGCTGTCATCCTTGTGCAAGACCGCCTCGCCAAGCCTCCTCATGGCATCATTCTTGTTTCGGTATGCGCTCACAAACCCCTTAACATCATCATGCTCATCAATAAGCCACCTAAGCAGAGTCATATCGCAAAAGCTCCCAAACCAACACCTGTCAAACCACCCCTTTGCAAGGTCACGCTCGTCCGATCCGTTGGTCTGCCGCCCCCATATAAGGTCATTCAGGAAGCTGTTGACAAGCTCCTCAATAGTCAGCCCATGCCGACCACACAGATGTAGGAGCTTCTTGAAATCCTCCTCATGCAGCTTCACAGTAATATCCTCGCTGTACATCTCCTCAATCTCTTTAAATTCATTTTCCATTCCCATATGTTTTTCCTCATTTCCTCAAGCCTTCATAAATTTCAAAATATCCTCGTCATCAAACTCCAGCATCCTGCACACAGTCATAAGCTCTGTGTAGGTGAAATTGGAATTGTTGATTTTAAGTGATACGGAACCCTGTGATACATGAAGCTCATTGGCTATATCGCCCTGGGTGATGTCCATTGTCTTCATCCTCCCCTTGATGCGCTCCTTAAGGTAGGCTTTGTTATCCTTAATCTTGTATTCATTTCTCTTAATCGCCACCCTTGGCATTATGCTCACGCTCCTTTCACAGTAAATTGTGTGTGGTATTGTTTAATTAAAATTACGAAATTATTATCAACTGTAAATACATGGTATTGCTAACCGC
>CAYZYS010000205.1:0-2717 GCA_964482605.1 uncultured Bacteroides sp.
GGCAACAGCCTTAATTCACCCAAAACATCCATAATATCCGCCCAAACTGCCCATCAGGTACAAAACTACCTCACTGCCACAACCATATTCACGTATACCTGCGGAATCACAACCCAGACGTAACCGTTAGCCCCAACATTTCCTGCGTCTGCCCACTTCACATAACTAGTTGCAGTCTCATAATACAGTTCAACCGGATGTCCCTCTTTGCCAGCAAACGGCACGAACATTCCAATGAATGCAAGTGAATCTGCCTTGTCACTTCGCACCCTGACGGACCTTATATTGGCAATGTCAAGCCCTGCCGCCGCAAGCTTTACCTTCTGTGAAGCCGAAAGCTCATCCGCATCCTCCGAGGTGATGTCGAGGAGGGTGCAGTTCACTGCGTTGCTTCCGTTAATCGCAGCCAGTGAACCATTGTTGTAGCCAAGTCCCAAGAGAACCGACCTGCCTGACATTGTGTTAAGGAGCTTCAAAGGAAGCCTTGCTGTTGTTCCTGTTACGTTGATATTAAGTGATACAAACGGTACGCCTAAACCATCCGCCGTATTTCCTCCAACCACGTCATTCTGTGCAGATGAAGCCTTTCCATCAAAAAGTGCATCCTGCGTTGCCAGTGCAGCCTCAAGCTGCTCCTCTGCCCGACCCGTGGCTGCCTCCCACTCTGCCTCCTCACGTTCTTCTGCTGTCTGCCCGTCATCTGAATCATCATCCAACGAACTGTCATCATCCGTTGCACTCTCATCTAAATCACTATCATCCGATACATTCCCATCCAATGCACCATCATCCGATACATTCCCATCTAATGCTCCATCATCTGTTGCATTTCCATCCAATACTCCATCATCTGTTGCATTTCCATCCAATGCTCCATCATCCGATACATTCCCATCTAATGCTCCACCATCCGTTACATTTCCACCCAATGCTCCATCATCTGTTACATTTCCACCATTAGCAGTATCTTGCGAATCCTGTTTTCCTGCTTCAGCATCGCCCGCCGTTGAATCACCACCACCAACCGCAGCACTTATTGTAACCTTGATGGTTGTACTAAATGGAACATCCTCAGAAACCACCCAATAGGAACAAATCACCGTACCATTCAGGCAAACCGTCTGCTCTGCCGAAGCTGAAGGGTCATAGCTTCCATCTGCGGGCTTTTCCGTGTCCCATACAACCTGTGCCGTGTCCACCGTCCCCCTTAATGTTGCAATACCAACTGTTTCAGGCAGATTCATGTCAGCGTAAGCTGTCCCATTCGCCACCGTAATTGCCTCAGGTGCCGTAATGCCCGTAAGCACATCCTTTTCCACTGCATTGACGGCATACGTCACACCATCCTGCGTTGTTTCAAGCCAAATCCTGCAATCCGCAAGCGTTATGCCTGTCACATTACAAGCCTGCTCAATCTGCTCTGCGCTTACAACCAAAGCTTCTCCCACAACCTGGCTGTAATACCAGTCATTCGTCCCGTCATTACCCTGTATCACAACAGCGACATCACCGGTTGCGTCAGAAGCCTTCTGTGCGGTAATTTTATGGTTATCATCATCATAAAACACCGTCCCTATACTCATACCACTGCCATCAAGCCTTATTGCCATTGCTGTGTCAGCAGACATCGTTCCTGACACTGCTGCGTCAGCTGTTGCCACCGTGGCAGCAGAAGCGAACAATACATCAGTAAGGTTCAGGTTTGAGGCAGGACGCACATAATTTTCATCATCAACATTTCCTGAACCTGGACCTTGAACTGGCAGGGTAGTTCTCGCACCCCTTTTAATACTCTCATGGGGATCACGGAGCCAAAACCACTCCCCACTGCTCCAATATGGATTGGACGGCAATGTCTTATCAGCATTGCTGCCTGCCTTTATTGTTCTATTATCACCTGGCGTTAATAGATAAAGCTTATCCGCAACACTATATTCATTGCTGTTCTTCTTGTCACTTATCACAACACTTGTGGCATTCATCAGCTTTTGCTCGGAAGCCGTAAAATAATCCGTATTCTTTTCCAGTCCATTCAGCAATGCCCTGACATCACTTCCGCCATAATGATTCACATACACACTTGATGGAACACCATCCTCATAAACACATCCCCAATCAGCGGAATATTCCTTTTCCAACAGACTGTCATCAATCTCCATATGATGATGTATATCATCATCTTCGCCGTTTTCTGATTCGGGAACCGTGGCAAAGACCACCTTGCCATTTACTATTGGGCTTGAAACAAATATGGCGGTATTATCCCCCTCAACACCGCTGTCCTTTCCCAGGATATACCACTCCTGCGGAACGCCTTCTTCATTCTTTCCGAAAAGCAGCTTGCCAACATTGGCAGCATTTCCGTCCGAATCCAGTGTGAACGCATTCATCAAATCATCCTTGGTTGCATACGCTGTCACGGACAGCTCACCCTGCGTGGCTGCATACACACTTTTGCTTCCTGCCGTTGCTGGCATAAGTCCCGCCACCATGGCAAGCGACAAAAAAGCCGTTAACCCTTTTCTTAACACGCACTTACGCTTCATACTCTCCTCCCATTCCAAACAATAAAACAACATCTTCCTTCGCAATTTTACCATAAATTCGTCATTTCGTCAAAAAACGTCCCCCGTAAGCCACGGGGGACGACTCATTCTTTGATATTCATTACACAATCTGTACCCTAATCATGTTGGTAAGGCCGCGGTTTGAGGTGG
>CAYZYS010000206.1:0-2645 GCA_964482605.1 uncultured Bacteroides sp.
GAGCATCTGCCTTACAAGCAGAGGGTCATAGGTTCGAGCCCTATAGGCCCCACTTTTAACCTGTAACACCTGTAGATTCATATTTTTTTGGCGAGATAGCTCAGCTGGCTAGAGCATGCGGTTCATACCCGCAGTGTCGAGGGTTCAAGTCCCCCTCTCGCCACTAGGAAATGCCAAGGGCTCCGATGAATTTCGGAGCCCTTTTTTCATGCAACTATATATGCGCCTTCAAGCCTTCCTTCCCTGTACCTGTCCACATTGTCCAGCGTGGTTGCGGCGATTGCCTCAAGTGCCTCATTGGTCAGAAACCCCTGATGTGACGTGACAATCACATTCGGAAATGACAGGAGCCGCGCCGTTATGGAATGCTGCAATATGTCCTCCGACCTGTTCTCAAAGACATATCCCGCCTCCTCCTCATACACGTCAAGCCCCACACCGAAGAATTTCCTGTCCCTTATCCCCCCTATCAGGTCATCCGTGTCCACCAGTGCGCCCCTTGACGTATTTACAAGGATTACACCATCCTTCATCCTAGCGATTGTGTCCCTGTTCACAAGGTGGCGCGTGGCATCCGTCAGAGGACAATGAAGGGATATCAGGTCACTTTCGGAAAGAAGCTCATCAAGCCCCACATATTCCACACCGTCAAGATTTCGGTCAGGGTACATATCATACGCCCTCACCCTCATCCCGAATCCATTGCAAATGCGGCACATTGCCGCGCCTATCCTGCCCGTACCCACGATACCCGCCGTCTTCCCATGAAAATTCATCCCGGTGAGACCCTGCAGGCTGAAATTATTCTCCCGCACCTTGATGTACGCCTTGTGTATCTTTCTGTTTACCGCCATTGCAAGCGCCATGGCATGCTCAGCCACCGCCTCCGGTGAATAGGCAGGCACCCGCATTACCACAAGTCCAAGCTCCCCTGCCCTCTCCACATCCACATTGTTAAAGCCCGCACACCTTAGGAGTACAAGCTTCACGCCTGCCCCAACAAGCCTTTCCAGCACGCTGCCCCTTGCATCGGAGCTCACAAATATGCACACGGCGTCGAAGCCTGCGGCATATCTTGCCGTGCCCTCGTTCAAATCCTCCTCAAGGTATTCAAGCTCAACGTCCTCATACCTTTCCATTATCGCATCAAATGAATGCCTGTCATAGGGCTTTGTGTCATAAAAAAGAATACGCATGCTCTTCCTCCCAGATTAATATCCACAGGAATGAGTATGTGATTATGTACTGCATTTAATTCATTACGCCTGCCATTTATCCATCTGCCTTGAAAACCATTCATATGTGTCATCGCCATACCCAGGCACAAAATAAAACATCTTAAGCATGCCCTGATTGACGCTGCTAAGTGCTTCATCCCCCGCAAGCCCGGCATATTCACGGATATTTTTCACAATGCCGTGCCATCGCAGCATGAGCCCCTCATATTCCGACAGCCTGTCAATCCCAAGCCAGCTGCTGATTCTCACCTTTGTCTTGGTCGGATACGGACATTCCCTGTTCTGAAGTATATAGCTAAAGCCGTCCCCCTCATAGTAACGCCCAAGGGGAAACATCCTGCAAAAGCCCGGACGAAAACCGTGAATCCCACATCTTCCGTCACCATCAAGAAATGTACAGCCACCGCCACCTGATTCCTGATTCAGGTAAGGAAGCACCACCCCATCATAAACATTAAGCCTGACCGTTCCATCACCCAGAAGTGCGTTAAAATCCACGCCCAGCCCCGTGGCAAGCCACGCCACGTCCAATGGGTCAAGCACAATGGAATCCCCCATGACATGGCAGCAATTGGAGCAGCCATTGCAGTCATTGCACCCAACCCTTGCCATGTCCCTTGAGGAGTAAAGCCTTCCGTCCGATATGTCCTCCAATGCCACATTTCTAATCATATGACATAATCATCCTTCTTCTGCTGGGACCATTCCTTCATGTCCTCCAGTGTTATGGTGTCAACCACGCCCTTTATCGCCTCATCCATCTTCTTCCACAAAATGAGGGTGACACAATCCCCCTGCCTGTCGCACTCATTAACGTCAGTGTCAAGGCAGGATATCGGTGCAAGGCTGCCCTCCGTAATGCGCAGTATCATGCCCACCGTATAGTCCTTTGGCTGCCTCGAAAGCCTGTAACCGCCCTGCGGGCCCCGGATGCTCTTGACAAAGCCCGCCTTGTTCAGTATTGATATTATCTGCTCAAGATATTTGTCAGATATGTTCTGCCTCTTTGATATGTCCTTGAGCCTGATTGGCTCGCCGCTGTCATTAATCGCAAGGTCCAGCATCAGCCTCAGCGCATATCTTCCCCTTGTTGATATCTTCATACTAATCTCCATATTTCGTCACATTATACGTATCTGTCCCAAAACTATCCATACTATTTCGGTATGTTATATATGGAATAATTATATTGTCATACCAATATTTTGTCAACCTTATGCCATTCATATGACACCCATATAAATATTTTCGCACATTTTCATTAATTTAAAAAATATAGTGCAAAATCCATGGTAATTGTTTATAATGAAAAGAAAAAGACCTACGGAATGGAGAACAAAATGAAATATAAAGTACTACTAGTTGGACGCAACAACATGCCCGTCATAGATGAATTCTTCAACGAGA
>CAYZYS010000207.1:0-2625 GCA_964482605.1 uncultured Bacteroides sp.
ATTGACATACGCACAAAATAGGCGTATAATAATATTTGTAAGGAGGTAGAAAATGACAGCACGTGAAGTACTAAAAACACTCTACAAAAATGGCTGGTATAAAGTAGACCAAAACGGTTCACATATACAGCTCAAACACCCTACAAAGCCGGGAAGAGTCACAGTCCCAATACATGGCAAGAAGGACATTGCACCCGGCACACTTGACAGCATATTAAAACAGGCGGGGCTTAAATAGCCCCCAATGCCTGTATATCAAAATAGAAAGGAGAAAATTGTTATGCTGAATTTGACATATCTTGCGGTATTGGAGGTGGGAGTTGATGGTGGTTATGGAATATCCTTCCCCGACCTTCCCGGATGTTTCAGTTGCTGTGACAGCCTTGCCGATGCAGTCGGAATGGCTTCGGAGGCTGCTGAGCTTCATGTGTACGGAATGGAGCGTGACGGTGAAGCCGTCCCCGAACCCTCCGTTTCATTTCCCAACGAGCTAACCGCTGGAAAAATCGTAATGCCTGTTACCATACACCCCGACCTTTACAGAATGAAAAGGGATAACGAGCGTGTCAAGACAAACACAACGCTCCCTGCATGGCTGAAGCGTCTTGCAGAGGAGAAAAATGTTAATTTCTCACGCCTGCTTGAAAGCGCCCTGCTTGAATACCTCGGTCTTCCCAAACAGCCCAATACCTGACCCCCTCAAACATGCCAGTCACTGGCATGTTTTTTTATCCAAATAATTCCTTAATGCCTTCAAACCGTCCAGAATGCAACAGTGCCTCATTATCATTTTCTTATCATTTTTGTCAAGTGACGTTTTCCTGTATGAAGTGTATTCAGCAATAAGGTCATCAACCATCTTCAACTCATACTCCCCCTGCTCGTAATAGAACTTGTCAGTCACTGGCGTATCTCCAGCCTTGGCATAATTGACTGCTACGATACTTTCACTGGTGTTATAGTCCTCAATCTCGCAATCACTTGATTCACTTATACATTCGCCCGATTCCTGCTCATATGCGTTGAGATTCTTGCCAATTGTTGGCATGTCATCACCACTGTCACAGCTCTTGCCAATTGTTGGCATGTCATCATCTTCATCACAGCTCTTGCCAATCGTTGGCATGTCATCTCCACCATCACCGTTCATGCCAATCGTTGGCATATCTAATGCCTGCTGCCCTGGAATAACCCTGTCTCCCACAAGCCTCCTGATATCCTCAATCGTGAAAGTCCCACATTCCTCTGCAATCTCCGCAAGCCTCGCCTGCTCATCTGGTTCAAGGTGGGCAGCTTCAAACGCAAGCTTCAAGGTAATCTTATCCTCTGCAAAGACATCCATAAGCTCATCGGAAAGATGATTCCCAATATACATGTGATTACCTACGTGTGACGAACTCAAATGAACCTTATGAGCAACCTTATCCCTGATGCACGTTTCGTTCGGCTCCAATACAAGCTCGCCCCTGTCCTTTGCCTCTTCATAAACCATCGTCAGCTTCATACATGACATCATTATCTCCCAACTGTTAAGAGTACGTGTGGTTGTATTCGACGTGACAATCTGCTCAATCTCATTGACATAATGCTTCCTCTCGGAAATCTCAGCCTTGATAAATTTAAACTCCTCAAGCCCCTCTTGCTCCACCCGCTCTATGCACGATTTCAACCGCCTGTGACCCTCGTACATCGTATACGTTTTATCATCACCACTGCCGTTCCTTACAATCTGCACAGCATTGTTGACACCGCCCGCTTCACGAATGGAGTCCTTCAATCCGTTAATATTCGTATCCATTCTGAAAAAATTATGTCTGTGTGGCTCAATGTCATAAATGCTCACCCACACAATCGTCTTAGTCTTAACCGTTTCCTTCTTACTCTCATCATTCAGCAAATCCTTGAAAGAAAAATTTCTAGCCATTCCTAACGCTCCCCCTTAATGTATTCCTCGGCAAAATCCCTATAACCCTTTGCCGCTGCGCAGCGTGGGGAATAAATCTCCAAAGGCTGGCACTCGAATGTAGAACCGTTGACAAGCCCAGACCACTTAACCTTGCTGTCATAGACACGACCGCCCATTTTCTTAGCAAGATAATCAACGCCATCTCGGTTGAAATCATTGTCCCTGTATGACGTGACCAGACAGCCGCCAATCACAAGTGTCGGGTTGAAGTTCTCCCTCACGTCCATAATCTGCTCCATAATCTCGTCGATACCGTCATAGGCAAACTGGTCAATCGTAACAGGAATGACAACATCATCTGCTGCCACAAGCGCATTTATGACGCTCATGTTAATATCAGGCGCACAGTCGATAATGCAGTAATCGTAAGCCATCGCATCGTCAACCTCCGCAAGAGCCTTTTTAAGCCTGGTCTGCTGCGGCTTCGTGACATCAAGAAGAATCTGCCTGTCCGCAGTAAGAAGCGACATGTTCGCAGGGATAACCTCAATGCACCTGTCATTGTCAGCGCCATATACATGACACACACACTCCTCAATACGCTTGTTCCCAAGCAGCACATCAGCAACCGACGGTTTCTCATAACTGTGTATGCCGTAAAACTTGCTCACATTCCCCTGCTTATCCAAATCAACCAACAATACCGACTTGCCCATCAT
>CAYZYS010000208.1:0-2586 GCA_964482605.1 uncultured Bacteroides sp.
ATTTTCTGTAGTATAACTTTTTGGTGCTTTAAAATATGAAACTAAAACTTCATCAATTACGGATAGCATTAGTTCATATCTTGATAGTTTTTCAACTCCCCTATCGTATTCTTATATGACTGACCAGGATGTGACCCTGGACAGTGACCAGCTCTCCGACATCTATGACAAGCTAAGCGAGATGCTCCGTCAGCATAATGGGCTTGTTGAAGTGGGTGGTTATTCTACTACATGGGATAATAGTGATGCCATTTATTATTTTAATAAGTTCCTTGGTGGAGGTTCATACATGTCCACTTATTATTCCAATGCCATTAATTACCTTAAGGAAAAGGGTTGCACGGCATTTTATATTAATTCGTCAAGTTCAACAAAGGATTCTTGGTACTTGTACGGCTTTGACACTTCTGACCTTGCATACCACGATTCATATTTCAGTGATGTCGTGTGGCTTGATGATGAATGTAACCAGTTGCCGGATGCATATTGCTATTATGTCAATTTTGATTTGTACAAGGCTAATGGCTGGGTTCTTGATGAAACGTGTACGGGTACAACTGCTCATGGCTGCAATGGGAGCCCCAGATTTTTCATTCACATTGCCCGTTCTGATGAGTATTACGTATACAAGTCATTTCAGGCGGCATACAGCGACATCACTGGAGGCCTTGGCATTTACACCACCACCAACTTCGACAATGGTGACCTGCCGACAAGTATTACCTTGTCCCCGACTGACCTCGAAATTAACTGGGATGACCTGATGGATGAGCTTTCCACGGAGCTTGACAAGCAGACAAGCGGTATCACTGACAAGATGGAGAAGCAGGAGAAGATTGACGAGACTATCAGCAAGTACCTGAAGGACGTCAAAAAAGACGTCGCAAGCATTGAGGACAACACCAAGGACATGTCCAAGGACATTGACAGCATTCTCACCTACCTCAAGAAGATGTACAAGCGGATGGATGACTTTTATGATGACATGACAAAGGATGCGCTTAAGGGCATACAGAAGTCCCTTGACACCCTCAATTCCTCTATCAAGTCCATTGGCAAGGACGTCAGCACGATAAAGACGCTCACGGAGGTGGACACGCTCATTGACACCCTCAACACCCTCATTGATGATGATGGAGGTTCGGGCGGTTCGGTCAGTGTCCTCACCACCCTGTCCACGGAGGTTGGCGCCACTCTGGAGATGGCCAAGGGCAAGTTCCCGTTCAGCGTCCCATGGGATGTGTATTATGTCCTTGCCTCCCTTGCGGCCGAGCCCGAGGCGCCTGTTTTTGACATGGTGCTTGACCTGCCGCAGTTCAACATACATGAAGAGTTCACTGCCGACCTCTCGATTTTTTCGGAGGTCTCCTCCGTCTGCCGTGGGCTCCAGTCGCTTTTGTTTGTGCTGTATCTTGCGTCGCTCACCCGCAAGATGTTCCTTGACGGAAGGAAGTGGTTTTGATGGAAACTTTTAAGGTGCTTATCCAGCTATTCAACACTGTCATAGTGTGGCTCCTTGGCCTTTTGCCTGAGAGCCCCCTCCGTGACGTCATTGACACCATCAACGGATTCACCTTTTTGGGGTACCTCAATTACTTCGTGCCCTTTGACTTTTGCCTTGAGCTTTTCACCTCATGGCTTGGCGCCGTCCTGTCATACCTCACATTCACGGTCATCAAGGACAGGTTTGACAAATGGCTCAATTCAGGTGATGACGGGGATTGATTTTTTTGTTGTTGGACACTGGCTCGCCCATCAGCGCCGTGTCCTTGGTTTTGTGTGCACAAATGCACTTGGGTTTAGGGGGTGTTCCCATGATTTATTTTTATACGGGCGTTCCAGGCTCGGGAAAAAGCCTGCATGTGGCTAAGGACATTTATGAAGCCCTTGTTTCGGGCAAAAACGTGATTGCCAATTTCAACGTTGACACAAGTATGGTGAAGCCTCGGCGCAAGAGGGAGCCGGGGGCGTTTGTTTTCGTGCCCAATTCCCAGTGGCGTGACAACGCCTACATTGGCCCGGGGAAGCCCCAGTGCTTCAGCTACATAGACGGGCTTGTTGGTTTTGCGCAGAATTACCACAGGAGGGACAAAAAAGGCAAGATACTGGAGGGGCAGACTCTGCTTGTTCTTGATGAGTGCCAGGAGCTGTTTAACAGCCGCAGCTGGAACAGGTCTGACCGCCTTTCATGGTGTGCCTTTTTCCGCCAGCACAGGAAGTACGGTTACAAGGTCATACTAATCTCGCAGGATGACAAGGTGATTGACAAGCAGATGCGTGCCATCCTTGACACGGAGGTGCTGCACCGAAAGGTGTCCGACTTCAAGCTTGGCGGGTTCCTCCTGTCCCTCCTCTGCGGTGGGCGGCTCTTCTGTGCCATTTACAAGAAATACGGTTACAGGAAGGCGGATGCGAAACTTGAGACAAAGTTCTTCACGGGTCGGAAGTACTACGATTTTTACAATTCCTATGACACATTCTAAGCCATTGGGAATGGTGGAAAAGCCCCGATTTTAGGGGCTTAACGCCATTCCCAATGGGCGCCCGCCGTGACCCGTTCCTACTATTACGCGCGCATGCGCATGC
>CAYZYS010000209.1:0-2501 GCA_964482605.1 uncultured Bacteroides sp.
CAGGATGGAACCTCCTGATTATGTGCGTGGTCTCAATGCCGTCAACCTCAGGCATCATGTGATCCATAAATATAATGTCATATTTTTTGGAGGAGACCTTCTTAATTGCATCGACACCGCTCGTTGAAGTGTCAATATTCATCCTGAGAGGTTCAAGCAGTCCCTCAGCCACGGTCAGGTTGATTGCGTTGTCATCTACAATCAGGATGTTGGCTTCAGGCGCGATAAAGTCAAAATCAGTCTCGGTTATACCGTTGTTGCCGTAGAGTACCTCATGGTTAAAAAGTGAGGCAATATTGAGCGAGTAAACAGGCTTCTTGACAACGACGAAGTTAGGAATGTTATATTCGGTGTTGGCGTTAAAATCAACTATAAGCACACCTGTAATCTGTGGGTTGTCGATGAGAAACTGCTCAATCTTGTCAGTGAGAGTGTCATTTTCAATAAAAAGGAAACTGACATTCTCAGACAGCAGGCGGTCAAGCTCCCTGTCGCTTGTCATGTCAATGAAATTGGCACCAAGCCGCGAGATGTCCTTACGAAGCTGCTCTAAAATGTGCGGATTGGCAATTATGGCTGAAGCGTTGATGGACGCCGCATCCTCTACAAGGACAGACGGCTCTGCGTTGCTTATGAGCTGCGGAAGCCTGAATGAAAAGGTGCTGCCTACATTATATTCGCTCTCCACGGTGATACTGCCGTGCATGAGCTGAAGGAGACTCTTGGATATGGCAAGACCAAGACCGGTTCCCTCAATGTTGCGGTTGCGTTTGCTGTCAAGCTGCTGGAAGGACTGGAAGAGCTTGCCAAGATCCTCCTTTTTGATGCCTATTCCCGTATCCGACACCGATATGAGAAGCTCAAGCTCGTCGTGAGACTTTTTATTATATGCAGCACTAAGCACAATCTTTCCTTTTTTGGTGAACTTGGCGGCATTGTTGGTAAGATTGACAATTATCTGCTTCAGTCTGTTGCTGTCGCCAATCAGGTCGCTTGGAATTGTCGGATCGATGTCAAGTATAAGCTCTACATCCTTGTCAATCAGACGTGTCATTATGATGTTGGCTACATCATTGATTATGGACATAGGCTCATACTCTGCGACAGTTATGTCAAACTTGCCCGCTTCAATTTTGGAAAAATCAAGGATATCATTGATTATGTTCAACAGCGTCTTGCCGGAAGCCTTAATCTGAGTGATATATTCTCTTGCCGCAGGAGGGAGCTCCTCTCTGAGCGCAAGCTCCGCCATGCCGATAACTGCATTCATAGGAGTGCGGATTTCGTGGCTCATGTTGGCAAGAAAATCCGACTTCATGTTGGCGGCCTTCTGTATTTCCTGATTGGACTTCATAATCTGGTATTTGTTGTAGGTGATGTTGGAAATCATGTTGGCGATTGTGTACAGGAAATTGGCAGCCTTCTCAATCGCCTCCTTCTTTATTACGCGAATCTTCTGGATTGCCGCCAGATAATCCTCCGAATCGACGCCGATATCATTGGCGGTTGAGATTACGCTGGCTCTGTCATACGGTTCGGCCAAGGTCTGTCCGCCTACAAAGCAGCCTACACACTTGTCGCCGACCATTATCGGTGCGGAGAAGTCGACAAGCCCCGCATGGCACCGGTATACGACAGCCCGGCCTTCCGCAGCGGACTGTGCGACGTGCTGACGGTCGCTCTGCTCACAGCGCGAGCAGCCGATAGGAGACGACCTTGTGTACTTGAAACAGAAGTCTGTAAAGTTGGAACCCTTCGTAACCGGTTTTCCGTCCATATCGGTTGTCAGTGCGGCAAGTCCGGTCATATTGGAAAAGGCGTCCTGAAGCTCCTGAAGAATGTCGGCTTCTATCAGGTTGGTTATGTAAAGCTCATCGTCAATATCATCATTCATCTGCTGGTTCCTCCTCTCAGCCGATCAGTCGGTTAATTGTGTCAATAAGCTTGTCGTGGTCTATTGGTTTCAGAAGATATCCCTGAGGCTTCATGGAGAGTGCGCGCGCAATTTTGTCACGTTCAGCCATACCTGTAAGGAATACAATCGGTGTATCCTTAAATCTGTCTATCGCGCGTATTTTTTCCATGATTGCGGGACCGTTCTCGTCAGGCATCTCATAGTCGAGAAGTATCAGATCCGTGTGCTTGGTTTCAAGAAATTTCATGGCAAATCTGCCGTTGATTGCAGTAGCAATATCATATTTTTCGTCGAGGTACCGCTTTATGAGCTTGAGCATGACCACATCATCATCCACTATCAGAATGTGCTTGCGCATGCGCTTAGCCTCCTCCTCAAGCTGATTGGCGCGTTCCTCCTCCTGCCGCCGCTCTTCCTCAAGTCTCTCAGCCTTGATGTGTTCACGCTGCGTGATTAATTTGATAATTGCCTCTTCAATCATGCTTCCGGTGATTGGCTTGACAAGGGTAAGGTCGGCAATATTGATGGCTACCTTGTTAAAATTGTCACAGTCCTCAGCATTTCCAATAATTACAAAGGGAATCTC